>JAKFVP010000488.1 GCA_021732175.1 Bradyrhizobium sp.
TCTCAAGGTCGACCAGTTCAAAACCCGCCTGGCGACGCTCCGCTTGCCGAATCCGAATGTTCATCATTTGCTCCGAATCCACGCAGGCAGTGAATCAGCCGACTTCACCAAAAAGATGACACGCCCGACGAAGCAATCCAGCTTTGTCGCCGCGGCGAAGGAAGCTGGATTGCTTCGCTTCGCTCGCAATGACGGCGCTAACGCGCCGTCACTTCATCGTCGGGATCGAGAACTCCGCGCCTTCCTTGACGCCGGACGGCCAGCGCGAGGTCACCGTCTTGGTCTTGGTGTAGAAGCGGATCGAATCCGGGCCATGCTGGTTGAGATCGCCAAAACCCGACTTCTTCCAGCCGCCGAAGGTGTAGTAGGCGATCGGCACCGGGATCGGCACGTTGATACCGACCATGCCGACATTGACGCGCGCCGCGAAGTCGCGCGCGGCATCGCCGTCGCGGGTGAAGATGGCAACGCCGTTGCCGTAGTCGTGCTCGGACGGCAGTGCCAGCGCTTCCTTGTAGTCATGCGCGCGCACCACCGAGAGTACGGGGCCAAAGATCTCTTCCTTGTAGATCCGCATGTCCTTGGTGACGTTGTCGAACAGCGAACCGCCGAGATAGAAACCCTTTTCGTAGCCCTGCATCTTGAAGCCGCGGCCGTCGACGGCGAGCGTCGCGCCTTCCTTGATGCCGATATCGATGTAGCCCTTGACCTTCTCGACCGCCTCGCGGGTCACCAGCGGACCGTAATCGGCGGCCGGATCGATCGAGGTGCCGATCTTCAGGCTTTCCACGCGCGGGATCAGCTTTTCCATCAGCCGGTCGGCCGTGGTCTTGCCGACGGGGACTGCGACCGACACCGCCATGCAGCGCTCGCCGGCCGAGCCATAGCCGGCGCCGATCAGCGCATCGACGGTCTGGTCCATGTCGGCATCGGGCATCACGATGGCGTGGTTCTTGGCGCCGCCGAAACACTGGCAGCGCTTGCCGGTTTGCGCGGCGCGCTCGTAGATGTATTGCGCGATCGGCGTCGAGCCGACGAAGCCGATGGCCTTGATATCGGGGTCGTCGAGGATGGCATCGACGGCTTCCTTGTCGCCGTTGACGACATTGAGGATGCCGGGCGGCAGGCCCGCCTCCATCATCAGCTCGGCGAGTTTCATCGGCACGCCCGGATCGCGCGCGCTGGGCTTCAGGATGAACGCATTGCCGCAGGCGATGGCCGGCGCAAACTTCCACATCGGGATCATCGCCGGGAAATTGAACGGCGTTATCCCTGCGACCACTCCCAAGGGTTGTCGCATCGAATAGATATCGATGCCGGGGCCGGCGCCCTCGGTGTACTCACCCTTCATCAGATGCGGAATGCCGCAGGCGAATTCCGCGACCTCAAGGCCGCGTTGGATGTCGCCCTTGGCATCAGGCACGGTCTTGCCGTGCTCGCGCGCCAAAAGCTCGGCGAGCTTGTCGTAGTCGCGCTGCACCAGTTCAAGGAACTTCATCATCACGCGCGCGCGGCGCTGCGGATTGGTGTTGGCCCATTCCGGCTGCGCCAGCGCGGCGTTCTCGACCGCGGCGCGGACCTCGGCCCTGGACGCCAGCGCCACCTTGGCCTGCACATCGCCCGTCATCGGCTCGAACACGTCGGCCGTCCGTCCGGACGTACCCTTTACTTCCTTGCCGCCGATGAAATGTCCGATTGAGCGCATGAAAACCTCCCTGGTCCCGCCCGGATCGTATCAATCCGGTGCCGGGTCGCTTTACAAACCCTTTTGACCTGCATTTTATAGGATTCAAGTCCGAGATATTGCACCTTAGATGTGCGGAAATGCTGGATCAAGGCGGCGCGATCGACTGGGATGATTTCCGCTTCGTGCTCGCCGTCGTGCGGGGCGGATCGGTGTCGGCTGCCGCCCGGCAACTCGGCGTCGATCATGCCACCGTCATTCGCCGGGTCGACCGGCTCGAGCAGACGCTTTCGGCAAAACTGTTCGACCGCCGCAAGTCGGGCTACCTGCTGACCGAGGCCGGCCAGCGGGTGGCCGACAGTGCCGAGGCGATGGAATCGACCATCGTCGCCAACCAGGAGGCGGTCGGCGGCTCGCGCGCGCATCTGACCGGCACCGTGCGGATCGGCGCGCCCGACGGCTTCGGCAGCCATTTCCTCGCCTCACGGCTGGTCGCCTTCGGCGAGCGGTACCCCGATCTCGACCTGCAACTGGTCGCAACCGCGCGGCTGTTCAGCCTCTCCAAGCGCGAAGCCGATATCGCCATCAGCCTCACCATGCCGAAGGAAGGCCGCATCGTCGGCCGCAAACTGCTCGACTATCGCCTCGGCCTTTACGCCGCCCCCGCCTATCTGGCGCGAGTGCCCAAAATCAACGACCGCGCCGATCTCGCCGCGCATCGCTTCGTCGGCTACATCGAGGAGCTGCTGTTCACGCCGGAACTCGATTACCTGCCGCAGGTCTCGCCAAAGATCTCCGCGAAATTCCGCAGCGCCAATCTGATCGCGCAGCTAAATGCCACCATCTCCGGCTTCGGCATCGCCGTGCTGCCGCATTTCATGGCCTCGGCGCATCCCGAGCTAACGCCGGTACTCCCAGAGGAAGTTTCGATCCTGCGCACCTTCTTCATGCTGATGCACGCGGACAGCAAGGACCTCGCCCGCATCCGCGCCGTCGCCGACTACATCCACGAGACGGTTGAACGCGAGCGCGCGCTGTTCAACGGCCGTTCGTGAACTCTGTGGGGTGGGCAAAGGCGCGCTGGCGCGACCCATTGTCTGCCCGTTCTCGCTCGCCCTCTCGCTACAAAGTGGTACGCTGTAGACTGCCGCGTTACCTTCGGGGAAGATCGATGAGACGGCGCGAGTTCATCGGATTGGCCTGCGCCGGATGGTTGTCGGCCGCCACATTTGCTGCACGGGCGCAGCGCCCAGCGCCGGCGCGCGTGGGTTTTCTTGGCGGCTCATCGTCGGCTGTTGGCCTGAGGCTGCTTTCCTGTTTCCTTTCCGAGATGCGCAATTTTGGCTGGACTGAGGGACGAGACTTTAAACTGGAAGTTCGCTGGACCGAGGGAATTGTCGATCGATATGCGAAGTTCGCGGCCGAACTTGTCCGTTTGAATCCGGACGTGATTGTCACGACATCCACGCCCGGGGCAATGGCAGCCAAGCAGGAAGCGACTCGGATTCCAGTCGTTTTCATAGCAGTAAGCGATCCTGTGGCCAGCGGGATCGTTGCCAGCCTTGCGCGCCCCGGCGGCAACATGACCGGAGTATCGAATTATTTCCCATCGACAAGCGCAAAACTGATCGAGCTGTTGACAGAGGCCGCTCCAAACGTCGCGCGCTTCTGCGTCCTGCATAATCCCGAAAACTCCGCCAAGATGCTGGAGCTTCAGGAGCTCAAGATCGGCGGACAGGCTTCCGGCGTAGGCATCGACCCGATCGAATTTCGATCGCCTGAGGATTTGGAAAAGCTCCTATCTTCGCGCGCGCATTTCAATTGCGATGCACTCATTACACTGCAAGAGGCAATCAGTTTTGCGCAGCGCAGGCGTATCGCAGAGTTTGCTCTGGAGAACCGGTTACCGACAATCTTCCAGATCAGGGAGTACGTCGAAGCCGGCGGCCTGATGTCCTACGGGCTGAACTTCTGCGCGCACTACGGCCGCGCCGCCTACTATGTCGACAAGATACTGAAAGGTACGCGCCCGAGTGACCTTCCCGTCGAGTTGCCGACAAACTTCGAACTCATCATCAACCTCACCACTGCAAAGTCGCTCGGCCTCGCCCTCCCGCCGGCTCTGCTCGCCCGCGCCGACGCGGTGCTCGAATAACGTGGGGACGTCTGTTTTGGGCCTCGGGGGACATAGAACTCGGTAGGGTGGGCAAAGGCGCATTTGCGCCGTGCCCACCTTTGACTGCGCGCTCTTGAAGGTGGGCACGCTTGCGCTTTGCCCACCCTACGGCGGCGAAAACCGTGATAGCCTCCCTCAAACGCGATGGGACGGTTCAATGAAGCGAGACTTCGACCTCATCGTCTACGGCGCGACGGGTTACACCGGACGGCTTATCGCCGAATATCTGACGACGGCCTATCGCGGCGACGATGCTCCGGCCGGCACCCTTTCTTGGGCTATTGCAGGTCGCTCGATCGACAAGCTCAAGAAGGTGCGTGCCGGGATCGGCGCACCGGACGATTTGCCGTTGGTTCAGGCGGATGCCGCCGAGCCGGCCAGCCTGCGTTCGATGTGCGAGCGTGCGGCCGTGATTATCACGACGGTCGGACCTTATCAGCTGCACGGTGCCGAGCTGGTGGCGGCCTGCGCGGCGACGGGCACGGCCTATGTCGATCTCTGCGGCGAACCGGCCTGGATGCGGCGCATGATCGACGCCCATCATGATGAGGCGAAACGAACGGGCGCGCGCATCGTCTTCTCATGCGGCTTCGATTCCATCCCGTTCGATCTCGGCGTGCTCACTTTGCAGGAGAAGGCGCGCGAAAAATTCGGACGTCCCGCGCGGCGGGTCAAAGCCCGCCTGCGCAAAATGAGAGGCGGCATGTCCGGCGGCACCGCAGCGAGCGCCCAGGCGACGTTGGCCGCCGCCGCGCGCGATCCGGCCCTGATCAAACTACTCACCGACCCCTTCGCGTTGACACCGGGTTTCACCGGGCCGTCCCAACCGGCAGGCCTCATCCCCGAATACGACCCGGGCATGCAGGCGTTGCTGGTGCCGTTCCCCATGGCGCCGGTCAACACCAAGAACGTGCACCGCACGAACTTCCTGCTGGGTCACCCCTACGGCACGGATTTCGTCTACGATGAGATGATGGTCGCACCTGGGCTGGGGGACATTCCTCGCGTGGCGACGGAGGCTTTCGCCACGGTGGTTTCCCTGCTCGGGAGCGGCGGTCTCAAGCGCGGCGCGGGCCCGACCCGGGAGGATCGCGAGAAGGGCTTCTACGACATCCTCTTCCTGGGCGAGCTGCCGGATGGCGGACGGGTCGAGGCTGTCGTCACGGGCGACCGCGATCCGGGCTACGGCTCGACCAGCAAGATGATCGCCGAGAGCGCCCTTTGCCTCGTGCGCGACGTGCAGGGCGAAGGCGGCATCTGGACGCCGGGCGCGCTGATGGGTCCGGCGTTGCGCAAGCGTTTGGCGGAGCGCGCCGGTCTCACCTTCAGTGCGCGTTGAAGTAACGCCTGAAACTGCAGCGGCTGACGTGCGGGCAACCAAGCCTTAACCGGGCTCGACTAGACTTCCAATTGGGCATTCGGGGCGTGTGCGCTGGCTCATTGAGCCAGCTTGTAAGCGTGAGCACGCAAAATGGCTTTAGACCCTGAAGAACTGGTGACCCTCACCAATCATGGCTCCATGAGATTACGCTCGGCGGTAGCCCGAGCGATGACCTTGCCTCTCGACGAGCGCAAGAGGGCGACCATTGTTCGAAATGGCAAGCCGGCGACCCTGAGATACGAGCGGATCAAGGATCTCGCCGCAGAGTGGGCGAAGGAGCTCGTGCACTCCGCATGAGCCCCCGCCCCTCCGGGCGAATTTTCCCGTTTCGCCTGCCAAATCGCGCGCGCTGACAAGCGGCGCAGCCGCAGTCCCTTTGGTCTGGCGGGCAGTCTCTCAAACTGGGGCTTCAAAAGGAGTGGTTCGATGCGTATTGAGCCGACCGAAGGTTTCGATCTCGTGATTTGGGCGATCTCGGCGTTTGCCAGCGGGACCCTCATTTATATCGTTCTGCTCGGCTGACGCGCTCACTTCCCCTTTGCATGCCCGTCGAACGCGCTCAGCACCGCCAGCGTCATGGCTGTGACGCCGGTCTGCAAGGTCGGCTTTGGCACCGGCGCGAACAGGGGCGAGTGGTTGGCGGGAAGCTGCGGGCCGTCGCCCGCGCGGGCGGCGGCGACGCGCTCGGGCTCGTGGACGCCGATCCGGAAGAACATCGAGGGCACGCCGGAATTGACGAACTCCGAAAAATCCTCGCTTGGCGCGACGGCCGGTATCGGCCGCAGCTTGTCAGCGAATGCCACTCTCAGCGCTTTTTCCGCGGTGGCAACTACACCAGCATCGTTGATCACGGCCTTGATGCCCTCGGTCACGATGACCAGCGGCTCCGGCGCATTCGACATCGCGGCGACCGCCTTCGCGGTCCGCTGGATCCCGGCGATCATCTTGTCGCGCACATCAGGCTTGAAGCTGCGGACCGTACCCGTCAGCGTCACATCGTCGGGAATGATGTTCTGCGCGGTGCCGCCCTGGATCGAACCGATGCTGACGACGCCGAATTCGGCCGGGTCCTTTTCCCGGCTGATCACGCTCTGGACGTCGACGACAAAGCGCGCGGCCATCATCACGGGGTCGATGGTGGCCTGCGGCATCGCGCCGTGGCCGCCGCGGCCGCGGAATTTGATGAAGAGGCCGTCGGCCGACGAGGAGCCGGCCCCGACCGTATAGAGCACGGTGCCATGGGCGAAGCCGCCGATGGCGTGCAGGGCAAAGCCGAAATCAGGCTTTGGAAATCGCGTGAACAGCCCTTCCCGCAGCATCGCCATGGCGCCCGCACCGACTTCTTCGGCCGGCTGGGCAATGAACATCAGCGTGCCCCGCCACTGGTCTTTAAGTCCGACCAGCGTTTTCGCCGTGGCGACCCAGCTCGTCATGTGGATGTCGTGGCCGCAGGCATGCGCCACCGATGTTTCCCTGCCGTTCCAGGTGGTCTTGACGCTGCTGGCATAGGGCAGCCCGGTTTTCTCTTCCATCGGCAGCGCGTCGAGCTCGGTGCGCACCATCACCGTCGGGCCGTCACCGTTCTTGTAGATGGCGACGAGGCCGGTCCCGCCGACCTTCTCGGTCACCTCGAAACCGAGCGCGCGCATCTCAGTGGCGAGTTTCGCCGCGGTCTTGACCTCCTGGAAGGCCAGTTCGGGATTGGCGTGCAGATCCCGGTAGAGCGCATCGAGCCTGGGATAGTCGGCCTCGAACGAGGTCTCGATCGCAGCCTTCAGCCGCGCCACGTCCATCTCGGCATGAACAGGCGAAAGCGCTGCAGCGCACAGCGCGGCGGAGAGAAGGAAAGGCCTCGCAAGGTGCATCATCGCGGCGCTCCCGGATGGCCCGATACGGACTTCCTTGTCGCCGCTCGCGGGCCCGAGGCGGCAGCTTGAACGACGCCGGAATGCGAGTCCAGCCGGGCTGGCCGTTGTCAAAACTCACATTTCCCGGAGCCGGCGCACCGGTCGGCGCCGGGCCCGGAGACGAAAAAGGGCTGTGGATAGCAGTGATTTCACTCCATGTGCCGTGGACCGGACGCATTCGGCCGGCATGTTTTTGCTCCCGCCGGATGATTGTAGAGCGGGACGGCACATTTGGCGTTTTACCGACAAGTCTTTTGCCGATCAATCGAGGCCAGTTATGCGCGACCCGCACACCGTCGCGGCGATCGTTGGAGCGTTGAGGAGTCTGCATGGTGACGACACCGCGCGCACCATGCTGACCAACGGCACGACGCTGGCCGTCGTGATCGACGCCCTCCTGCGCTCGCCGATCACGAACCGTGACGCGGCGAGGCTGATGATCGGCGTGCTGCGATCCCGCGACTTCATCGTCACCCCCGACTTCAGCGGGACCTGGCACGTCAAATATGTCTATGAGAATCCAAAGTCGCTCAACGTCGTCGATCTCAATGTGATCACCCTGGACCGGGGCACGTTTGCCAGCACGGATATCCGTCTGTCGTTGCAGGTCCATTGACCGGCTCCACCATGGCCATCGAACCGCGGTTTGCCAGGCCGCGGCCGGCAATCTAACGGCTCAGTCACGCCTTGCTTTCAGTGAGGGGCGCGGCCTGCCTGGAGCAGGCCTTGAATTGCCGCCAGTCGTCCTCGCTCCAATCCTTGGCGATATCCAAACCCTGCCTGCGGCCCTCTGCGAAGCTCTGGGCGATCGTCCTCGCGACAATCTCGAAGTCGTCGCCCGTCAGCGTTTTGAGCGGCTCAAGTGCGCGCACGATCTGGCGTGCACGAGCCATATCCATGTCGGTGGCCGCGACCGGCTTGATCGGCATGTGAGGTCACCACTGCTGAGGTATTCCAATCGTAGCACGGGTTTGAAGAATCGAGCTATGCGCGGGAACGGCCGGAGGGAAAGCTTCCGCTCATCTGGCTGCATTGCTCATCACCGGCGTAAAGCTGAGCTCGGGCAGCCCCGCTCAAATGCAGAGGCTGAGGATCTTGATGGTGCAGCTGCTGGACTTGGGCTTGCCCGAGGAAGCCGCCTCGCGCTTCACGGCAACGACGGGCTCCCTGTCTTTCTTGCCCTTGCCTTTCGTCTTCGGCTCATAGTCGCCGGCGATCACCATGGCCCAATAGGTGCGCTTGCTGGCGCTCCTCGCGCTTGCGATCCCGACGCGGGTGGCATTGTGCAACAGCAGATTCCGGCGATGCCCGGAGGAGTCGATCCACTGGCCGAGCGTCTTCCCGAAACTGTCGTAGCCATAGGCGATGTTCTCGGCCACGCTCCCGGCCTTCGCCGGCGCAACACGCCTGGTGAAGGGACCGGCCGCATCGTGGCTGAGATTGTCCTGTGCCGCCATCGCCCGCGCCTGCTCCGCCGCGATGCGATCGAGCGTTGCATCGCGCACGACGCGGATCTCGCCATTCTTCAGGCGGTAGCTGGAGATCATGTCGGCCGGCGACTCGGCAGCAATCGCGGGCGCGGCAAGCCACAGCAGGCTAGCGA
>JAKFVP010000485.1 GCA_021732175.1 Bradyrhizobium sp.
CCGTGTGACCGTCGACCACGGCATCGCACCAGGCGCCGGTGTGGATTTCGATCACCGGCGCGCGCAGTTTTGCCGCCCACTCGATCTGGCTCGGATCGGCGGCAATAAACAGCGAGACACGGATGCCGGCATCGCCAAGTTTTGCGATGAACGGCTGCAGCGAGTTATGCAGGCCGGCGACGTCGAGCCCGCCTTCGGTGGTGAGCTCCTCGCGCCGCTCCGGCACTAGGCACACCGCGTGCGGTTTGGTCGCGAGCGACAGGCGCAGCATGTCGGCGGTCGCCGCCATCTCGAAATTCAGCGGCTTGGAAATCTCCGCCTTCAGCCGCGTCATGTCCTCGTCGCGGATGTGGCGGCGATCCTCGCGAAGATGCGCCGTGATTCCGTCGGCGCCGGCCTCGATGGCGGCGAGCGCCGCGCGCACGGGATCGGGACGCGTTCCGCCGCGCGCGTTGCGCAGGGTCGCGACGTGATCGACATTGACGCCAAGGCGCAGCGGCGGGGCTTTGGGCATTGCGGGGTCACCAACATTTTCATGCGCACGAGATGCGCATCCATCTTCTTGGGAATGATGGATTGCCGGGTCAAGCCCGGCAATGACAAATTCGCTATCCGTTGACGCGTTCGACGCGCGCGACGACCGCTTTTGCACGGAGCTGCGCGATAATTGCACTGAGATGCTTGAGGTCGTAGACCTCAAGGTCGATGGTCAGCTCGGTGAAATCGGGCGAACGGCGCGACATACTGATATTGTCGATATTGCCGTCATGCTCGGCGATGACGGTGGCGACCTGGGCGAGGCTGCCGGGCTCGTTGACGTTGTCGACGCGGATGCGCGCGGGGAAGCGCTGCGGCGTGGTTTCGTCGATGTCCCAGCGCACGTCGAGCCAGCGCTCAGGCTCGTCCTCAAAATCCTTCAGCGCCGGCGCCTGGATCGGGTAGATCGTGATGCCCTCGCCGGGCGTGACGATGCCGACGATGCGGTCGCCGGGCACGGCGCCGCCATTGGGCGCAAACTTGATCGGAAGATCCGCCCTGCCGGTGCCGCCGACCGGGATGACGGCGGTGGCGCGCGCCGGGTGATGCGGCTGCGCCGCCTTCAGCTTATCGGCAAGGCCCTTCTTCAGGCCGTAGCGCGCGACGCGCTCTTCCTTGTAATCGGGGTACATCGCGCGGGCGACGTCGGAAGCCTTCAATTCGCCGCGGCCGACCGAGGCCATCACGTCCTCGATCGAGGCGCGCGCCAGCCGCGGCAGCGCGCCCTTCAGCTTGTCGTCGGCATATTCGATCTTGGCGCGGGCAAACAGTCGCTCGATGATGCGCCGGCCGAGGCCGGCATACTGGTCGCGCACGGCGGTGCGGGTGGCCCTGCGGATCGCGGCGCGCGCCCTGCCCGTTACCGCCAGCGACTCCCAGGCCGACGGCGGCGCCGATTGCGCGTCCGAGGTCAGCACCTCGACCTCGTCGCCATTGGTGAGCTCCGAGGACAGCGGCGCGAACTTGCCGTTGATCTTGCAGCCGACCGCGCTGTTGCCGACGTCGGTGTGCACGGCATAGGCGAAGTCGATCACGTTGGCGTGGCGCGGCAGCGCGATCAGTTTGCCGCGCGGGGTGAAGCAGAACACCTGGTCATGGAACAGTTCGAGCTTGGTGTGCTCCAGAAACTCTTCCGGATTGGCGCTTTCCGAGAGCATGCCGATGGTGTGGCGCAGCCAGGCGAACGCGTTCGATTCCCGGTTCAGCATCTCGGTCGGCGAGCCGATGCCGTCTTTGTAAAACGCGTGCGCAGCGATACCGAATTCGGCGATGCGGTCCATTTCCTCGGTACGGATCTGCAGCTCGACACGCTGGTTGCCGGGGCCGATCACGGTGGTGTGGATCGAGCGATAGTCGTTCTGCTTCGGCGTCGAGATGTAATCCTTGAAGCGGCCAGGCACCACAGGCCAGGTGGTGTGCACCACGCCGAGCGCGCGGTAGCAGGCCTCCACGGAATCCAGCACGATGCGGAAGCCGAAGATGTCGGACAATTGCTCGAAGCCGACCGATTTGCGCTCCATCTTGGTCCAGATCGAAAACGGCTTCTTGCGCCGGCCGTAGACATGGGCGACGACGCCGTTCTTCTGCAGGTTCTTCTGCAGCTGGCTTTCGATCTCGCTGATAAGGTTGCGGTTCTTCTCGGCCAGCGCATCGAGGCGCTGCTTGACGACGCCGTAGGCCTCGGGATCGATGGTGCGGAAGGAAAGGTCCTCCAGCTCCTCGCGCATCTCCTGCATGCCCATGCGCCCGGCGAGCGGCGCATAGATGTCGAGCGTCTCCTCGGCGATGCGGCGGCGCGAGGCTGCGGGTACGAATTCCAGCGTGCGCATGTTGTGCAGGCGGTCGGCGAGCTTGATCAGGAGCACGCGGACGTCGTCAGCGATCGCCAGCAAGAGCTTGCGCAGGTTCTCCGCCTGCTTGGCCTCGCGCGAGACCAGTTCCAGGCGCTTCAGCTTGGTCAGGCCCTCGACCAGCGCGCCGATCTCGTGGCCGAAGACCTGGTCGATCTCGGCCCGCGTCGCCTCGGTGTCCTCGATGGTGTCGTGCAGCAACGCGGCAACGATGGTGGCGTCATCGAGCTTGAGGCCGGTGAGGATCGCCGCGACCTCCAGCGGATGCGAGAAATAGGGATCGCCGGAGGCGCGGGTCTGCGCCCCGTGCGCCTTCATGGCGTAGACATAGGCGCGGTTGAGCAGGTCCTCATTGGTATCCGGGTTGTATGATCGGACTTTCTCAACCAGATCGTATTGCCGCATGATTCCGGCGCGCGGCTTGGCGGATCGGGCCGGCGCAGTTGATGGTGCGACCGCGACCTGCTCGGTCGCTGCCTCCATCTGCCGTGAACTGCGACGCCAAAACACCATTCGATTCGCCGTTCTCTTCGACGCCTTTTGAGCCAAAATGCACCGGACCGGGCATAGACGCTCAACCGCCGTCTAAAGAACGCATCCTAACCGAAAAAATGTCAACAAAAGCAAAGGCCCGAACAAATGTCCGGGCCTTTTCGTAAAATTGCGGTGCGCCGCTACGGTTACTCGTCCTCTTCCGGCTGCTCCTCCGGGGGAGCGAGGCCTTCGAGGCCCTTGAGCAGCTCCTCTTCGGTCATCCGCTCGACCGCCACTTCGGTATCGTCGGCATCCACGCTGGCGCCGGCCGATCCGATCAGCGGCACGGTGTCCGGCTCGGGCTCGTCGACCTCGACGAATTTCTGCAGGGAGTGAACCAGCTCTTCCTTCAAATCTTCCGGGGAAATCGAGGATTCCGCGATCTCGCGCAGCGAGACCACCGGGTTCTTGTCGTTGTCCCGATCGACAGTGAGCTGCGATCCCGACGAGATCATGCGCGCGCGATGCGCGGCCAGGAGAACCAGGTCGAACCGGTTGTCCACCTTGTCAATGCAGTCTTCGACGGTGACGCGCGCCATCTGCTGTCGCTCCGTTAAATGGGGCCTAAATTGCTGATTGTTCTGGGCTAGTTATAGTCCTGCGTAGGAATACGCAAGGCCAAATTGTGATTTGGCGTTACCCGTCCCCTTCTGCTAACCCCTTGCCGGGGCCAGAAGGCCGGAGCGTCCCGTGACGTGGCACAGGTGCCGTCCAGGACAAGACAAAACACTACATTGCAGTGTCAAAAAGCTAGGTTTTTCGCCCTCGCCGTACCACAATTGCAGTGGTCACTGTCGGGGGGATGGATTCACCGAACTTTAGGCGCCAAGGCGTGAAACTGAACGCAGCTCTTTGCAGCTGCGCGAAAACGCGTTAACAACTACCAAGCGAAAAGAAGGCTTTGATGTCGACACCCGTTTCAAACAAGATTGCGCTCTTCATCGACGGCGCCAACCTCTATGCCACGGCGAAGACGCTCGGCTTCGACATCGATTACAAGCGCCTCCTCAAGGAATTCCAGGGCCGCGGCACCCTGCTCCGCGCCTTCTATTACACCGCCATCATCGAGGATCAGGAATACTCCTCGATCCGCCCGCTGATCGACTGGCTCGACTACAACGGCTACACCGTCGTCACCAAGGCGACGAAGGAGTTCATCGACGCCTCCGGCCGCCGCAAGGTCAAGGGCAACATGGACATCGAGCTGGCCGTCGACGCCATGGAGCTCGCCGAGCACATCGACCAGATGGTGCTGTTCTCCGGCGACGGCGATTTCCGCTCGCTGGTGGAAGCCGTGCAGCGCCGCGGCGTGCGGGTGACCGTGATCTCCACCATCGCCAGCCAGCCGCCGATGATCGCCGACGAGCTGCGCCGCCAGGCCGACGTCTTCACCGATCTCGTGGAACTGCAGTCCAAGCTCGGCCGCGATCCGTCCGAGCGCCCCGCCCCGCGCGAGCGCGGTGAGCGCAGCGGCGAGCGTCATGGCGAACCGCGTCACCACGCCCCGCAGTTCCTGCAGCGCGCCACCACAATGGCGCCCCGTGGCGCCGGTGACGACTTCGAAGAGTGATCTCGAGGTCTCAGCGACCGCTCCCGACCGTAACTGTCCGCTCTGCCCCCGGCTGGCGGCGTTCCGCGCCGAAGCGCGGGCGCGCGAGCCCAGTTGGTACAACGCACCGGTGGAATCCTTCGGCGACCCCAATGCGCGGGTCCTGATCGTCGGACTCGCGCCGGGGATGCAGGGTGCCAACCGCACCGGCCGGCCGTTCACCGGCGACTATGCCGGCGACCTCCTCTACTCCACGCTGCTCGAATATGGCTTTGCCAAGGGCAAGTACGAGGCGCGGCCCGACGACGGCTTGAGGCTGCTCGACTGCCGCATCAGCAATGCCGTGCGCTGCGTGCCGCCGCAGAACAAGCCGCTGCCGGCCGAGATCAACACCTGCCGGACGTTCCTGGCTGCGACGATCGCAACGATGCCGAGGATCAAATCGATCGTGCTGCTCGGGCGCATCGCCCATGATTCGACCGTGAAGGCGCTCGGGCTGAAGCCCAAGGATGCGCCGTTTGCGCACGGAGCCGTGCATGGGTGCGGCAACTACCGCCTCTACGACAGCTATCACTGCTCGCGCTACAACACGAACACCGGGGTGCTGACGACGCAGATGTTCCACGGCGTGTTTGCGCAGGTACGCAAGGATCTCGGCTAGCGAGAATCCGGCCCTAGCGCGGATTTGCCTTCAGCCAGTCCAGCACGTCGGCGGCGTTCCGGTCCGGCGGGAACACGGGATAGAAGACGTGGGCGATGCGGCCGTCGTCCACGATCAAGGCGAGGCGCTTGATCAGGGTCAGGCCCGCCACCTCCATGGTCGGCAGTTGCAGCGCTTCGGTCAGCTTCAGCTTTTCGTCCGACAGCACCGGAAACGGCAGATGCAGCCGCGCGGCCATCTCGGTCTGGTAGGCGTTGCTCTGCGTCGACAGGCCGAACACGTGTTTGGCGCCGGCGGCGCGCAGTTCGGCGAACAGGTCGCGGAACGAGCAGGTCTGCGGCGTGCAGCCCCGCGCGCCCGGGATCATGTCCCAATCGTCGACCAGGCTGACCTTGCCGGGCTCGCCGGTCCGGGGATAGGCGAACACGACGGTACGGCCGGCCAGTGTGGAAAGATCAACCGCGGTATCGTCGGTGGCGCGCAGGCTCACAGCCGGGATTTTCATGCCCTTCAGATGCGCCGCGCTGCCGTCATCCGTCGGCGCCGGGATCTTGCTCCAGTCGACTTCCAGCAGGTTCTTCTGGTTCATTGTTCCTACCCCCGCGCTCGCAGCAGCCGGCCCTTTTCGCGGCTCCAGTCGCGCTTCTTGGTGGTCTCGCGCTTGTCGTGCAGCTTCTTGCCCTTGGCGATCGCCAGCAGCAGCTTCGCCCGGCCGCGCTCGTTGAAATAGAGCTTCAGCGGGATCAGCGTCATGCCCTCGCGGTCGACCGCGCCCATCAGCTTGTTGATCTGCCTCTTGTGCAGCAACAGCTTTCGCGGCCGCTTCGGCTCATGGTTGAAGCGGTTGCCTTGCAGATATTCCGGGATGTTGGCGTTGATCAGCCACAGCTCGCCGTCCTTGGAATCGGCATAGGACTCCGCGATCGTGCTCTTGCCGCTGCGGATCGACTTCACCTCGGTGCCGGTCAGCGCAAGGCCGGCCTCGATCGTGTCCTCGATCGCATAGTTGAAGCGGGCCTTGCGGTTTTCGGCAACGACCTTGATCGGACGTTCGTTCTTCTCGGCAGCCACGTTAGCCCTTCTTGAGGAGATCACGGATCTCCGTCAGCAGTTCTTCCTCGCGGGTCGGCTTCGGCGGCGCCGGCGCAGCCTCCTCCTTGCGCTTGAACTGGTTCATGGCTCGGATGACCAGAAACAGCACGAAGGCGACGATCAGAAAATTGATTGTCAGCGTGAAAAAGTTACCCCAAGCCAGCACCGCGCCCTGTTTCTTGGCGTCCGCCAAATTGGTCGCAGTGACCGACTTCGACAGACCCGTGAAATAGTTCGAGAAGTCGAGCCCGCCGGTGATCGCGCCGATGATCGGCATGATGATGTCCCCGACCAGCGAAGTCACGATGCCGCCGAAGGCCGCGCCGATGATGACGCCGACCGCGAGGTCGACGACATTGCCCTTCATCGCGAATTCCTTGAATTCCTTCAGCACGGCAAATCCTCCCCTGCGACCACGGGCTTCTTGAGCAGCAATAAATACGGCGACTCTTGGTTTGACGCGTTTTCTTGACGCGAACCGGGTATCCGCTTCGCTTGAAAACGCTCTAGTTGATCAGGCCGGCATGCACCATGGCGCTGCGCACGGCGGCGCGCGTCGATTCCTGGCACGGCACCATCGGCAGGCGCAGCTTCTCGTCCATCTTGCCGAGCAGCGACATCGCATATTTGATCGGCGCCGGGCTCGTCTCCGCGAACAGGTTGACGTGCAACGGCATCAGCTTGTCGTGAATCTTCAGGGCGGTGGTGACGTCGCCCTTCTGCCAGGCGAGGTGGAATTCCGAGCACAGCCGCGGCGCGACGTTCGAGGTGACCGAGATGCAGCCATGGCCGCCATGGGCCATATAGCCGATGACGGTGGCGTCCTCGCCGGAGAGCTGGTTGAAATCCTCGCCCATCGCCGCGCGCTGCTGCGACACCCGCACCATGCTGGCGGTGGCGTCCTTGACGCCGGCGATGTTCTTCAACTCCCAGAGCCGCTTCATGGTGTCGACGGACATGTCGATCACCGAGCGCGGCGGGATGTTGTAGATGATGATCGGAATGTTGATGGCGTCGTTGATCGCCTTGAAGTGCTGGTACATGCCCTCTTGCGTGGGCTTGTTGTAATAGGGCGTGACGACCAGCACCGCGGTGGCGCCCGCCTTCTCGGCGTGCTGCGCCAGCTCCACCGCTTCCTTGGTGGAGTTGGAGCCGGCGCCGGCGATCACGGGCACGCGGCCCTTGGCTTCCTCGATGCACCATTCGACCACGCGCTTGTGCTCGTCATGGCTGAGCGTCGGGCTTTCACCCGTGGTGCCGACCGGCACCAGACCATGGGTGCCCTCGGAAATCTGCCAGTTGACCAGCGAGCGAAACGCGGCCTCGTCGAGCGAGCCATTCTTGAAGGGCGTGACCAGAGCGGTGAACGACCCCCTGAATTTTGTCTTGGCTGCCATGGACTTCCTCCGGAACTTGCGCGCGGCAGGTGAACTGAAGGGCAATTCATACCGGGTCTGTGGTCCCCGCGATAGGGCCACAGCGGACCTGTTCCATCGCTGGACAGCCGCTATTTTGCCGCGGTATTGGCGCACACCACGCCGGGCCCAAAGGGGTCTGTTAGTATTTTGTCCACATATTCAATCAAATAGGACTGGGGGCTCCCAGGCCACAACGATTCGCCGCGAAGGAATGCCGTGACCCGAACCGTGCGCGCAGCAGCGTTGCGATCCACTGCTTTGGCAACGTGCCTGGCGCTGGTGGTGACGTTCGCAATTCCCGCTGAAGCTGCGCCGAAAGTGCCGCTGCCAAAGCCGCGGCCGATCGCGCGCAATGCCGCGGTAGCAACGGCGGCTGCGCCGGCGACAACGGCGAGCACATCCGCAGCACCGAAGGCCGCCGACAAGAACGGATTGCCGGTCCCCCTTCAGGCCGCGCCCGTTCAGACCGCGCACGCCCCTGCGGCCGCGCCGCTGGGCCCGTCGTCGCGTCCGCCCGCGGTCAGCGCGCGCAAGCCAGTCACGCCTGCCGCGGTGGCCGCGACATCGGCAACACCGCAGGCTGACAAGGAAGCGCTGGAAAACGTCATCGAACTCTTGCGCAAGCGCAAAGCGGACGACGCCAGCCAGGCCGTCGCCACGATTTCAGATCCGGTGGCGCGCAAGCTCGGCGAGTGGCTGATCCTGCGCAGCGAGAACAACAACGTCACCGTCGAACGCTACCGCGCCTTCGTCTCGGCCAATCCGAGCTGGCCATCCCAGACCTTCCTGCGCCGGCGGCTCGAAGCGGCGCTGTGGGACGACAAGCGCGAGGATGCCGCGATCTGGTCGTGGTTCGAGAACGAATCCCCGATCTCGGCGAAAGGCCGCCTGGCGCTCGCCAAGGCAATGATCGCCCGCGGCGACCGCGCCAATGCCGAGCGGCTGGTGCGTCAGGCCTGGCGCAGCGATCCGATGTCGGAAGATACCGAGGCGGCTGCGCTCGACATGTTCGGCGCGTTCCTCACCGCCGGCGACCACAAGGCGCGGATGGATGCCCTGCTCTACGGCACAGAGAACGAAGCCG
>JAKFVP010000484.1 GCA_021732175.1 Bradyrhizobium sp.
GAACACATCGATGCCTACGTCAACGCCTACAACGACAGAGCCGAGCCCTTCGTCTGGACCAAGAAAAAGGTCCGCCAGCGACCCTTCAAAGGCCGACGTATCACCCAGCTATGATTCCGGGTACTAGAGGCTTCTTGTCCGGTTTTGGCTGATTCTGTTGAAAAAGGCCTTTGCCGCGAGCATGCCCATTTTCTTAGGACTTCTGATGCGTCTTAGGTAGCGGGACCTGGGGGGCCACGTCAACATCGTCAGGATCGCTCGGTGATCTTCCCAGCTTTTCTACGAAGGCTTTTCTTGCCGGAGTTCGCTCTCAACTGGTCTCAGCGAGATTTTGGCAATGGCATTACTTTCGACTTTTTCAACACAATCGACGCAGAGCGGAAGTCCCGTGAGAAAAACGAATTGTTGGTTGGTGGCTCAGTACTGCAACAAGTTACTGTTCGTAGAGATGAGCAATTTCCGTAATTTCCTTCGACATATCAAAAATGCATGCTTCGTATAAACTCATAATGCGCAGTGGCGCGGTCGGACGGCCGCCGACTATTGAGGTGGAATGGATATTCTCCGTCACGCCAATAATGGAGTGGAGTGCTCAACGCTTTGGCATCCAAGTCGCGGCCAATGGCCTGCGCTTAGCTGACGCCACGCGAGGTATCCGAACGGACAAGATACATTTCGATTGCACCTCGAACTCTTGAACTATCGCGGCGCGATCAACCGTGCCTGTCAAACTGATCAATTGAAGAGATGCAACGATCTGCTCCACACGACCATTTCTTCCGAACGGTAGCAGCAGTCGCTCCAAGTCGATGGCGTGGCCTTTGAAATCGCGGGTCCGTAAGATCATGTAGATAGCGCAGCCAGTCCTGACGCATTCGTGGGCACCACTCACGATGTCGGAACGTAGCGATGGTGGAGTTAATTCTTCGAGGGTTTTTCCCGACCAAGAAGCGCTGAATGGTTCGTTCAGCAATGTCCCACTGAACAGGGCACGCAGGACGATTTCTCCGTCACTTTGCTCGACGTTCCATACAGCAAGCTTTTTGGGGTCGTGAATGCGTGCCCCAGGATCAAAATCTTCGAAGCGCGGGATTTTGTGATCACCAGCCATTCGCGTCCAGTTGATCGCAAGTGCCCGCTGGTTGATCCCGCGTATTTTCTCGATACTTTGGTCCACGTCTTTCCTCTACGACTACAACTCCGTCCTCACAGAATTAAGGGGTCGTGGAGTGAGGGGCCTATTCTCAAGAAGTGCTACAGCGCTGTTGCATTTATAACAGCGGAAAATCCGTCGGAAGGGTTCCGTCAAAGTCTGAGGCAACCAGCCGAGGTATTTCATCTCAGATGCGCATACCTCGCATGTGGGTTCGTGAGTTTTTGCGATGGCGTAAGTGGACTGGGTCATTTCAGCATTTTTCGCGGCCAAAGTTGCGATCAATACCTCGCGTGCCCGGCGTGCCTACGGTGTCTTCCCGAGTTGCTGACGGTACACCCATCAAGGTGTAAAGCTCTGCAAGGTCATCCATGCAATCCCGATCAAACAGTTCGAGTACGCGTTCGGCCCACGCACGCGAGCCGCGAGGAGGATGTGGTTGATCAGCGCAAGCGCATGCCGGAGCAGGTTTTTCCCTACTCATGGCATGCTCGTTCCGTTAATTGATCGCAGGGACGATCTAACGACCTCGGCCAAGGCCAGCGAACGCTCGCATTCATTCGCTCTGGAGAAACTGCTGTCCATAGTCCCATGACGCTCTCTGGCCTGATGCCTGATGCCGGCGCTTACCGGTCAGGCGAGGCCAAGAATAACGCACCGCGCGGCGCGTCCGCAGTCCGGAAGTTCCTGACACGTTAACCGGCTGTTTAGAAATGATGTCCGTAATTCTACGGGGCGACAATCATGTTAGCCAGCCCTCAGAGAGCGCAAATTGCACAATTTCAGCTCGGGATTTAATGCCGAGCTTTTCGAGCGCGCGGCTGCGGTAGGTCTCGACCGATTTGCTGCCGATGGCCATCGACTGCGCTATCTCCTTGGTGGCATGGCCCAGCGCGGTCATCTTGAGCACCTCGCGCTCGCGCGCGCTCAATTCAATGGCAAGAGGCATTTCGCCCCGCGCGCCGCGGCTTGTGAGCAACGGATCAACAAAGGTGCCACCCGCCAGTACCGCGCGCACGGCGGGTATCAACATCGTCGTCGCCGATCGCTTGAGAATGAAGCCGCATGCTCCTGCGGAAAGCGCCTGTTTTACACGGCCCTCGTCTTCGTAAGCCGTGAGGATCAGAACTTTCACCGTCGGCCGCTCCTCGCGGATTTTGCGTGCGAGCACGATGCCGTTCATCCCAGGCATGCCGACGTCGACAACGGCGATGTCGGGCGTGACGGACCTCACCAGGCTGAGCGCGTCAATCCCGGTGACGGCCTCTCCCACCAATTCGAGACCCTCTTCCGCGGCCACCAGTTGCTTGAGTGCGAGCAGAATGAACGGGTGATCGTCGGCAAGGATGATGCTTGCCTTCCGGACAGTCACGTTACCCGACCTGAAAAGGATTGATGCATCAGCTTGCCCGTCGAATGCCGGATATGGCCAACACCCCTGATTTGATATTATGGCCGAAATATTGATTCCTTCAAAGTGGGCTGAACACGCCCTCCGCTCAACCAGGTCAGCGCGAACATGCAGAGATTGAACGCGCGATGGCGATCTCAAACTCTGCAGGGACTGCTCGGGGTAGTTCTTGTCACCCTGATCGCCATCTTGTTTTCGGTGGATCTATACCAGCGTTACATCGCCGCGATCGATCAAGGAAAGAAATCAGCGCAAAACTTGGCTGAGGTTCTTTCAGAGCATACGGCGCTCACGTTCGAGAATGTCGAACTAATGTTGCGTGAGGCGGCCAAAATCCGAAAAGAGAGCCTTCAAGGCAACTATGCGTCGCCCGAAGATGTCAATGCTGCGCTACGGCTCCTCGCTAAGACCTCTTCGGCTGTGGTAGCCGTGGGATGGACCGACGCCGCCGGCAAGCTCGTGGCGCATTCCTATGATGCCGCTCCACCGCGGACCGATGTTTCGCAGATGGCACATTTCACCGTGCATCGCGACAACGTCAGCGAGAAGCTCTATGTGTCATCTCCGTTTAGATCGGCAACAGCGAACAGATGGTTGACCGCAGCATCGCTGCGATTAAGCAATGATGACGGCACATTTGCTGGGATCGTGACGACGCCGCTCGATCAGTCGTACTTCGCAAGAATTTACAGCAGCATTGACCTAGGCAAGGAAGGTTCAATCCTGTTGCTCCATCGAGATGGCCTGTTGCTTGCGCGCGAGCCCCCGCTCGAAAGTGCAATGGGAATATCGTTTGCCTCAGCGCCCCTTCTGGCGCAGCACCTTCCCAGGTCGGACGCGGGAGCCTATGAAAGCTTGAGCGCCGTCGATGGTGTGCCGCGCGTCGCTGGATATAAGGCGGTGCGAGGGCTTCCGCTGGTGGTACTCGTGAGCTACGGGCGCGCAGCCGTTTTGCAAGCCTGGTACAGACATCTCTTGATCTTCGGACCTGTCGTCGGGTTTGGTGCGGCAGCGATCCTGTTCGGCACGTTCCTGATCATGCGGCAGACCCGCAATCTCGCGCTGAAATCCGACGCTCTTCAGAATAAGTCGGAGGAGCTCGAGCGGATCAATGCGCGGTTCGACATGGCGCTCAGCGAGATGCCAAACGGCCTGGTGATGTGGGACACCGAGCAGAGGATCGTGATCGCCAACAACCGTTTCCGAGAGATGTACGGGTTGAAAGCCGAGCAGGTCGCGCCGGGAACCACGTTGCGGCAAGTTCTCGAAGCCCACATGGCAAACGGCGAGCGCAGCGAACTTAGCATTGACGAGTACATCAAGATCATCTCGGCTCAAGCAGAGCAAATCCACGTGCTTGCGGACGGCCGGACGATTGCCATGCGCCGGCATCGCATGCCGGACGGAGGGTGGATTGCGACCCACCAGGACATCACCGAGCACAAGCGCGCCGAAATCTTGTTAAGAACGACGCTGGATACCATGGACCAGGGCCTCATTGCCGTCGACAAGGATGGCATGACCACGCTGATGAATGCGCGCGTGCTTGACCTGCTGGGTCTGCCGCAGGAATTTGCCATGCGTCGCCCTCACAAGGACGAGATATTGGAATACCAGCGCAATAGCGGCGAATTCTCGAGCGACGAGGCATATACCGAGGTTGTCAGAGACATAGACGAGCGCCGGCACGCCATCTACGAGCGCGAGCGCCCCAACGGCACTGTCCTGGAGGTTCGGACGGTGCCAACCGAGGATGGCGGCTTCGTGCGCACTTACAGCGACGTCACGGTTCGGCGCGCGGCTGAAGCAGCGCTACGTCTAGAAAGAGACCGCGCGGAAGCCGCGGCGCGCGCCACGGCCGAGTTTCTCGCCAATATGAGTCACGAATTGAGGACGCCACTCACGGCCATCATCGGCGTGTCAGACATGCTGCTCGGCGGCGCCCAGTCGCCCGAACGGCAGCGCCATTTCATGGAAATGCAGCGCACCGCAGGCAGGGGTCTCCTAGGTGTCATCAGCGATATCCTCGATTTCTCCAAGATAGAGGCCGGGCAACTCAGGATAGAGAAGGCTCCGCTATCGCTGAAGGAGTTGACCGATGGTTGCCTAGAACTGATCCTGGAGCAAGCACAGCATAAGAGCGTTGAACTCACCACCAGTATCGCCGGAGACGTGCATGACCGAGTGCTGGGCGACGCTGTGCGGCTGAGGCAGGTGCTGCTGAACCTATTAGGCAACGCAGTGAAATTCACGTCATACGGTTCAGTCAGGCTTGCCGTTGAACGCGGTTTCGCCCCCGATAGCATCTGTTTTATGGTTACGGACACGGGAATCGGCATAAGTCCGCGTGACCTGCCCGGGCTTTTCCGGCGCTTCGTGCAGGCAGACCGTTCAACGACGCGACGTTTCGGTGGAAGCGGCCTTGGCCTTGCAATCTCCAAGGAGCTGGTCACGCTGATGGGTGGCAGCATCGAGGTCCAGAGCGCGCCCGGCCGCGGATCGGCGTTTTCGTTCACGGTTGACTTGCCTCCCGCAGTACAAGCGCCCCGCGGGGAAGATGTACCCATTCCAACCAACGAGATTTGCTGTCGATTGCTTGTCGCCGAAGACAACCCGCTTAACCGCGAACTGATCAGGGCCATGCTCGAACAGGCCGGGCATAAGGTGGTGACCGTCAACGACGGTGCCGAAGCGGTGCGCGTCGCGATACGCAACAGTTTCGATGCGGTGCTGATGGACGTGCAGATGCCTGACATGGACGGCTACGCCGCCGCGCGGGCGATCCGAGCCGCTACCACAGAAAGACCACGACTGCCGATCATCGCTCTAACGGCGAATGCGCTTCCGGGGGAATCGGGTCGATGCATCGAGGCGGGCATGAATGTCCATGTGCCGAAGCCGGTGGACTGGCCCGCGTTGCTCGCGACTATTGAGCGGCTTGTTGTCGACGAGAGGCAGGGCGAAACGGCCTTGCACTGGACAGCCAAAGGAAGTGCGGCGGAATTGGATACTGGCGCGCGCTCGGCGATGTTCGATGAAACCATCGTGGCGCACCTGCGCAAGACCCTCGGAAGGGCAAATTCCGACAAATTACTTCGGTTGTTCGTGGCAGATGCACGCGAGCGTTTTCAAACCGAGCCTGACTCGCCGGCCACTTATGAAGTCATTCGCCGCGAGGCCCATACCTTCGGCGGCTCTGCGGGGTTGCTCGGATTCCTAGAACTCGCCGAAGCATGCCGCGCGCTGGAAGCTGCGCCCGCGAGCGACGCCTTTGATCGGGCGCTTGATCGCTGTCGCCGCGAACGTGACGCGACCCTGCGCACCTTAACCGAACTCATGCCCGATGAAACACTTACGAAGGCACAACAGGCGAGCGCCTGAGGGCCACGCACCACGCTAAGGGGCCGGCCTTACTCCGGGCGAGTGGGGGCAGGATTTTTGGCCCCCTCAGCTTCCTGCATCGGGCCTTGTTCGGAAGCCATGCTCTCTTCGGCGAAGATTGACCGAATCCGGCGAAGCACTTCTTCCATGGTAGGTTCTTCTTCCATGTTCCCCCCGGACATTGGCCTCTTTAAGCTAGGTCGGGTTTCGTAGCAGAAAGTATTAAGCCGCCACCGTAACGCTTTTCGCTCGGTGACGACTCGTAGGCATAGCCCCGCCTTGAATGCGATGAGGCTGGGAGGTCAAGTCCGCGGTGCACGTCGCGGACAGGACCAGCGTAGGGCTGCAAACGTTAAGCGATACTTGCCCGGGAGGCCCGCCCCTTGTCCGAAATTTCCTGACAGACCAAGGCACCCCCGGTGAGAAGGGAGAGAAGGGCGACAAAGGGGACAAGGGCGACCCAGGGACTTCAAACATCCGCAGCATTCAAACGAATGAGGCGGTGGCTTGTGAAGCGAATGAAACGCTGGTTTCGGTCTTCTGCCCGAATGGGGGAGCCGCTGAGGGAGCCAAGTGCGCTAATGCGCCGACAATAGGTCTCTGCCTCAAGAAGCCTTAGCGCGCGCTCGGGCAGACGCTGCTGATGTGAGCCCGGAGGAGGCGGCGGCCTTTAACCGGAGGAACTGGAAATTGCGCAGGCATGAAAGCGGATTAGGGTCCCATATCGCCAGATGGGACCCATTTGTTTTCATTCGAACGCTCGATCCTTCTCAGGTGCCGTGGGCGGCCAGCCAAAGTCCAATGGCACCGACCACCGCCGCCAGCCCGGCGCGATGGAATGCGATAAGCGCAACGGCAGCGAAAACCACGAGAGTGCTAACGTGCATGGTGATCACCGTTCTCGGCTGCGTAGGCGCGCCAATAGCCGGGAGACGGCCGTTGGGTGCCAAGTGTCGCCGCGAGGAGCCCTGATGCCCCGTGCGTGCAACTCGTCAGCGATCCCACGCACCGTCGTGATCCCGGATTGCTTGATGTCATCTACGATGCCCTTGAGGTCCGCCGCCCGCTGAGCCGCGTCCTCCTTAATCTTCGCCACGGCACCGGCGTTACCTGCCTGCTTGCCTCGGAGGGCCCGTGCTCCATTGGGATTTCCGAGCTTTACGCCACGAGCTTTGGCAGCGGCGAGGGCAGCCTTGGTACGCTCTCCTATGAGACCGACTTCCAACTCAGCCACCGAGGCCATTTGCGTAAGAAGGAAACGACCCATGGCTCCTGGGGGCACGCTGGGAAGGTCGCAGAACACGAGGTCGACATTGCTTGAGGCAAGAGCCCGAAGAAGGTCAACGTCGCGGGTCAGTCGGTCCAGCTTCGCGAACACGACCTTAGCGCCTGAGACCTTGGCATGCGCTAGGGCCGCTGTGAGCTTGGGGCGATCATTGCGCTTGCCGCTTTCGACCTCCACGTACTCGGCCAGCAACTTCCACTTCCCGCCGTTCAGGTAGTTGTCGACGGCCGTGCGTTGAGCTTCCAATCCAAGCCCGCTTCTGCCCTGCTTGTCCCGCGAAACGCGCAGGTATGAGACGAATTTGCCCTCAGCCACCATCAAGCCCGTGTTCACAAATCGATGCAACGAACGTTAGATCAATTTGTAACATGGGCCGTTAAGGTACCGAATGCACGTTTTGGAATCCCAGCGATTCCGTTTTGCATGGCTGGTGGTGCAGACTGTCTGACGTTATTCGAGAACGTCAGTGAAGAGTCTGGTTACTCCCAACTTCGGACATGCCGCTGCATCGCATCGACAAACGCGATGGGCCATATCCAGACATCGGGGGCCCTAATCGACCACCTTGTCTGCCTGTATCAAGAAGCCTTGCGGGAGCGACAGACCGATTGCCTGAGCTGTCTTGAGGTTAACGACCATCTCAAATCTATCAGGGTTCTGGATAGGCACGTCACCGGCCTTTGCACCGCGCAGTATCTTGTTGGCCGCAGCTGCGGCGCGCAGCACCAAGCCTCGAAAGACAGGTCCGTACGATAACAACGGAAGCGGTGCCACGCCGTAAGGTGCCCAATCAAAATCGATGATCGTGGGCAGGCGTTTGTCCACGGCAAACTGAGTGACACGGGCGAGCGCATCCGGGGCAAAGAGCGACGTTAGTACCAAGCCGTCGGGTTTATCGCTCTCGACCTCGGCGAGCGCGGCCTGAAGCGGATTGGAGTTCGAAATTTCGACAATGTGAAGTTTCAAGCCGAAGGAGCGCGCACCCCTTTCGAGTTCAGCAAAGCAAGGCTCGATTTCCTGCTTTGGAAACGCGGGCACGACGTAGGTCCACAATACACCCACTCGCTCCATCGTCGGCTTCGCGTCGTGAAGCAGTTGCAACATTTTGCCCCAGACACCCGTTGCCGCATAAAGAGCGTTGCCTGTGACGTTCCTTCCGGGCTTTGAGAGGCTGTCAGCAACACCCGCCTCGACCGGGTATCCCGACGATAGCATCACGATTGGGACTAAATTCGTTTGACGCTGCAACGCCAGTGCATGCGCGGTCGATATGGTGACGATGAGATCGGGCTTACTCGCAACCACGCCGCGCACGGCTTCATCGACTTGGAGGTCGCTCACTTTGGACCCGAACTGCTGGATAACTAGCAGGCTGTTGAAAAAGGCGCTCGCGGCCGACGGGCGACCGTGATTCATTGGCTCCGGCGAGATTCGGAGATGGCACGTGCGGGGCGGCGACAATCGAACGGGCGAGTTGTTCAGCTACGTTG
>JAKFVP010000478.1 GCA_021732175.1 Bradyrhizobium sp.
GCGCTGCGCAGGCGGCTGCCGCCAACGCGCAGAACGACAAGCGCTCGGCGAAATCCGCCGCCAAGGCCGTCTCGGCCGACAAGCCGAAAGAGAAGGCCAAAGACAAGGCAAAGGACAAGCCGAAGCTCGTCTCCGGCACGCCCGGTACTGAAGGATCGAGCATCACCTCGAAGATCCGATCGCTGCTGGTTGGTGCGAGCGTGGTGGTGATCGTGCTCGGCACCTTCAAGATGGCAATGAATTTGCTCGACACCGGATCGGCCCCGCCGATGCCGGCTATGGAAGAGCCTGCGTCGACATTGTCGCCGGCCGACAAGAACGCCGCGCCCGCCATGACACCGTCCCTGGCGCCGGCCCCCGCGCCCTCGATCATCTCGCCGACCCCGCTCGGCAAGCAGTCGAACAATTATTCCGCGCCCAACACGCTCAACGGCTCGCAGATCACGATCACGCAAGGCACATCTGCGCCGGTCGCAGCCCCCGTCGGCAGCAACGACATCACCAGCGCGATCCCGCCCTCTCCGCTTCCCGCCCCGAAGGCCGGACGCGTCAGCCAGGTGCAGGTGCCGCCGAGCGAACAACTGCCGGACGGAATCGGCGGCCCCGTGCTGCGCAAGGCGGCGCTGCAGGGCGATGCGGCCGCGGCCTACGAGGTCGGCGTGCGCTTTGCCGAAGGCAAGGGCGTGCCGGCCAATCTGGATGAAGCCGCCAAATGGTACGACCGCGCCGCCAATGCCGGCGTGGTGCCCGCGATCTTCCGCCTCGGCACCTTCTACGAGAAGGGCATGGCGGTGAAGAAGGACATCGACATCGCGCGGCGTTACTATCTGATGGCCGCCGAGCGCGGCAACGCCAAGGCGATGCATAACCTTGCCGTGCTCGATGCCGATGGCGGCGGCAAGGGCGCCAACTACAAGGGCGCGTCGCAGTGGTTCCGCAAGGCCGCCGACCGCGGCGTTGCCGACAGCCAGTACAATCTCGGCATCCTCTATGCCCGCGGCATCGGCGTCGACCAGAACCTCGCCGAATCCTTCAAGTGGTTCAGCCTCGCCGCCGCCCAGGGCGATGCCGACGCCGGCCGCAAGCGCGACGACATTGCCAAGCGCCTCGACGCGCAGTCGCTGGCGGCGGCCAAGCTCGCGATCCAGACCTTTACGGCCGAACCGCAGCCGGACGACGCCATCAACGCGGCCGCTCCCGCCGGCGGCTGGGACACTGCGCCGGTCCAGGCCAGTGCCGCCAAGTCCGCGGCCAAGTCCAAGCGCGCCGCGCCCGTCACCGCCTCGCATTAAATTAACGTCACCTGCGATGCCGAAGGTGTCGCAGGGGGTGAACCTGCCCGCAAAAGCCCCCCACATAGAAGAGGCCGGCCGGCCTTGGTAGAAGCCTGCTTTGGCCGGCCCGCAACCGTGGAGAGGTAGTCGTGGACGAACGCCAGCAACGAGGGAGTAGCCTGCCCGTGCCGCCGTCGCGGCCCTGGGACAAGCCCAAGCCGACGCCTGCGCCAGCCCGCGGTTTCGATGAAGACGAGGATGCACAAGCAGGCCCCGGGGCGCTCGGCTTCCTGCGCCGGCACCTGATGTCGGTCATCATGTTCACGCTGCTGACTTCGGGCGTGCTGATCCAGGCTTATCGCGATCTGTCGCGGGGTGATGCCTTCGACTACTGGAAGGACCTCTATTCCACGCCGAGCTTGACCTCGTCGCTGGTCAGCGATGTTGACCTCGACGGACGCAAGCGCACCGCGCTGGTGTTGCGCGGCCAGATTGGACCCGCCGCCGGAAGCTGGTTCCGCGAGCGGCTCGACGAAGCCAAACTCAAGCCCGGCGACGTCGTGCTGCTGTCATCGCCCGGCGGCAATCTCGTCCAGTCCATGATCATGGGCGAAAATATCCGCAGCCACGGCCTCGTCACCGCCGTCGGCACCATCGATTCCGCGGGCCAGATCAGGCCCGGCTCCTGCGCCAGCGCCTGCGTGACGGCCTTTGCGGGCGGCACGGTGCGCTACGACATTCCAGGCTCGCGGCTCGGCGTCCATCGCTTCACCTCGCGTGGCGGCGGCAGCGGCGATGCCGTCGCCGATACCCAGCGCACCACCGGCGTGATGCTCGCCTATCTGAAGCGGATGGGCATCTCGGCCTCGCTGGTGGAGCTGATGTCATCAACGTCAGATATCCGCTGGCTGGATGCGCGGCAGACCGGCGAGACCAACCTCGTCACCGCCCAAGCCCGCGGCCCGCGCGGCTGACGTCAGCCTCTCGCGCAAGCGGCCCGTTCATCAA
Organism: Bradyrhizobium sp.; assembly: GCA_021732175.1. Taxonomy (GTDB): domain Bacteria; phylum Pseudomonadota; class Alphaproteobacteria; order Rhizobiales; family Xanthobacteraceae; genus Bradyrhizobium. Next base: position 2,283 of record JAKFVP010000478.1, read on the forward strand.
CCTGACCCCTGCCCCGGCGCCCCGCGACGGCCGTGGGCAAAATATTGCCAATCCGCGGATTCTTTAGTCCCGCAGGCCGCCGAATTCGGTTATGCAGGGTCACGGCAACCGCACCGTGCCCGCTTCCCGCGCGCGCGTGCCATGCGGATTCCCCTGCCGGCAAGTGCTGACCGACAACCTCGCCTTCAGGCGGCCCCGGCCACCCCGGCGACCCCAATCAGAAGCGACCGCGCGTGCAGCTTTTCCTCCCCATCGCCGACATTCCCGTCAATGTCTTCCTGATCCTGGCGATGGGTGCGGCAGTCGGCTTCGTTTCCGGCATGTTCGGCATCGGCGGCGGCTTCCTGATGACGCCGCTCCTGATCTTTGTCGGCATCTCGCCCGCGGTCGCGGTGGCCTCGGTGTCGAGCCATATCGCAGCGTCCTCGATGTCGGGCGCGATCTCCTACTGGCGCAGGCGCTCGATCGATCCGGCGCTGGCGCTGGTGCTGCTGACCGGCGGCAGTATCGGCACGGCGCTCGGCGTGGCGACTTTCACCTGGCTGCGTTCGCTCGGCCAGCTCGATCTCCTGATCGCGCTCTCCTACGTCATCCTGCTCACCAGCGTCGGCGGGCTGATGTTCTGGGAAGGCCTGCGCGCGATGCTGCGCGCCAACAGCGGCAACCCGGTGCCGATGCGCCGCTCCGGCAGCCATGGCTGGATCCACGGGCTGCCGCTGAAGATGCGCTTCAAGCGCTCAAAGATCTATCTGTCGGTCATTCCCGTGGTCGCGATCGGCCTCCTGATCGGTTTCCTCGGCGCGGTCATGGGCATCGGCGGCGGTTTCATCCTGGTGCCGCTGATGATCTATGTGCTGCGGGTGCCGACCTCGACGGTGATCGGCACCTCGATGGTGCTGACGCTGGTCACCATGCTGTTTGCCACCATGCTGCATGCCGTGACCAACCACCTGGTCGACGCCGTGCTGGCGCTGATCCTGATGGTCGGCGGCGTCACCGGCGCGCAGTTCGGCGCCCGCGCAGGACAGAAGATCCGCGGCGAACATCTGCGCCTGCTGCTCGGCCTGCTCGTGCTCGCAGTCGGCGTCCGCTTCGCCTTCGAACTCGGCATCAAGCCGGTCGAGCTGTTCACGGTCCGGGAAACCGGGGGTGCGACATGAGGATGCGCGCGACGGCGATTGCGGCCCTGGCACTGGCGGCGGCATTGACCGCGCTGCCGGCGCGCGCGGAAAAGCTGATCGTGTCGGTTTCCAACCACCGTGTCACGGTGACGCCGAACTATTCCGGCGAAGAACTGGTGCTGTTCGGCTCGGTGGAGAAGGATGCGAACACGCCGCCGGGCCGCACCTACGATCTCGTCGTCACCGTCGCCGGTCCGCGCGCCGACATGGTGACGCGGCGCAAGGAGCGCAAATTCGGCATCTGGATCAACACCGACTCGCGGCAGTTCCTGCAGGTGCCGGCGTATCTCGCCATCTTCTCCAACCGTCCGATCGACGCCATCGCCTCGCCGGAGGTGCAGCGGCGGCAGCAGCTTGGGATCAACAACGTCGTGCTGACCCAGCGCGTCGGCACCGACTACGCCGACGTGGTGCCGAACGATCCGTTCCGCTCCGCCTTCGTGCGGCTGCGCTCGCAGCACGGACTCTATCGCGAGTCGAGTTCGGCGGTGACGTTCCTCACGCCGACCCTGTTCCGCACCGGCATCCCGCTGCCCGCGGAAGTGCCGATCGGCACTTACAATGTCGACATCAAGCTGTTCGCCGACGGTCAACTGGTGACGCGCACCGAGACCGCGTTCGAGATCGTCAAGGTCGGCTTCGAGCAGTTCGTCGCCACCAGCGCACGGCAAAACGGCTTTGCTTACGGGCTGGCGACGATCGCGATGGCGCTGATGACCGGCTGGATGGCCTCGATCGTGTTCCGGCGCGACTAGGGTCTCGTGCCCCGGCTCTGCGGTGCACCGCTGGAGAAGCGCTGCACCGCGTCCGGGACACGAAACCTAGACAATCCACCCTACCGCCATTGCTACGACGCTCACCGCCATCGCCGCGGTGGAGAGCCAGCCGAGCCAATACAGCGGCCCGCCGATCACGAAGCGTCCCATTACATCCTTGTGACGAGCCATCATCATCAACAGCACCATCACGGGCACGGCGAGCACGCCGTTGATGACGGCGCTCCAGTAAAGCGCCGAGATCGGATTGATCGGCGTGAAGTTGAGCGCGATGCCGATCCCGCCCGACAGCGCCAGCACGCCGTAGAACGCTGCCGCTTCCTTCGGCTTGCGCGCGAGCCCCACCGGCCATCGCCGGCCCTCGCCCACCGCGTAGGCAGTTGCGCCCGCCAGCACAGGAATGGCCAAGAGGCCCGTCCCGACGATGCCGAGTGCAAAAATCCATTCGGCAAGAGCCCCCGCGATCGGCTTCAGCGCCTCGGCGGCCTCGGCGGAGGTCTGGATATCGGTCTTGCCCGCAGCGTGCAGCGTCGCTGCCGCCGTGACGATGATCGAGAGCGCAATGATGTTGGAGAAGGCCATTCCGACGACGGTGTCAGCGCGAATACGGGAAAATTCCTGCCGCGCGCCGGAATGTTTCTCGATCAGCGGCCGCTTGTTCACGTCGATGCGCTGCTCTTCCGCCTCCTGCGAGGCCTGCCAGAAAAACAGGTAGGGCGAGATCGTGGTGCCGAGGATCGCGACGATGGTGGTAAGGTAGGCGGCGTTCCAGGTGACCTGCGGCAGCAAGGTGCCGGCGAGCGCGTCCTTCCAGGAAATATGCGCAAAGGCGAGCGCGGCGACATAGGCGAACAGCGACAGCGTCAGCCATTTCAGCACCGCGACATAGCGCTTGTAGTCGAGAAAGATCTGCGCTGCGACCGAGATCACGCCGAAGGCTACGACATAGATAATCGCATGCCCGCCGATCAGCAGTTTCGTCGCATCCGCCATCGCGGCGAGATCCGCCGCGATATTGATCGTGTTGGCGATGAACAGCAGCGTCACCACGAGGTAGAGCAGCCATGCCGGATAATGCCGGCAGACATTGCCGGATATGCCGTGCCCGGTGACGCGGCCGACCCGCGCGGAAATCTCCTGGATCGCCGCCATCAGCGGAAAGGTCAGCAGCATGGTCCAGCCGATGCCGTAGCCGAGCTGCGCGCCGGCCTGGCTGTAGGTGCCGATCCCCGACGGATCGTCGTCGGACGCGCCGGTGATCAGGCCCGGCCCGAGCGATTTGAGGAAGCTGCGGAAGCTGAAGGGCTCGTGCGGCTTTGGCGTCGTAACCTTGTCCGGCTTGTTGTGCGCGTGCTGCGCGGGATTTGCGTGCTTCGTCATGTCCTGATTCCGGCCGCAGCGATAACGGGCTGAAGCGGCGGCGGTTCCAGCGAGGGAACCGATATCACATGACAGGCCGAGCTATGTGACGGCTAATAGCACCGCGACGCGACGATGGCGTGCAGCATGGTGTCGCCGAGCACATGCGCCATGAAATCCGGTGCGCCGAAGATTTTGGTGAAGGCGCGGTCGCGGATGCTCAGGCCCCCGGCATAGGCGCCGAAGGCGGGCATCACGGCGCGTTCGCCGTCGGAAGCAAAGCAGCGGCGCTCAGTGGCGCGGCCGCGGGTGGCGACGCGGGCCTTGGGATGCAGATGACCGGCGATCTCGCCGAACGCGCCGGTGGGCTCGTGGCGGAAGGCGATCGGACCGATGCAGACTTCGCTGGCGACGGCGCCGCCGAGATCGGAGGGCAGCGCCGGGTCGTGATTGCCCGCGATCCAGATCCAGTCCCTGCCCGCCTGCATCGCGGTGATGGCGTCGCGATCAGGTGCGGAGAGCCGCTCATGCGCATCGCGGTCGTGAAAGCTGTCGCCGAGCGCGATCACCATGCGCGGGTTGTGGCGGGAGATGACAGCAGCGAGGCGCGACAAGGTCGCGGCGGTGTCATAGGGTGGCAGCAGCACGCCGCGCGCGGCAAAGCTGGAACCTTTTTCGAGATGCATGTCGGAGACGACGAGCAGGCGCTGCGCTTCCCAGTAGAGCGCGCCGGAGAGATCGGCGACCAGCGCGACGCCAGCTACGTCGAGGGCCGTAGCGCGCGTCTCCTCATGCCTGACTGATTCCGCGCGCGTCACGTCCGTTCGCCCCGTTATTCCATCGCCTCGCGAACCAGCTCGTCGGCGGCTTCCGCCAGCAGTTCGTCGGCTGCCTCGCCGTAAACGGATTCGCGGCCGATTTCCAGCATCACGGGCACCGCCAACGGCGACACGTGATCGAGTTCCCGATGGGTGATTCGTCCCTGGATTCGGGCGAGCATATCACCCAATCGCTTGAGGTCGAGGAGGCCAGTGGCAGCATCGGCGCGGGCGGCGCGCAGCAGCACATGGTCGGCCTGGTGCTTGCGCAGGACGTCATAGACGAGGTCGGTGGAGAACAGCACCTGGCGGCGGCTCTTCTCCTCGCCGGTGAAGCGGCGCGGGATAAGTCCGGAGATCAACGCGCAATTGCGGAAAGTGCGCTTCATCAGCGCGGATTCGGCAAGCCACGCCTCGAGATCGTCGCCGAGCATGTCCGGCGCAAAGAGACTTTCGAAATCGATCTTGCCGTTGCGCACCATGTGCGAGATGTCGCCGACGCCCCAGATCGCCAGCGCATATTCGTTGGCGACGAAGCCGAGCGGCCGGGCGCGGGCGCGCTCCAGCCGGCGCGTCAGCAGCATGCCGAGCGTCTGGTGCGCGAGGCGCCCCTCGAAGGGATAGCAGACCATGTAGTGCTTGCCGCCGCGCGGAAAGGTTTCGATGAGAAGTTCGCGCACGGCCGGCACGCGCGAAAAATCCTTCTGCAGCGACAGCCAGTCGCGCACCTGCTCCGGCAGAGCGCTCCACTGACGGCGGTCATCCAGCAGTTTGCGCACGCGTTCTGCAAGATAGGTCGAGAGCGGAAACTTGCCGCCCATGTAAGACGGCACTTTTGCATCCCGGTCGTTGGAGCGAGAAACATAGACCTGATCCTCGACCAGCGCCTCGTACCGCACGATCTCACCGCCGAACACAAAAGTGTCGCCGGGGACGAGGCCTTCGATGAAATATTCCTCGATCTCGCCGAGGATGCGGCCGCCGCGCAGCAGCGCGCCGGTCGAGCCGGAGCCGGCGCCGCGCGAGCGCACCAGTTTCACCTTCAGCATCGCCTCTTCGACGATAGTGCCGACATTGAGCCGATAGCTCTGCCGCACGCGGGGATTGGCGACGCGCCACTTGCCCTGCTTGTCCTGCTTGATGCGGGCAAAGCGCTCGTAGGTCTTCAGCGCATAGCCGCCGGTGGCGACGAAATCGATGATGTCGTCGAAATCGGCGCGGGAAAGGCCCGCATACATCGCGGAGGTGATGATCTCGGCATAGAGATCGTCAGCCAGAAACGGTTCGCCGCAGGCACAGCCCAGCACATGCTGGGCCAGCACGTCGAGCGAACCGGTGCGCAGCGGCGGCGTATCCTGCGCATTCTCCGCGATCGCGTCGATGGCAACGCGGCATTCCAGCACCTCGAAACGGTTGGCGGGGATCAGCACCGCACGCGAGGGCTCGTCAAGGCGGTGGTTGGCGCGACCGATCCGCTGCATCAGCCGCGACGAACCCTTGGGCGCGCCGACATTGATGACGAGATCGATGTCGCCCCAGTCGATGCCCAGATCGAGCGAGGAAGTGCAGACCACGCCGCGCAGTTTTCCCGCGGCCATCGCATCTTCGACCTTGCGGCGCTGGGCGACGTCGAGCGAGCCGTGATGCAGGGCAATGGCAAGGCCGTCGTCGTTCATGCGCCAGAAATCCTGGAACAGCATTTCGGCCTGGCTGCGGGTGTTGACGAAGACGAGCGTGGTCTTGTTGCGCTTGATCAGATCGTACATTTCGCCGAGCGCATGCCGCGCGGTGTGGCCGGCCCAGGGCAGCCGCTCCTTGGTATCCAGCATCTCCACAATCGGCGCCGCCGCACCACCGGCCACGACGATGTCCGCCGATGCCGGCTTGCCATCGAGCTGCGGCATCAGGAAGCGCGCGAGTTGTTCCGGCTCGGCGACGGTCGCAGACAAACCGATGGCGCGCATGTCGGGCGCGATGCGCCAGAGGCGCGCGAGATCGAGCGAGAGCAGATCGCCGCGCTTGGAGGTGACCAGCGCATGCAACTCGTCGAGCACGATGCGCTTGAGCGAAGAGAACAGATACGGCGCATCGTCGGAGGCGAGCAGCAGCGCAAGCTGCTCGGGCGTGGTGAGCAGGATGTCGGGCGGATAACGCCGCTGCCGCTGCCGCCGCGACACCGGCGTATCGCCGGTGCGGGTCTCGACCTTGATGGGCAGGCCCATCTCGGCAATGGGCGTATCGGGGTTGCGGGCGATGTCGACCGCGAGCGCCTTCAGCGGCGAGA
>JAKFVP010000476.1 GCA_021732175.1 Bradyrhizobium sp.
ATCGAGCACGACGTCAAGCGGCTCGATCGCCTGATCTCCGACATTTCCGACGCCAGCCGCCTCGACGCCGAATTGCAGCGCCAGGACATGACGCTGGTCGACATGCGCCGCCTGCTGACGACGCTGGCGTCTGTCGCCAACGAGACCCGGCTCGGTCATGACGTCGCCGTCGAGGTCCGCTTCGAGGGCCGCGGTTCCTCCGACACGTTCGCGGTGCCCGGCCATGACTCACGGCTCGGACAGGTGATCTCGAACCTGCTGTCGAATGCCCAGTCCTTCTCGGAAGCAGGCAAGAAGGTGCGCATCACCTGCCGCCGTGTCCGCTCGGAAATCGAGATCGTGGTCGACGATGACGGCCCGGGCATCCGCGAGGACGCCTTGGAGCGCATCTTCGAGCGCTTCTACACCGACCGTCCGCACCAGGGCTTTGGCCAGAACTCGGGCCTCGGGCTTTCGATCTCCAAGCAGATCGTCGAGGCCCATGGCGGGCGCATCTGGGCAGAGAACCGCCCGGGCCCGGTCGACGAGGACGGCCAGCCGACATTCGCCGGTGCGCGCTTCGTCGTCAGGCTGCCCGCGCAATGACGCGGCCGACGGTGCACGCCTCCGCCGTGCTGGTCGGAGCCTCCGCCGTCCTGATCCGCGGCCCCTCCGGGTCCGGCAAATCGCGCCTTGCCTTCGAGCTGATCCTGGCCGGCCGCGCCGGGCAGATTCCGCCGGCCATCCTGGTCGGCGATGACCGTGTCCGCCTCGACACAAGCGGCGGAAAACTGATCGTGCGGCCCGCCCCGGAGCTCGCCGGACTGCTCGAGGTCCGGGGGCTCGGCATCCGGCGAATCGGGCATGTCGGCGAGGCCGAGGTCGGCCTGGTGGTCGACCTTGCGGCCGAAGACGCTGCCCGGCTGCCTGCGGCAGAAGCGCTCAGCACTCGGATTGACGGTGTCGAATTACCCCGAATCCCCGTAAATCTACGGTATTCGCCATTGCCGCTGATTGCGGCGGCGCTAACGACAACCGACGGTACAAATGCAAGCCAACCTTCGGCTGATTGCCGGAAAGAGATTGCTAACCATATAAGCCCCACTATCGCGACGGAATAAGACCGGCGCGTCCTCCCGAAGCGGCCCCAATTTCCGGGACGAATCGCAAAGACCCCCTCTTGCGCCGGGGCTCGGGATGGTCAAAGTGGCGCGTTCGTGCGGTGCACCAAGAGGCACCCGCGAGGAGTTTCCGGATGATTGGTCTAGTGCTTGTGACCCATGGGCGCCTTGCCGACGAGTTCAGGGCGGCGCTGGAACACGTGATGGGTCCGCAGAAGCAAATCGAAGCCGTGACGATCGGTGCGGAAGACGATTCCGATTTGTGTCGAAACGACATCATCGAAGCGGTGAACCGTGTCGACAGCGGCGACGGGGTAGCGATCCTCACCGACATGTTCGGCGGAACCCCCTCCAACCTCGCCATCTCCTGCATGAGCCGTCCCAAGGTGGAGGTGCTCGCCGGCATCAATCTTCCCATGCTGGTCAAGCTCGCCAAGGTGCGCGAGGAGCGTTCGCTGCCCGATGCGATCGCCATGGCCCAGGAAGCCGGCCGCAAATACGTGACCATCGCCAGCCGGGTCCTTGCCGGCAAATGAGCGACGACGCGGCCCCAGCGAATAACGCCGGGGCAGCCGTGCCCGCCGATGCGATCTCCCGCGAACTCTTGATCATCAACAAGCGCGGCCTGCATGCGCGGGCCTCCGCCAAGTTCGTCCAGATGGTCGAGAAGTTCGAGGCCGAGGTGTGGGTCACCCGCGGCGGCGAGACCGTCGGCGGAACCTCCATCATGGGCCTGATGATGCTCTCGGCCGCGCCCGGCACCACCATTCTGGTGTCGGCGAAAGGCCCGCAGGCGCAGGAAGCGCTCGACGCCATCACTGCGCTGGTGGCCGACAAGTTCAACGAGGAAGGCACGTAGGCTCTTCTTCACCTCGCCCCGCTTGCGGGGAGAGGTCGGATTGCATCGTAAGATGCAATCCGGGTGAGGGGGTACAGGTCTATCGACACTCAGCACTCGCGGAGAGAGCCCCTCACCCCTGCCCTCTCCCCGTAAGCACGGGGAGAGGGAGGAGATCAAAACGGATTGGTGACGATGCCGCCGTCCGCGCGCAGGGCAGCGCCATTGGTGGCGCTCGAGGCCTTTGAGCAGAGATAGCAGATCAGATTGGCGATCTCCTCCGGCTGGGCGTAGCGCTGCAGCAGCGAGGCCGGGCGGCGTTCGCTGAACGTGCGCGCGACCAGATCCTCGACCGTCGTGTCCATGCTCTTGGCCCGCGCGGCAAGGCGCGTCGGCGCCATCTCGACCCAGGTCGGCCCGGGCAGCACCGAATTCACGGTGACGTTGTGGCCCTTGGTCTGCTCGGCCGCGCCGCGCGCGATGAAGAGCTGCGCGGCTTTCGAGAAGCCGTAATGCACCATCTCTTTCGGCACGAAGATGCCGGATTCGCTGGAGACGAAGACGACGCGGCCCCAATGCTTGTTGTCCAACATCCGCTTCAGGTAATGCCGCGTCAGCCGCACGCCGCTCATGACGTTGACCTCGAACATCTTCGACCAGTCGGCATCGGCGATCTCGAAGAACGGCTTTGGCTCGTAGATGCCGAGATTGTTGACGAGGATATCGACCTCGGGGAATTGCGCGATGATGGCCTCGCAGCCTACGGCATTCCCGAGGTCGAACACCGCCGCATGAAGCTTGGCTTTGGGTGCCTCCTTCGCGATCTTGGTGATCGCCTCATCGACCGTGGCGCGATCGCGCCCGTTGAAGATGACTTCCGCGCCCATCCCGGCGAGACCTTTTGCGGCGGCAAGCCCGATGCCGCGCGTCGAACCGGTGACGAGCGCGCGCTTTCCCGACAGATCGAGATCCATGATTTCTCCGCCTCCCCTGACTTGGCCCCGGCGTTATTTGGCCGGCGGCACGATATAGATTTTCCAGTTGCGCGACGGGCCGGGCTGCCCGCGATAGAAGCGCTGCGTCGTCATCACCAGCTTCTCGGCATTGGGCGCGTTCTTCGCCATCCACTCCTCGCACGCCGGCAAATTCCATGTCGTCGCGGTGTCGCATATGCCGATGAAGCCGAGGCGCCTGGCTTCCTCGAGCGAGGTGAGACCCGATCCCCAGGCTTCGCCCGGCGTGAATGGCGCGGGATGATCCGGGCTGTAGAAGACGAGCGGCTCAGCCACATCCATGTTGCCGGCAACGACGGCCCAGCGCGTGCCAAAGCGCGCGTGCCAGGCTTGCGTCAGTTCGCGCGCCAGCTCCGACCGCGCGACATAGGGCGCAGGCCCGCCGGAATTGTGCGCCATTTCCTTCGCTGTGATCCAGGGTGATGCAGCGTAGACCGCGAGCGTGGCCGCAAGCCAGATCGCCGCGATGTTGAACAGCGCGATGCGCGGCAGGCGCAACGCGGGGATCGCGACCAGCGCCAGCGGCACCAGGAAGAACAGCGATATGCCCCAATCGGTCTTGATGTAGATCGTGAAGAACAGGGCGCCGAGCGGCGGGCCGACCGCGACGATGGCCTGGATGATCCAGACATTCAGCGCCTGCGCAACATTCACGCCGGGGTTCGGCCTGCGCGACCAGGTCGACGCGATGAGTTTGGCCGGGGCGAACCACGGCGGCCGCAAGCTCAGCGCGAGCAGCGCCAGCGCGACGGGAACGGCGCACAGCCCGAGATTATGCAGGATGTAGCCGACGACGAGCTGGTGGGTGATCACGGGGTTGTCGAGGCCATAGACGTCGCCGGCATAGGTGAACGGCGCAAAGTCGACCTGCTTCAGCCAGACCAGATGCGGCAGCATCGCAACCACGAGCGCCGCGATTGCGGCCCACGGCGCCGGTGATTTCAGGAAGCGCAACCGCTCGGGATGAATCAGTGCGGCGAGCCCAATCGCGCCAATCATGGTGACGACCCAGTACTTCGTCATCAGCGCCAGCGCGCCCGCGAGGCCAAGCAAGAGGCCGGACTTCACGTCGCGCTTCTCGAACGCGTTCAGATACGCCAGCACCACGAGCGGCAGGGTGACGAGCTGCAGCAGATCCGGATTGTACTTGAAGCCCTTGAAGTTGAAGATCGGATAGAGCGCGAGCATGACGACGACGAAGAACGCGCGCCGCCGGTCCACCACGCGCAGCGCCGTGAACCAGGAGATCACGAGGCCGCATGACAGCACCGTCATGGCAAGCGCATAGGTCGCCCAATCCCGGACCGGGAACAGTTTGAACCAGAGTCCGGTGACCCAGCCAGACAGCGGCGGGTGCTTGCCATAGCCGAACTGGAATTTCTGACCCCAGGCGAAGGCTTCTGCGACGTCCATGTGAACGTCCTGGGCTGCCTTGAGATTGACCAGCACCAGCGTCCACAAGACAGCATGAGCCGCCGCAAAGCCGATTACCAGCCACGGCCCGCCCTCGGGATCGACGGCGCGCGCGTACAGCCAGGCCGCCAGACGGCGGAGCGACAGCTTGGATTTGGCGCGCGCTGCCGCGGGCGAAAATGAGGCGGATGACATGGCCCCTTGCGTAGCTGGTTTTTCATGTGAGTGGAATCAGCTTGGCGTGAAGAAACGCCATTGAAATCAGCCCATAATGGTTGCCCCGGGAGGGTCGCGGATGCTATCCCGCGGCCCATGACGACCGTCCCCATTTCCAACATCCGCAACTTCTCCATCGTCGCCCACATCGACCATGGCAAATCGACGCTGGCCGACCGCCTGATCCAGATGACGGGCGGGCTGACCGACCGCGAAATGGCGGGCAAGGAGCAGGTGCTCGATTCCATGGACATCGAGCGCGAGCGCGGCATCACCATCAAGGCGCAGACGGTCCGGCTGAACTACAAGGCCAAGGACGGCAAGGATTACATCTTCAACCTGATGGACACGCCCGGCCATGTCGACTTCGCCTACGAAGTCTCGCGGTCGCTGGCGGCGTGCGAAGGTTCCCTGCTGGTGGTCGACGCCAGCCAGGGCGTGGAAGCGCAGACGCTCGCCAACGTCTACCAGGCGCTCGACAACAATCACGAGATCGTCCCTGTCCTCAACAAGGTCGATTTGCCCGCGGCCGAGCCCGAGAAGGTCAAGCAACAGATCGAGGACGTGATCGGCATCGACGCCTCCGACGCGGTGATGATCTCGGCCAAGACCGGCCAGGGCGTCGGCGACGTGCTGGAAGCGATCGTCACCCGCCTGCCGCCGCCGAAGGGCGACCGCGATGCGACGTTGAAGGCGCTGCTGGTCGACAGCTGGTACGACGTCTATCTCGGCGTCGTCGTTCTGGTGCGCATCGTCGACGGCACCATGAAGAAAGGCGCCCGCATCCGCATGATGGGCACCAATGCGGCCTATGACGTCGAGCGCGTCGGCTTCTTCACGCCCAAGATGGAGCAGGTCGAGGAGCTCGGGCCGGGCGAGATCGGCTTCATCACCGCCGCGATCAAGGAAGTCGCCGACACTCGAGTGGGCGACACCATCACCGACGACAGAAAGCCGGTCAGCGAGATGCTGCCGGGCTTCAAGCCAGCCATCCCCGTGGTGTTCTGCGGCCTGTTCCCGGCCGACGCCAACGACTTCGAGACGCTGCGCGCGGCGATGGGCAAGCTGCGGCTCAACGACGCCAGCTTCTCCTACGAAATGGAGACGTCAGCGGCGCTCGGCTTCGGCTTCCGCTGCGGCTTCCTTGGCCTGCTGCATCTCGAGATCATCCAGGAGCGGCTGTCGCGCGAGTTCGACCTCAACCTGATCGCGACCGCGCCGAGCGTGATCTACAAGATGCGCCTCACCGACGGCACCGAACTCTCGATCCACAACCCCGTCGACATGCCCGACGTGGTCAAGATCGCCGAGATCGAGGAGCCCTGGATCGAGGCGACCATCCTCACGCCCGACGAATATCTCGGCAGCGTACTGAAACTGTGCCAGGACCGCCGCGGCGCGCAGAAGGAGCTGACCTACGTCGGCTCCCGCGCGATGGTGAAGTACGATCTGCCGCTCAACGAGGTCGTGTTCGATTTCTACGACCGCCTGAAGTCAGTGTCGAAGGGCTACGCCTCGTTCGACTATCACCTCACCGACTACAAGCCCGCCGACCTCGTCAAGATGCAGATCCTCGTCAACGGCGAGCCGGTCGATGCGCTCTCCATGCTCGTGCATCGCACCCGCGCCGAAGGCCGCGGCCGCGCCATGGTCGAGAAGATGAAGGAGCTGATCCCGCCGCACATGTTCCAGATCCCGATCCAGGCGGCGATCGGCGGCAAGGTGATCGCGCGCGAGACCGTGCGCGCGCTGCGCAAGGACGTCACCGCCAAGTGCTATGGCGGCGACATCACGCGCAAACGCAAGCTTCTCGAGAAGCAGAAGGAAGGCAAGAAGAAGATGCGGCAGTTCGGCAAGGTCGACATCCCGCAGGAAGCCTTCATTGCCGCGCTGAAGGTGGACAGCTGAGGCTGTTTCCGGGGCTGGCGACCAAAAGTGCGAAAACAACCCCATGCACAGTAGCCGGCATCGCCGGCCCGCTGCTTCGTATTTTACGAAATTGACTTGACGCGTCGGGCAAACCAGGGTATATCGCCACCATTGCCCAAGCCTCCCTTCATTGCCGGGCTGAAGGCGCGGATGGCTGAAGTTCGATCTTGAGGACAATAGCGGTCGACAATGAAGCCCATTGTCCTTACAGCCCACGCCCGGCTTAGATTGCAGGGTCGCGGCATCGACCTTAAATGGATGGAAGCGACTGTACGCGAGCCCGAATGGGTCACGCGCGATCCGACAGACCCTGCCGTCGAACGCAGATTCCGCGGCATTCCCGAGTTCGGCGGAAGGGTGCTTCGGACAGCCTGCGTGGAGACAAATTCAAGCATTCGAGTTATAAGCGTTATGTTCGATCGGAACGCGAGGCGAAAGCCATGACAGACATCAGCTACGACGCCGAGGCTGACGCGGTGTACATCACAGTTGCGCCCGGCAAGATTGAGCGGACGGAAGAGACCGGTCCTTTCATCTATGATGTCGATGCCGACGGACATATCGTCGGGATCGAGATCCTTTCTGCCAGCAAGGTTCTGGCGCCTGGGGATTGGAAAAAAGCGGGACCTCCATCGGAGGCACGCGTTAGCGCCGCCGAATAGAGCAACGGCCCTCCTCTTTCGTCCTGCCGAAATTCGTCGACAAGCCGCGATGATGGCACGCCACCCAGAAAACGATGCAATCGATAGCTGGATCGAGACGGCGTTTGACTGGGATTGTTGGGAATGATCCCGCAGATTCGCACGCGTTTGCCAATGCAACTCACGATCCGCTGATCCGCGTATGAGAGGCATGCTGTCCGCCACATTGCCCCCTGCCAGCGAATAAGCCACCATCCCTCCGCGCGCGACAACGACAACAACAGCGCCGGGGAAACGCATGAGCCAGGCCTCCTCTTCTGCCAGCAAGGCCGCTTCGTTCGACTATGGCTGGGTCGTGGTTGCGGCGGGTGCGCTGATGACCTGCGTCGGCTTCGGCACGATGCTGTCGTTGGCGGTGTTCCTGCAGCCGATTTCCAAGGCGATGGGCTGGTCGACTGCGGGCGTCTCTGCCGCGGCGACGCTGGATTTCCTCTGCATGGGATTTGCCGCGTTCATCTGGGGCACGCTGTCCGACCGTTATGGCACGCGTATCGTGGTGCTGGCGGGCAGCGCCCTGCTCGGCCTTGGCCTTGTCGGCGCGAGCCAGGCGCAGGAGCTCTGGCAATTCCAACTCGCCTTCGGCGTGCTGATCGGCATTGCCGCCGGCAGCTTCTATGCGCCGATGATGGCGCTGGCGAGCGCCTGGATCGACAAGCATCGCAGCCTCGCGGTCGCGCTGGTCTCGGCCGGCATGGGCGTTGCTCCGGTGACGATAGCGCCGTCCGCCAGCATGCTGATCACGGCCTATGACTGGCGCACGGCGATGCTGGTGATCGGCATCGCGGCGTGGGCGCTGCTGATCCCCGCCTGTTTCCTGGTGCGCCCGGCGCCGCAGGCCACCGGCGCCGCTTCTGCCGCCAACAGCAACGATGCGCCGGCGATCGAATGGAGCGCGGCGCAGGCGCTGCGCACGCCGCAATTCATCACGCTGGCGCTGGCGCATTTCGCCTGCTGCGCCGCGCATTCCGGGCCGATCTTCCACATGGTGAGCTACGCCATGATCTGCGGCATCGCGCCGCTCACGGCGGTGACCGTCTACAGCGTCGCCGGCTTCTCCGGGCTCGGCGGACGCCTGCTGCTCGGCGCGCTGGCGGACCGGGTCGGCGCGAAGCGCGTGCTGGTCGGCGGCCTCTTGGTACAGGCACTCTGCATCGCGACGTATCTGGCGGTGTTCCGGCTCGGCGAGTTCTACGCGCTGTCGGTCGTGTTTGGCCTGGCCTATGGCGGGGTGATGCCGCTCTATGCGGTGCTGGTGCGCGAATTCTTCGGTGCCAAAATCATGGGCACGGTGTTTGGCGCGGTCTCGGCCTTTGCCAGCCTCGGCATGGCGCTGGGGCCATGGGCCGGCGGGCTCGTCTACGACACCACCCCCACCTACACCTGGCTGCATGCCGGTTCCTTCGCCATCGGCCTTGCCGCGGTTGCGGTGGCGCTGGCTTTCCCGTCGAAACGGGCGCAACCGCTC
>JAKFVP010000020.1 GCA_021732175.1 Bradyrhizobium sp.
GCGCCCAAGCGGCTCTCCCTAGCGCGACGTCTGCGCCGCGCCAACCGAAGGCAGCGGGATCACCGTCACGCCGGGCGGTGGAATGTCATCCTCCGGCACGAAGAAATCCGACATCAGCGGCGAATTGCGGTCGACGCGATAAGGCTCGAAATCCCTGACGCCGGTGGCATAGAGCACCTTGTCGTCGATGCAGAAATTGCCTGAAAATTCGCGCGAGGGTTTGGTGAAGATGGCATGCGCGGCATCGCCCATGATCTCGGGCGTGCGGCTCATGCGGATCATGGCATCGCCGCCGAGGAGATTGCCGACCGCGGCGGTCGCAATCGTCGTGCGCGGCCACAGCGCATTGACCGCAACCCCCGCGCCTTTCAATTCGCCGGAGAGGCCAAGCACGCACATGCTCATGCCGTATTTCGCAATGGTGTAGGCGGTGGAATGCTCGAACCATCTCTGCTTCATGTCGAGCGGCGGCGACAGCATCAGGATGTGGGGATTTTCCGCCTTCTTCAAATGCGGGATGCAGTATTTCGACACCATGAAGGTGCCGCGCGTGTTGATATCAATCATCAGGTCGAACCGCTTCATGTCGGTGGCTTGCGAGTTGGTCAGGCTGATGGCGCTGGCATTGTTGACGCAGATGTCGATGCCGCCGAATTCGGCGACCGTCTTCTCGATCGCCTCCATCACCTGCGCCTCTTCGCGGATGTCGCAGACGACAGGCAGCGCCTTGCCGCCGGCGGCACGCACCTCGTCGGCAGCAGTGTAGATGGTCCCTTTCAGCCGCGGATGCGGCTCGGCGGTCTTGGCCGCGATCGCGACATTGGCGCCGTCGCGCGCCGCCCGCAGCGCGATCGCAAGCCCGATGCCGCGGCTCGCGCCTGAAATGAACAGCGTCTTGCCTTTGAGCGATGCCATGGGGGACTCCTGTGCGGCCAGCGAAACTCGGAGGCGCACGCTAGCCGGAGTTCTCTCCCATGCCTAGCGGGCGCTACTGCCCCGCTGCCCACGCCCCGCGGGTGCGCGGATCGGGCGCGCCGAGCGGGCCGTGGGGTCCCATCGCGATCGAGTTCGCCGAGGTCTGGCCGAGATTGTCGAGCACCTCGTGCCCCATTCCCTTCAGCTCCGTCAGCACGTTCTCGGGAATGCCGCGTTCGGCGCGGACATTGTCCGGCAGCCATTGATGATGGATGCGGGGTGCGGCGACGGCAGCGGCCACATTCATCTTGTAGTCGATGGTGTTCACGATCACCTGCGTCACCGCGGAAATGATGCGGCTGCCGCCTGGCGTGCCCGTCACCAGCACCGGCTTGCCGTCCTTCAGCACAATGGTGGGGGACATCGAGGACAGCGGCCGCTTGCCCGGTCCCGGCAGATTGGCTTCGAAGCCGACGAGGCCAAAGGCGTTGGCGGCGCCGGGCGCGGCGGTGAAATCGTCGAGCTCGTTGTTCAGCAGGATGCCGGTGCCCTCGGCAACGAGACCGACGCCGTAGGGGAAGTTCAGCGTGTAGGTGTTGCTGACGGCATTGCCGCGGGAATCGACCACGGAGTAGTGCGTGGTGTTGCTGCCCTCGCGTTGCGGCTTCGCCGGCGCGGCCTCCGCCCATGGCGTGGCGCGGGCGACATCGATGCTGGCGCGTTGTTTCGCCGCATAATCCTTGGCGATCAGCATATTGGTCGGTGCGTTGATGAAGGCGGGGTCGCCGAGATAACGCGCGCGGTCGGCATAGGCGCGCTTCATCGCCTCGATCATCAGGTGCAGCGAGGGAGCCGTGCCTTGCTTGATGTCGCCGAGCGGAAAGCCTTCGAGGATGTTGAGCGTCTCCAGCAACACCGTGCCGCCGGACGACGGCAGCGGCATCGAGACGATGTCGTAGCCGCGGTAAGTGCCCTGCATCGGCGCGCGCAGGATGGCCTGGTAGGATTTCAGATCGTCTGCCGTCATAATGCCGCCGGCGTCGCGCACCGCCTTGACGATCTTTTCGGCCACCGGTCCTTCGTAGAATCCGCGCGGGCCTTGCTCGGCGATGGCTGACAGGACCGCGGCGAGATCGCCCTGGACAAGGGTGTCTCCGTCGCGCAGCGGGCTGCCGTCCGCCTTCGCAAACGTCCTGGCGGAATTGGGCCAGCGCGACATGCGCCGATACATGTCGGACAGGGTATCGGCGGTGTCGTCGGCGACGACAAAGCCGTCGCGTGCCAGAGCAATCGCTGGCTTGAGGATCTCGGCCAGCGTGAAATTGCCCGAGCCGAACTTCTCCAGCGCCAGCGCCAGTCCGGCGACCGTGCCGGGCACGCCGATGCCGAGCGCGGAGTCGCGCGATCTCGCCGGATCGGGCTTGCCGTCGGGAGCGAGGAAGATGTCGGACGTTATCGCCGACGGCGCGGTCTCGCGGTAGTCGATGGCGATGTCCTGGCCGCGCTCGGCGGAGTGGATCACCATGAAGCCGCCGCCGCCGATATTTCCGGCGCGCGGATAGGTCACGGCCAGCGCAAAGCCGGTCGCGACCGCTGCATCTACCGCGTTGCCGCCCTGCCGCAGGATGTCGGCGCCAACGATGGCTGCGAGTTTCTCCTGCGCCACCACCATGCCGTGTTCGGCGGCTACAGCCTGCACCGAATCAAGCGGCGGTGGTGTATAAAATCGCCGCTCCTGTGCACCGGCCGGCCAAACCAGCAAGGCGACCAGCGCGACGATCGTAAAACACTTGCAGCGATTGGTCGTAGAGAATTTCATCCGATATCCGCGTATCAAAACCGGCGAGCAGACATGCGACAACCTGCGGCACTGGAGCCGGCATGGATGCTATATGGATTTTGGCTTGGCAGGCAAAACGCCTGTTTGTGATCAAGGGATGACCTCAAACATGGCGGTGACGGATTTCGCGGCAAATCGCGCGGAAGCAAGGGCGGTTTATCCGCGCCGCGCCGCCGTCATCAGCTGGATTTTCTTCGATTGGGCTGCGCAGCCCTACTTCACGTTGATCACGACCTTCGTGTTCGCGCCTTATTTCGCGAATTTTGTTGCGCCAAATCCCGCCACCGGTCAGGCGCTGTGGGGATTTGCGGCGGCGGGCGCCGGGTTCTCGATTGCCTTGCTCTCGCCGGTACTCGGCGCCATTGCGGATGCTTCCGGCCGCCGCAAGCCGTGGATCGCCGGCTTCGGTGCGCTGCTGGTGATCGGCGCCAGCGCGATGTGGATCGGCAGGCCCGGCGATCCCGGCATCATCCCGCCGCTGCTGCTGGCCTATGCCATCGCATCCATCGGCGTCGAATTCGCCACCGTCTTCAACAATGCGATGATGCCGACCCTGGTGCCGCCGGAGCGCATCGGCCGGCTGTCCGGCACCGGCTGGGCCACCGGCTATATCGGCGGCATCCTCAGCCTGATCATCGTGCTCGGCTTTCTCGCGGCGAGTCCCGAAACCGGCCGCACGCTGTTCGGATTTGCGCCGCTGTTCGGGCTCGATCCCGTGAGCCATCAGGGCGATCGCATCACCGGTCCCCTGACCGCCATCTGGTTCGTGATCTTCGTGACGCCGATGTTTCTGCTGACGCCGGACTATCCGGCCAAGCGCCCGGTGCGTGAGGCGCTGCGGGTGGGGCTTGTAGGATTGAAGGGAACGCTCGCCGAATTGCCGAAGCAGAAATCCCTCTCGACGTTCCTGCTGGCCAACATGATCTATACGGACGGGCTGGTATCGCTGTTCGCATTCGGCGGCATTTATGCAGCCGGCACGTTCGGCTGGCACACGCTGCAGATCGGCACCTTCGGCATCATGCTGGCGATTGCCGGCACGATCGGAGCCTGGCTCGGCGGCAAACTCGACGATTATCTCGGGCCGAAGCGCGTCATCGCCGGCAGCATGATGGTGCTGCTGCTCTCCGTCATCGCCATCCTGCTGGTCGACAAGGATTCGATCTTTCTCATCAAGGTCGCGCCGCCGCAACCGGGCGGCCCGCTGTTCGCGGGCGCGGCGGAAAAGGCCTATCTCGTGCTCGGCTGCCTGATCGGGGCTGCCGGCGGTCCGTTGCAGGCGGCGGCACGCACGTTGCTCATTCGGCTGGCGCCAAAAGATCGCATCGCGCAATATTTCGGGCTGTTCGCGCTCACGGGCAAGGTGACGTCCTTTATCGGCCCGCTCCTGATCGGCGCCGTCACCGCGGCGACCGCCAGCCAGAAGGCCGGTATGTCCGTGCTGGTGATCTTCTTCACGGTCGGGATGGTGCTGCTGATGATGGTGGAGGAGCCGAAGACTCGGCTCGTCACCACTCCCTGAAAGGGAGAGGTCGATTTGCATCGTCAGATGCAAATCGGGTGAGGGTCAAGCCTCGTAGCGTGCTCGCGGCTGACCCCCACCCCGACCTTCCCCCTTATAGGGGGAGGGAGGTTCAATGCCTGAAATGCCGCGTTCCCGTGAACACCATGGCGATGCCGTGCTCGTCGGCGGCCTTGATCACTTCGTCGTCGCGCACGGAGCCGCCGGGCTGAATGACAGCGGTGGCGCCGGCCTCGATGCAGGCCAGCATGCCGTCGGCAAACGGGAAGAAGGCGTCTGACGCCACGACCGAGCCCTTGGTCAGGGGTTCGGCGAGCTTCAGCTCCCTGGCGGCATCGAGCGCCTTGCGCGCGGCGATGCGGGCGGAATCGACCCGGCTCATCTGGCCCGCGCCGATGCCGACGGTCGCAAGGTCCTTCGCGTAGATGATGGTGTTGGACTTGACGTGCTTGGCGACACGGAAGGCGAATTTGAGATCGCGCATCTCGGCATCGGTGGGGCTGCGCTTGGTCGCGACCTTCAGCGTCATGTCGTCGACCACGGCATTGTCGCGGCTCTGTACCAGGAGGCCGCCGGCCACCGTCTTGGCGGTGAGGCCGATCGCGCGCGGATCGGGCAGGCCGCCCGCGAGCAGCAGCCGCAGATTTTTCCGCGCGGCGACGATAGCGATCGCTTCCTCCGTCGCATCGGGCGCGATGATCACCTCGGTAAAAATCTCGGTGATGGCGCGCGCGGCGTCCGCATCGAGCACGCAATTGACTGCAACGATGCCGCCGAAGGCCGAAGTGGAATCGCAGGCCAGTGCCTTGCGGTAGGCGCTGACGAGATCCGGACCCTCGGCAACGCCGCAGGGGTTGGCGTGCTTGACGATCACGCAGGCCGCGGTGCGGTTGGGATCGAACTCGCCGATGCATTCATAGGCCGCATCGGTGTCGTTGATGTTGTTGTAGGAGAGCTCCTTGCCCTGCAATTGCCGCGCGGTGGAGACGCCCGGCCGCTTTTCCGGCGTGGCGTAGAAGGCGGCATTCTGATGCGGATTCTCGCCGTAGCGCAGCGACTGGATCAGCCGGCCGCCGAAGGCGCGGAAATCGGGTGCATCGGTCAGGTTCTGGGCGGCGAACCAGTTCGAGATCGCCGCGTCATAGGCGGCGGTGCGCGCATAGGCCTTTGCCGCCAGCCGGCGGCGCAGCAACAGCGTGGTCGCGCCATTGTTGGCGGCGAGGTCGTCGATGATGGCCTGGTAGTCATCAGGCTCGACCACGACAGCGACGTCGTCATTGTTCTTGGCGGCGGCGCGGATCATCGCGGGGCCGCCGATGTCGATATTCTCGATGCATTCCTCGAAGCCGGCGCCCTTCTCGACGGTGGCTTCGAACGGATAAAGATTGACGACAAGCAGATCGATCGGCGCGATGCCGTGCGCCTTCATCGCGGCGAGGTGTTCCTTGTTGCTGCGGATCGCGAGCAGGCCGCCATGCACCTTCGGATGCAGCGTCTTGACCCGGCCGTCCATCATCTCGGGAAAGCCGGTGAGCTCGGAGACGTCCCTCACCTTGAGATTGGCGGCGGCGATCGCCTTGGCGGTGCCGCCGGTCGAGACCAGCTCGACGCCCCGGGCGGCCAGCGCCTTGGCGAATTCAATCAGCCCGGTCTTGTCGGAGACGGACAACAGGGCACGGGAAACACGGCGGGTGGTATCGGTCATGGGCAAGGTCCTTTGTCAGGAGTTTTTCTGCCCAGGCGCGCGGCGGTATTTCTCGCGCTTCCCGATGGTGCTCCATCCAAAGTCGCCAGTCGCGCGAGGGCCGCTGGTTAGCAGCTTTTGCCGGGCTTCTCAATGGCAGCGGATAGTTGCGTCTGTTGAAGACGTTACAACGGCAGTTCCGGCTCGCGGCGGGCATTGCGGCGCGCCGTGGTCTGCGACGCCGAGGTGGAGGAGCGGACGAAGCTCCAGCGGATCGAGGAGGCGTGGCGGGAGTCCTGCCGGATCACGATCTGGGCGGTGCGGCGGGGGCCGTCATTGCCGGCCAGGAACACGCTGTCCTCGAGGTCGACCTTGTCGTCCAGCGCCTCGAAGGTCCAGACATCGCGGTTCGGCAGCACCAGCATGACGCCGCGCGCATCCGACAGCCGGCTTGCCTTCACCGACGGATGCAGGTGAAAGCGCAGCGCGAAGTCGGCTTCGTTGCCCTTGATCTTGCCGCCGGGCGCGGGCGTCAGCGTGTCCTCGCCGTCGAGCCGCGCGCCGTCCTGCGCCGCCATCAGCACGCGGCGGTGGACGACGCCGAACCGGGCGAGATAGCCGTCATGCGAGGCGGTGATCAATTCGCCATTGGGCACCGCCTCGCGATAGCTCTCGACATTGGACGGACCGGAGACGATCGGAGCACCCTGCAGCAGCTTCTTCATCGCGGAGAATTCGACGAACTGGCAGGACGAGGTGTCGTGACAGGTCAGTGTCGAATGCGCCGCGGTGCTGCGCGCAAAGGCGCGCCAGTTGTCGCGGCCGGTGGTCGGCATGCCGCAATTGATGACGATGCGGCTCGGCCCCGACGACAGCTCGAACGAGAGACAGCCGGCATGCGCGTCATGGCTCACGCTCGGCGGCGGCGGCGCGCCGGTGTCCATGATGACGGTCATTCCGCCGGCATCAATGCGCTGATAGCCGGTATGCGGCATGTTCGCCATCGGTGCGCCGTGGGTGTCGTCATAGGCAAGCAGGGTCGCGACCAGATCGTTCGGCGCACTGCTCATGCCGTTGAACAGGGCGAAGGCGCCGTCGCCATGGCGGAAGAAGCGCAGCATCGGCATCATGCGGTCGATGGCGTTCAGCAGCGCCGGGGGCGGTGCGATATTTCGTGCCGCAAAGGTCTGGCGCAGCGGCAGCAGGTCGCTCAGCAATTCCACCAGCGCCCCGGGATTGCGCGAGATGTGGCCGCCGTCGGGAAGGATTTGCCGCTGCAATTCGTCCGACAGTTTTCGCGAGGCGCCGCGGATGTGCTTGCCCTGGTTGTTGAGGCACAGCGAGGCGTAGCACAGCGCAATCAACACCTGCAGCTTCGGCACGCCGTCGCCGATGTCGATCATGGCGTAGCGCAGATAACGGATTTCACGGGTCAGCCCGCGCAGGTAACGCCGGTAGAATTTCCCGTCGGTGTCGCCGAGCACCAGCGGCGCCTGCGACAGCAGCGAGATGACGCGGCGCGCCAGCACGTCGGCCCGCCGCTCCAGCGGCCGCTTGCGCGTCGGGTTCGACATCCAGTCATCGACCAGCGAGCGGGCATTGGCGCGGGTCAGCGCCGTGTCGGCGGCGCGCAGATGGCGCAGCCAGCCGAAGCCGAGCAGCGCCACCTCCCAGTCTTCCGATGGCGGGTCGAGATCGAAGATCGATCGGCCGTGGCATGTGACGATCTTGCCGGCGAACACGAAGCGGCCGGCATAGATTTCGGCCGCACGCGTTGCGTCGGCGGTGCGCAGATCATGCGGCGCGATGATCAGGCGGTCGGAACGGCCCGGCCACAGCCGCGACAGCGCGACCGTGCCCCCGCTGGCGCGGGCCATCACGTTCCGCGCAAAGCGGTTCATGATCAGCGTCGATATTCGTCTGCGTTGAGCGACCGACACGCCGTGCCTTGTGAGGGAGGGGTTCCTGCGATTCGTATTTAGCCGGAATCGAGGCTTCCATACCATCTTGAAAGCAGGCGAAGCAGCCCCTTCCGACGAAAAATCCGCTGCAGAATCAGGCCTTAACCAGCCGGGCGGCGTAAAAACCGTCGAGTCCGGCAAGGCGCGGGTCGGGGTTAGGCAGGTGGCAGGGCAGGGTGCGCAGATCGCCGTCATCAGTGACGATCTCGGCAATTCCGGCCACCTCGGCGGTCGAAATCGGTGCCCGGCGCAGGCCGGTTTCGCTGGCGAGCAGGGCCGCGATCGCGGCCTCGCCTTCCTCTTTCTCCAGCGAACAGGTGCAATAGACCAGGGTACCGCCCGGCTTCAGCAGCGTGACTGCCTTCTGCAGCAGACGCTTTTGCAGCGCCGCCAGCGGGGCGATGTCGGTCTCCTGCCGCAGCCAGGCGACATCGGGATGCCGGCGAATGGTGCCGGTCGACGTGCAGGGCGCATCGACCAGGATACCGTCAAAACTTTCCGCAGGACCTTGCCACTCGGCGGCATCGGCGACGACGGTCGTGGCGTCCAGCGACAGTCGCGCAAGATTGTCGCGCAGCCGCGCCATCCGCGCCGGCGAGCGGTCGAGCGCGGTGACGCGCGCACCTGCATGCGCGAGCTGTGCCGTCTTGCCGCCGGGCGCGGCACAGAGATCGGCGATGTTCTTGTCCTTGATGTCGCCAAGCAGCCGCGCCGGCAGCGCGGCGGCGGCGTCCTGCACCCACCAT
>JAKFVP010000465.1 GCA_021732175.1 Bradyrhizobium sp.
CGATGGCGATGCGGCGAACCGCATCGCCATCGAAGGCAAGCGCATCCTCTTGATCGACGACTCCCTGGTGCGCGGCACCACGTCGAAGAAGATCGTGCGCATGATGCGCGATGCCGGCGCCAAGGAAGTGCATTTTCGCCTCGCCTCGCCGCCGATCCTCTACCCCGATTATTACGGCATCGACCTGCCCGACCGCGGCGGACTTCTTGCCGCCACCCACTCTCTGGAGGAAATGCGCGAGATCATCGGCGCCGACACCCTGGCCTTCCTGACGATCGACGGCATGTACCGCGCCATGGGCTATCCCGGCCGCGATCCCGCCAACCCGAAGTTCTCCGATCACTGCTTCACCGGCGCCTATCCGACCAGCCTCACCGACCAGAACCAGACCGAGCCGCAGCCGCGGCAGCTCTCACTGCTGGCGGAAGCGAGCTAAGACCCATCCTGTCGTCCCGGCGAAGGCCGGGACCCATAACCACCGGCCGCTGTAGTGCGGACGCCATTAGACACGAGCACCATCTCCCATCATAAGCTTCACGGAGTATGGGTCCCGGCCTTCGCCGGGACGACGTCGATAGAGTTGCCTTGATGACAAGACCCCTCGCCAACCGTATTGCCCTCGTGACCGGCGCCTCGCGCGGCATCGGCTATGCCACCGCGATCGCACTCGCCAAACGCGGCGCGCATGTCGTGGCTGTCGCGCGCACGCAAGGCGGGCTGGAAGAGCTCGACGACGAGATCAGAAAGGACGGCGGCGCCGCCACGCTGGTGCCGCTCAGCCTCACCGACACCGATGGGATCGCACGCCTCGGCGGAGCCCTGCATGAGCGCCACGGCAAGCTCGACATCCTCGTCGGCAATGCCGGCGTGCCAGGCCCCTCCTCGCCGCTCGGCCATATCGAGCTGAAGCAGTGGACCGATGCGTTCGCGGTCAACGTCACCGCCAACTTCCAGCTCATCCGCTGCATGGAGCCGTTGCTGAAACAGTCCGACGCCGGCCGCGCCGTTTTCGTCACCTCGGGCGCGGCCAGCAGGGCCGCCGCCTATCTCGGCCCGTACGCGGCCTCGAAGGCCGCTCTGGAAACGCTGGTGCGGGTATGGGCCAATGAAACCGTATCGCTGCCATTGCGCGTCAACCTGTTCAGCCCCGGGCCGATCCGCACCCGCATGCGCGCCACCGTATTTCCGGGCGAAGATCCGATGACGCTGGATACACCGGACCAGGCCGCCGAATTCATCGTACCGATGTGCTCGCCGGAATGGACCGAAACCGGCAAATTCTACGAATACAAAACCAAGCGGCTGCTGGATTTTCGCCCACCAGCGTAGCGCGCCCTGCAATGGCGAGAACAACGAAATCCGGGTGCTGAAGCGCGACGACGGTACCGTGGTCGGGCCATTCGGGCGGAGCGGCCGCAATGCCGGGCAGTTCCACTGGGCCCACGCCATGGCTGTTGACGCCAAGGGCAACGTTTATACCGCCGAAGTCAATAATGCGAAGCACATTCAGAAGTTCAAACTGACCTCGGACGCGCTACGATAGGCGCATTGCCATACCCGCCCCGGGCGGGAACAATCACAGGGAATGCCGGGCAAGGCTTCGCAGGAAGCTGCCCGGCATCAACTTATGGAGGAAGAAAAATGACCAAAAAACTCGCGCGGTATTCAACCGCGCTCATTGCGCTTGCCGGCCTCGGCCTTGCCGGGCCCGCGCTGGCGCAGGACAAGACCGTCAAGATCGGCGTGCTCAACGACATGTCGAGCCTTTACGCCGACATCGGCGGCCCGAACTCGCTAGCCGCGGTGAAAATGGCGGTCGAGGATTCCGGGCTCAAGGCCAAGGGCTGGACCATCGAGGTGCTGAGCGGCGATCACCAGAACAAGCCCGACATCGGCGTCAACATCGCGCGGCAATGGATCGACTCCGACAAGGTGGATGCCATCGCCGATACGCCGAGCTCCGGCGTGGCGCTCGCCGTGAATAATCTGGTGAAGGAAAAGAACTCGGTGCTGCTCAATTCGGGCGCCGCCACCGCCGATCTCACCGGCAAGGCCTGCACGCCGAACACCGTCTCCTTCACCTACGACACCTACATGCTCGCCAACGGCACCGGCAAGGCGCTGACCAAGGCTGGCGGAGACAGCTGGTTCTTCCTCACCGCCGACTACGCCTTCGGCCATGCGCTGGAGCGCGACACTTCGTCGGTCGTCACCGCCACCGGCGGCAAGGTGCTTGGCGGCGTCAAGCATCCGCTCAACACGTCGGACTTCTCGTCCTTCCTGCTGCAGGCGCAGTCCTCCAAGGCCAAGATCATCGGCCTCGCCAATGCCGGCGGCGACACCACCAATGCGATCAAGCAGGCAGCCGAATTCGGCATCGTCCAGGGCGGCCAGAAGCTCGCCGCGCTGTTGCTCTTCATCAACGACGTGCATTCGCTCGGGCTGAAGACGGCGCAGGGCCTCACCTTCACCGAATCCTTCTATTGGGATCTGAACGACAAGACCCGCGAATGGTCGAAGCGCTTCCAGAAGGTCTCGCCGAAAGGCTCGATGCCTTCGATGACGGTGGCCGGGCTCTACGCGGAGATCCTGCACTATCTGAAGGCGATGGAAGCGCTCGGCGGCAATCCGCGCGACGGCGCCAAGGTCGTCGCCAAGATGAAGGAGCTGCCGACCGACGATCCGCTGTTCGGCAAGGGCCCGCTGCGCGCCGACGGCCGCCGCCTGATCCCGGCCTACCTGTTCGAGGTGAAGAAGCCGGAGGAATCGAAGGGGCCCTGGGACTACTACAAGCTGGTTGCCACGATCGCGCCGGAAGATGCGGCCAAGCCGCTCGAGGCCAGCGACTGTCCGCTGGTGAAGAAGTGACGGCCTGACCGTCGATCGACGCGCGATCGAACCGAAATGTCGAAGCCCCGGATGTGCGCTGCGCATCCGGGGCTATTAATTGCCGGATCAGCGAAGCTCCTCAGCCCGTGGCCGTCCGTCGTGCCGTTGCGGAAGCGCCGCGCGCGATGGCGGTCTCCTTGAGCTTGTGCTTGAGAATCTTGCCCGTGGATGCCGCCGGCAGCGCATCGAGGATCACGATCTCGCTCGGCCGCTTGTAGGAGGTGAGCTGCCGCGTCGCGTAGGCCTGCAAATCCGCGGCGGTCAGCGTGGCGCCGGGCAGCAGCTGCACGAAGGCGACGACCTCTTCATTGCCCTCGACGGGACGGCCGACGACGGCGGACTGCACCACCAGGCCGTGGGAGTTGAGGACCGCCTCGACCTCGGCCGGATACACGTTGAAGCCGGAGCGGATGATCAGCTCCTTGGTCCGGCCGGCAATGTAGAGCTCGCCCCGATCGTTGACCCGCGCCAGATCGCCGGTGTTGAACCAGCCATCCCTGTCGATCGCAGCCGCCGTCAGGTCCGGCGCCCGGTAATAGCCGAGCATCACGTTCAGTCCACGGACATGCAGTTCGCCGACCGCGCCGGGCTGCACTTCGACGCCTCGGGGATCGACGACGCGATACTCGATGCCGGGGAGAAACCGCCCGACGGTATCGTCATCCGTTAGTTCATCCTCGCGCACGCCGGAAAGCCCGGGCGAGCACTCGGTGATGCCGTAATTATTCAACAAGGGAATGCCGAACTCGGCCTCGATGCGTCCCTTCAGCACGAGATCGAGCGGTGCGCCGGCCACGCTCATCATGCGTAGCCGGCCGCGATCGAGCCTCTCGCGTCCCTGCACCGCCTTGTATTCGAGCAGGCGCTGATAGGTGGCGGGAACGCCGAACAGCGTCGTGATCCCCTCGTCCGCAATGGCTTTTGCCAGCGCGGCCGGATCGGCCTTCGGCACGACGTGAAGCGTCGCGCCATGCATCAAGGTCGAGATCAGCAGCACGGAATAGCCGACGATGTGGGACATCGGCAGCACGCCATAGATCCGGTCATCGGGATTGGTCCGCCGCAGCAAGCCCGATGTCCTGGCGGCAACGAGGAGATTTTGGTGCGTGAGCATCACGCCTTTCGGCGCGCCCGTGGTTCCCGACGTGTACATGAGCCCGGCGACCTGCTTGGCCCGATCGGCGATCACCGGCTCCGGCTGCGCCTGTTCGTTGAGCGGGCCGATGCCGACGGTGAAGGAACCGATCGAGCCGGTCTGCGCACCGAGGCGCTCGGCATGAGCTGCGGCTTCCTGCGACAGGCCCACATTTAGCAATACCCTCCGCGCGCCGCTGTGCTCGGCGATCAGGTCGAGCTCGCGCGCCGACAGTCTCGGATTGGTGGCGATACCCCATGCGTCGAGCTTGCTCGCGGCAAACAGCAGCGCGCCCAGCATCACGCTGTTCTCGCTGGCGATCATGACGCGGTCGCCCGGGCGCACGCCGAGGCGCGTGAGATCACCGGCCGCGGCGTCGACCGCGTCGGAGAATTCGCGGTAGCTCCAGGCGCGACCACCTTCGACAAAGGCAGGATGGTCGGGCATTTCCTTGACGAAGCGCGCGTAGACTTCGTGCACCCGCGACGGCTGTCCGCGCAACAGATCGTCCTTGCCGAACGTGTCGGTCCTCACCTGCATCTCTGCCTCCCTGGCAATCGGGCCGTTCGCCTTGTTCTGCTGTTATCTTCAGAAGCCGCACCCGGTGTCAGGATGCGGCGCCCGCCCGTAACGCCGGTCGCCCGCGACTCTGCGCCAGGATTTCCTCCTCGACGTCGCGGAGCTGGTCCTTGCCGAAGAACATCTCGTCATTGACGAAGAAGGTCGGCGAGCCGAACGCGCCGCGCCTGACCGCATCCTCGGTGAGCTGCATCAGCCGGCTCTTCACTTCCGGCGCCTGCGCTTTCGCCGCGATCCTGACGACATCGATGCCCGACGCATTGAGCGCCGCCATCATCACCTCGGGATCGTCCATCTTCTTGGGCTCCTCCCACATGTGGCGATAGACGGCGTGGAAGTACGGCCAGAACAGCCCTCCCTCCTGCGCCGCGACGGCGCCGCGCATCAGCTGCAGGGTATTGACGGGAAAGAACGGATTTTTGCGGAAGCTGACGATGCCGTGGCGGCGGATGAACCGCTCGGTCTCCACCTCCATGTATTCGCGCTTGTTGCGGATGCCGCGGAGATAGTCGGCAGGCGAGGAGTTGCCCGTGAGCTTGTAGATGCCGCCGAGCAGCGCCGGGACGTATTCGAAGCGGACGCCCGTGCGCTTCTCCACGTCCGGAATGACTTTTGCGGCGAGATAAGCGTTGGGGCTGCCGAAATCGAACAGGAATTGAACCTTTAGCCCCGCATGATCGGCCATGTGCGTCCCCCTCGCATCGGCCGGCGGCCCCGGCTTCGACGGAAATGGAACGATATCGTTCTAAAAAGGAACTGTCAAATTTATTGCTGACAAAGGCTTCGCAGAGAGTGGAAACCATGGGCCGGAATGTTAATTCCTATTTGGAATGCAATGTGTTATGTCGGATTTGATTGGACGCACAGCGCCCGCGGAGATCGGCGATGAAATGGGACACGCTTGAGGAAGAACAGTGCTCGCTGGCGCGGACCGTCGCCGTGATCGGCGACCGCTGGAGCCTGCTGGTGCTGCGCGAATGCTTCCTGCGCATCCGCCGCTTCGAGGAGTTCCAGTCGCGGCTCGGCATCACGCGGCATCTGCTCGCGGACCGGCTGAAGAAGTTCGTGAAGTTCGGCGTGCTCCGGCGCGTGAAGTACCAGGATCGTCCAGCGCGCTATGAATACATTCTGACGCAACGCGGGCTCGACCTATATCCGATCGTGATGTCGATCGTGCATTGGGGCGACACCCACATGGTGGATGAGCGCGGCAGGCCTTTGCTCCATCAGCACAAGAAGTGCGGCAAGGATTTCGATCCCGTCATGATCTGCTCGGAATGCGGCGAGCCGCTGCTGGCCAGGGAAGTCCACACCCATGCCGGCCCGGGCGCGCCGAAGCCTGCCGCCGCCATCGGCTGATCGCGAGAGCTAGCGCGGCAACAGATTGGTCTTGGCGAGGTCCACGACCTCGTCGCCGCGACCGCTCATCACGGCCCGCAATATCCAGAGGCTGAAACCCTTGACCTGCTCGGCGGTGATCGTCGGCGGCATCGACAATTCCTGCCGCGCGGTGACGACATCGAGCACCGCCGGCCCGTCATGGGCCAGCACGTCGCGGATCGCCTTCGGCAGATCGCCGGGATCTTCCACCCTCACCCCGTGAATGCCCATGGCACGCGCCATCGCCGCAAAATCCGGATTTTCGAGGTCGACGCCGGTCTCGATGAACCCGGACGCCTTCATCTCCAGCGCGACAAAGCCGAGCACGCCGTTGTTGAAGATCACCACCTTCACCGGCAGCTTCTCCTGCTTCAGCGTGATGAGATCTCCCATCAGCATG
Source organism: Bradyrhizobium sp. (assembly GCA_021732175.1). GTDB lineage: Bacteria > Pseudomonadota > Alphaproteobacteria > Rhizobiales > Xanthobacteraceae > Bradyrhizobium. The sequence goes on from JAKFVP010000465.1 coordinate 6,384, forward strand.
GCGAAGCCACCATCGCCCGACATCGACACCACTTGCCGCCCGGGCTGTGATGCCTGTACCCCGATCGCATGCGCCATGGCGTTGGCCATCGAGCCATGCGTGAAGGAGCCGAGCAGGCGCCGCCGCCCGTTCATGACGAGGTAGCGCGCCGCCCATACCGTCGGCGTGCCCACATCGCAGGTGAAGACGGCGTCATCGGCAGCGGCCTCGCTGAGCAGCCGCGCCAGGTATTGCGGATGAATCGGCTTGTGGCCAGGCGTCCCCTTCGCAAGGTCGTCGAGCCCAGCCCGCGCCTTCTTGTAGTGCGCCATGGCATCGTCGAGATGCTTGCGGCTGCTCTTCGCCGTCAGCTTCGGCAGCAGCGCCGCGATGGTGGCGCCGACATCGCCAACGAGGCCAAGCTCGAGCTTGCAGCGGCGGCCGAGATTTTCTGGCCGGATGTCGACCTGCGCGATCTTCGCTGCGCCCGGCAGGAACTGCTTGTAGGGAAAATCCGTCCCCAGCATCAGCAGCACGTCGCAGGCATGCATGGCGGCATAGCCGGACGAGAAGCCGATGAAGCCGGTCATGCCGACATCATAGGGATTGTCGAACTCGACATGCTCCTTGCCGCCGAGCGCATGCACGATCGGGCTCTTGAGCTTGTCGGCGAGCTGCATCAGGCCGGCATGGGCGCCGGCACTGCCGCGGCCGCAAAACAGCGTCACGCGTTCAGCGCCGTTGAGCAGCGCAGCGAGCGCCGATAGTTCCTTCTCTGCCGGCTGCACCACGGGAGCTGCCGGCAGCAGCGCCGGTGAAATGCCCCGCTTCGGCGCCGGCTGCAGCGCGACGTCGCCCGGAATCACCAGCACCGCCACACCGCGGCGGCCGACCGCGGCGCGGATCGCATTCTCCAGCATGTAGGGGAGTTGCGAGGGATCGGAGACAAGCTCGCAATAATGGCTGCACTCGCGGAACAGATCCTGCGGATGCGTCTCCTGGAAATAGCCGCCGCCGATCTCGGCCGAAGGGATTTGCGCTGCAATCGCCAGCACCGGCGTACGGCTGCGATGGGCGTCGAACAGGCCGTTGATCAAATGCAGATTGCCCGGCCCGCATGAGCCCGCACACACCGCAAGCCCGCCGGTGATCTGCGACTCGGCCGCGGCGGCAAAGGCTGCGACTTCTTCGTGCCGCACGTGCAGCCAGCGGATCGCATCCCGCTTGCGCAAAGCTTCCGTCAGGCCGTTCAGGCTGTCCCCGACCACGCCGAATACGCGCTTCACGCCGGCCTGGATCAAGGTTTCCGCAATCAGGTCGGCGACAGTATCGATGGCCATGCCGGGCTCCGCAGCTTGGGGCGTTGATGTCCGGTGTAGCGGGCGCAACAGGCTCAAACAAGGCGGCCGTGTGAAGCCTCCACATCAGCTTGATTTGATTGCAGCGGCTGATTTTACCCGGCGCGCTTGCGGGTCAGCGTCCACACCGCGATCCCCAGCGCCAGCGCGACCAGGGCGGAGGCCAGCAGGAACGGCGCGCCCGGCAGTTTGAGCGCGGTCTGCGGGTCGATGAAATGCGCAAAGGTCAGCGTAAACAGGAACGGGCCGAGCAGTTGCGAAATGCTCTGCACGCTGTTGGTCGCGCCCTGCAGTTGACCTTGCTGTTCCGCTGACACCAGCCGCGTGATCAGGGCCTGCGTCGCGGCGCCCGAGACGCCCCACAGCGCCATCACGGGAATACCTGTCCAGAACCACAGCCCGGTCGGCGCCGTACCGCAGATCAGGAAGCCGAGCGTGCCACAAGCGAGCCCGAAGAACAGCGCGTTGCGCTCGCCGAAGCGGTTCACGATCGGCCCAATCGCGGCCCCCTGCACCACCATCTGGCAGATGCCGACCGTGGTCAGCGTGAGACCGACCGTCTTGGTGTCCCAGCCATAGCGATAGGTCGCATACAGCACGAACACCGAGGGCAGCACGACGTGGGCAAGCTGCGCAAAGAAATTCGCCAGCGACAATCCCGCCAGCACGCGCTGAGACGCCAGCAGCCGCATCGCTCCCAGCGGATTGGCGCTCTTCCAGCGCCAGCGCGAACGCCGCTCCTTCGGCAGCGACTCCGGCAGGATCAGCAGGCCGTAGAGCGTGTTGGCAAAGCTGAGGGCCGCGGCCGCCCAGAACGGCAGCCGCGGATCGACATCGCCGAGCAGGCCGCCCAGCGCCGGCCCCAGAATGAAGCCGGCGCCGAAGGCAACCCCGATCTTGCCGAACGCAGCGGCGCGCTTCTCCG
>JAKFVP010000264.1 GCA_021732175.1 Bradyrhizobium sp.
AGGATGAGGCCGATACCGCTGTCGGACACCGCACAGGCGATGCCGGCCTCACCCTGAAGGAGATCGAGCGGCTGTTCAGGCCGTTCTCGCAGGCCAACATGTCGATCGCCTCGCGCTACGGCGGCGCAGGGCTGGGCTTGTCATCGGTCAAGCAACTCGCCCGCGCGATGGGCGGCGATATCATCGTCGCGCCGCGCAAGGGCGGCGGCACCACCTTCACGCTGATGGTGACGCTGCCGCTGGCCAAGGCCGCGCAGGCCGCCGAGGCAAAGGCCGATGCTGCGCCCGGCACCGCGTCGCCATTGCGCCTGCTCAGCGTCGAAGACAATCCGTTCGGCCGTGTCGTGCTGAATGCGATCCTCACCGAGCTTGGCCATCACACCGAGTTCATCAGCCGCGGCGAGACGGTTGCCGAGCGCCTGGCGCAGGGCGCGTTCGATGCCGTGCTGATGGACATGGTGCTGCCGGGCATCGACGGCGTCGAGGCCATCAAACGCATCCGCGCGATGGACGCCCCGCTTGGCCGCATCGCCATCATCGGCATTTCAGGACGCGCCGAGGACGAGGCGGCAGCGCGCACGGCCGGCGCCGACGCCTTCCTGGTCAAGCCTGTGAGTCCGCGGGCTTTAGCGACTGCGCTGCTTGAAGCGACACGCCGTGCGGTAGCCGCGACTTGATGATCGCGGCATTGAGCTCGCCGCCGTAAACGAAGATCGCGGCGATGAAATACAGAAACACCAGCGCGATGATCACAGAGGCGAGTCCCGCATACATCGTGACATAGTTGCTGGCAAAGCGCGTCAGGTACTGACCGAACACCATGCCCGATATCAGCGAGGCCACGATCGTAAAGACGATGCCGGGCAGGATTTGCAGAAAGCCGCGCCGTCCCGCCGGCAGCCAGGCATGCAGGATCAGCAGCGCCACGACCAGCGCCGAGATGGTGATGCCGTAGCGGGCATAGAACAGCAGCCGCTCGTTGCTTTCCACGAAGAACGGGATGTGGCTGCGTGCGTATTCCAGAATGAGCGGGCCGAGCACGATCAGGAATGCCATCGCCAGCGAGGCGAACGCGGCGACCAGTGTGTAGAAGATCGATTCCAGCCGCAGCCAGTACCAGCGCCGCGGCTCGATCACGGCATAGGCGCGGTTGAGCGCGGTTCGCAGTGCCTCGACGCCGTTGGAGGCGAAATAGATCGCAAGCGCCGCACCGATGGTGAGGATGTCGGCGCGGGTGGTGGTGAGCACGTCGTGGATATCGCCGGAGATCGCATCCGCCACCCGCTTGGGCCAGACCTGCAGCAACAGCTCCGCCGCCTGGTCGGCCAGCTCCTTGGAGCCGAAGAAGCCGGCCAGCGCCGTCAGCACGATCAGGAACGGAAACAGCGCCATCAGCGTCGATAGCGCGATATGGCTGGCGATGGCCCAGCCGTCGTCGGCGAGGAACGTGTAAAATGCATCCTCCACCACGTGATAGACGTAACGAACTGCCTTCACTGCAACCCCTGCCTGCGGACGACCCGGTTCGTCCCCGACCGGGTGCTAGCTTCTGATATTATTGAACTAAAAGCCAGATCGTTACGTTGTTCCCCGGTGTATAGCGAAGGGGGCGGTGCGGTGATATGTAGCGGCGATGGCCTCTGTTCTCAGTACGATAGTGCTTCCCATTGCAGTCGGCGCCGTGGCGCTGGTTCTGCTGCTAGGTCTCATCAACATGATGAGGGGCGGCTCGCCCAACGTCTCGCAAAAGTTGATGCGGATGCGCGTGTTGCTGCAGTTCATCGCCATCATCATCACCATGCTCGCCGTCTGGGCCATGGGCCGCTAGGGAAACGAAGATGGTCGTTCTCAACCGCATCTATACCCGCACCGGTGACGACGGCACGACAGCGCTCGGCAGCGGCGAGCGGCGGCCCAAATACGATCTGCGCGTCGAGGCCTATGGCACGGTGGACGAGACCAATGCCGCGATCGGCGTGGTGCGGCTGCATCTGGCCGGCGCAGGCGAACTCGACCGCATGCTCGGCCTGATCCAGAACGATCTGTTCGATCTCGGCGCCGACCTCGCGGTGCCTCAGCGCGACGGCAAGGCCGAGCGCCTGCGCGTGCTGTCGAGCCAGGTCGAACGGCTGGAGCGCGACATTGACGCTCTTAATGAAAAGCTCAGCCCGCTGACCTCCTTCATTCTGCCGGGCGGCACCCCGGCAGCCGCATACCTGCATGTCGCCCGCACGGTTTGCCGCCGGGCGGAACGGGTCATGGTGGAACTGGCGGCCAAGCCGGAGGAGCCGGTCAGCGAGGCTGCCATACATTATATGAACCGCCTGTCGGATTTCCTGTTTGTGGCCAGCCGCGCCGCCAACAATAATGGCGCGGGCGACGTGCTCTGGGTGCCCGGCCAGAACCGTTAAAGGACGGCTTTCGGGCTTGCTTTCCGGGTCAGTTTTTGGCCCTTCACGCGTTGACCGGGGGGGACCGGCGCTCTAGGTTCCGCGCCCGAGCAATCAATTTCCCCCAGATTTGAGCGAAAGAGGATCGATGAAGGTTCTTGTGCCGGTAAAGCGGGTCGTCGACTACAACGTCAAGGTCCGCGTCAAGAGTGACGGATCGGGCGTCGAGCTCGCCAACGTCAAGATGTCGATGAATCCGTTCGACGAAATCGCCGTCGAGGAGGCGCTGCGCCTGAAGGAAGCGGGCAAGGCCACCGAAGTGGTGGTGGTTTCGATCGGTCCGGCGCAGGCGTCGGAAACCATCCGCACGGGTCTGGCCATGGGCGCCGACCGCGGCATCCTGGTCAAGGCCGACGGCAATGTCGAGCCGCTCGCCGTCGCCAAGATTCTCAAGGCCGTGGTCGACGCGGAAAAGCCGGGTCTCGTCATTCTCGGCAAGCAGGCGATTGACGATGATTCCAACCAGACCGGCCAGATGCTGGCTGCACTGCTCGGTTGGTCGCAGGCGACCTTCGCCTCCAAGCTCGAGGTCGACGGCTCGGACTTCAAGGTCACCCGCGAGGTCGATGGCGGCCTGCAGACCGTCAAGCTGAAGGGACCGGCGATCGTCACCACGGACTTGCGCCTCAACGAGCCGCGCTATGCCTCGCTGCCCAACATCATGAAGGCGAAGAAGAAGCCGATCGACGACAAGTCCGCCGCCGATTATGGCGTCGACCTCACGCCGCATCTCGAAGTTCTCAAGACTACCGAACCGGCGGGCCGCAAGGCCGGCGTCAAGGTAAAGGACGTCGCCGAACTCGTCTCCAAGCTGAAGACCGAAGCCGGGGTTCTCTGATGACTACGCTCCTGATTGCTGAACACGACAATGCGTCAATCAAGGACGCTACCAACAAGGCACTGACCGCGGCCGCTGCGCTTGGCGCGGATGTGCATGTGCTCGTCGCCGGCGAAAACGCCAAGGGTGCAGCGGATGCCGCCGCCAAGCTCGCCGGCGTCAAGAAGGTGCTGTTGGCTGACGGTGCGCCCTACGCCCACGATCTCGCCGAGCCGCTGGCCGCGCTGATCGTCTCGCTCGCGGGCAATTACGATGCCTTCGTTGCGCCGGCGACCTCGCGCTTCAAGAACGTGATGCCGCGCGTGGCGGCCCTGCTCGACGTCATGCAGGTTTCGGAGATCATCAAGGTGGTCGCGCCCGACACGTTCGAGCGGCCGATCTATGCCGGCAACGCGATCCAGACCGTCAAGTCAAAGGACGCCAAGAAGGTCATCACCGTGCGCACCTCGACCTTCGCCGCGGCCGGCGAGGGCGGCAGCGCCTCGGTCGAGAACGCCGCGGCTGCGGCCGATCCCGGCCTCTCCAGCTTCGTCGGCGAGGAAGTCGCCAAGAGCGACCGTCCGGAACTCACCTCGGCCAAGATCATCGTCTCCGGTGGACGCGCGATGCAGAGCCGGGAGAACTTCGCCAAATACATCGAGCCGCTGGCCGACAAGCTCGGCGCCGGCGTCGGCGCCTCGCGCGCCGCGGTCGATGCGGGCTATGCGCCGAACGACTGGCAGGTCGGCCAGACCGGCAAGGTGGTGGCGCCGGAGCTCTACATCGCCGTCGGCATTTCCGGCGCGATCCAGCATCTGGCCGGCATGAAGGACTCCAAGGTGATCGTTGCGATCAACAAGGACGAGGACGCGCCGATCTTCCAGGTCGCAGATTATGGTCTGGTCGCCGACCTCTACACGGCGGTTCCGGAACTCACCAGCGAGCTTGCCAAGCTCGGAAAGTAACGATGATTGCAGCGGCCGGATGACGAACATCCGGCCGATGTCTATTTAAGGGGATGGACCGGCAGCGCGCCCGCGCGCCGCTCCGGCACAGGATCCGGTGGATGAGATGGCGGTGACAATCAGAAAAGTCGGCGTGATCGGCTCAGGCCAGATGGGCCACGGCATTGCCCATGTCGCAGCGCTCGCCGGTTTCGACGTGGTGCTCAGCGACGTCTCCGCCGACCGGGTCAAATCCGCGCTCGCCACCATCAACGGACACCTGCAGCGCCAGGTCGCCAAGGGCACGCTCACCGAAGAGGCGCGCAAGGCGGCGCTCGCCCGCATCGTGCCGGCCGACACTTTTGACGGCTTTGCCGACTGCGACCTCGTCATCGAGACCGCGGTCGAGAAGGAAGAGGTCAAGCGCAAGATCTTTCACGACGTCTGCGCGGTGCTGAAGCCCGAGGCCATCGTTGCTTCCGACACCTCTTCGATCTCGATCACGCGCCTTGCTGCGGCGACCGACCGCCCGGAAAAATTCATCGGCATCCACTTCATGAATCCGGTTCCGGTCATGGAACTGGTCGAACTGATCCGCGGCATCGCCACCAACGACGAAACCTTCGATGCCGCCCGGACCTTCGTTGGCAAGCTCGGCAAGCAGGTCGCGGTTTCCGAGGATTTCCCCGCCTTCATCGTCAACCGCATCCTGTTGCCGATGATCAACGAGGCGATCTACACGCTGTATGAAGGCGTCGGGAACGTCGAGGCGATCGACGCCGCGATGAAGCTCGGCGCGCATCATCCGATGGGCCCGCTGGAGCTCGCCGATTTCATCGGCCTCGACACCTGTCTGTCCATCATGCAGGTGCTGCACGAGGGGCTGGCCGACTCGAAATACCGCCCGTGTCCGCTGCTGGTGAAATACGTCGAAGCGGGCTGGCTCGGCCGCAAGACGCAGCGCGGTTTCTACGACTACCGCGGCGATAAGCCCGTCCCGACGCGCTGAGGCGCAACTCTACGGGCCGCCATTTCCAGCATTCGTTAACCACTGGCCGCCTATGGTGCCGCGGGAAGAGGAGTGTGCGTTATGGAAATGATGGCCATGGTTTCGAGCGTGCTTGCGATGCAGGCGGCAAGCACCCAGGGACAGATCGCCACCACCATCATGAAGCAAAATGCGGATGCGGAGAAAAACACGGTCTTGACTCTGCTCGGTCAACCCTCGCAGGCCAATCTCGGCGCCGGCATCGGCGGCTCTCTCGACAAGCTTGCTTAGGAACCTGCCGCAGCGGCCGGCTTCACCGCCGCCTTGATCAGCTTGATCGCGTCCTCGCCCGCCCATTCCGCAGGTCCCGCGATGGTGCCGATCTCGCAGCCCTGCGCGTCCACCAGCACCGAGGTCGGCATGCCCAGGGCCCGGCCTATGTTCTTAAGATCCTGAAAAACCTTGGCTTTCTGGTCGCTGAAATAGGCGATCCTGGTCAGATTGGCCTCTTTCAGGAAATTCTTCGGCTTCTCCGGGTCGCGGGTGTCGATATTGACCGCGACCACCTCGAAATCCTTGCCGCCCAGCTTGGCCTGAAGCTCGTCCAGCGCCGGCATTTCCTTGCGGCAGGGCACGCACCAGGTGGCCCACAGGTTCAAAAGCACAGTCTTGCCGCGGAAGTCCGAGAGCTTTTTGGGCTGGCCCTTGGCGTCCTCAAAGGCAAAGTCGGGCAGGCGCAGGGGGGTCGAAGCCATGGTGAGCGCGGCCACCTCGCCATGGACGAGCGGGGCGATTTTCTTCGCCACGTCCACCGCTGCCGCGCAGGCGGCATCGCCCGCCGGCCGCTGCAGCCGTCCGAGGCCGAAATACCCGGCGAGTCCGATCAGGCCGGCAGCCGCAACCGCGCCGAGCGCGACCGGCAGGCGGCGCCTGGGGACAGGGAGGGACGAGGGGTTTTCCGGCATATCGTTGTCTTCCAGGGGCAGATATGGCTATGCAGAGCTATTACGCGCCGAAGCCGCTTGGCGTTTCGCGCGCCCGGCCGATTTTGGCAAGCCGGCCAAGGTCACGAATAAGCGACGAGTGAGGTCATGAGCAACAAGATGTGGGGCGGGCGGTTCTCCGAACGCCCCGACGCCATCATGGAGGAAATCAACGTCTCCATCGACGTCGATCGCCATATGTATGCCCAGGACATCGCCGCTTCCAAGGCGCATGCCGCCATGCTGGCCAAGCAGGGGATCATCACGGCCAGCGACGCGAAGAACATCGCCAAGGGCCTCGACAGCATCCTGGCCGAGATGAGCAAGGGCGATTTCTCCTTCAAGCGCGCGCTCGAAGACATCCATATGAACGTCGAGAGCCGGCTGTCGGAGCTGATTGGCCCCGCCGCGGGCAGGCTGCACACCGCGCGTTCGCGCAACGACCAGGTGGCGACCGATTTCCGCCTCTATGTCCGCGACGTCATCGACGAGACGGATAGCGCGCTCGCCGCCTTCCAGCACGCGCTGGTGAGCCGCGCGCTGGAGCATGCCGGAACGGTCATGCCCGGCTTCACCCATCTGCAGACCGCGCAGCCCGTGACGTTCGGCCACCATCTGCTCGCCTATGTCGAGATGGCGGCGCGCGACCGCGGCCGCTTTGCCGATGCGCGCAAGCGGCTGAACGAATCCCCGCTCGGCGCCGCCGCGCTCGCCGGCACCTCGTTCCCGATCGATCGCGCGGCCACGGCGAAAGCATTGGGCTTCGACCGGCCGATGGCCAACTCGCTCGATGCGGTTTCCGACCGCGATTTCGTGCTGGAGACGCTGTCGGCCGCCGCAATCTGCGCCATGCACATGTCGCGCTTTGCCGAAGAAATCGTGCTGTGGACCTCGCCGCTGGTCGGCCTTGTTCGCTTGAGCGACAAGTTCACCACCGGCTCTTCCATCATGCCGCAGAAGCGCAATCCGGACGCGGCCGAACTTGTGCGCGCCAAGACGGGACGCACGATCGGCGCGCTGGTCGCGCTGCTCGTCGTGATGAAGGGTCTGCCGCTGACCTATCAGAAGGACATGCAGGAGGACAAGCAGGGCGCGATGGAAGCCTTCGCCGCGCTGTCGCTCGCGATCCGCGCCATGACCGGCATGGTGCTCGACCTCGTGGCTGATGAAGCGAAGATGAAGGCGGCTGCCGGCGACGGCTACGCCACCGCGACCGATCTTGCCGACTGGCTGGTGCGCACGCTGAAAATGCCGTTCCGCGACGCCCACCACGTCACCGGCCGCATCGTTGCGCTCGCCTCCAAGCAAGGCGTGGCGCTGCACGAACTGCCGCTGAAGGCCATGCAGGAGGTGGAACCGAAGATTACCGCCGACGCCCTGAAGGTGCTGTCGGTCGATTCCTCGGTGAAAAGCCGGACGTCTTTCGGCGGCACCGCGCCGAAGAACGTAGCCGCCCAGGCCAAGGCCTGGGCGAAGCGGCTGGAAAAAGAGCGAAAGTAGGGCCCGAGGTAAGTCTTGGGCCCAAATTTCGCTGGGATTTCATGTTCATCCGGGTCTCGCCAGACATGCGCAATCTTTGTATGGTGCGGCCCGCATTGGGGATTTCGATAGTGGAACGTAAGCGGCGCCTGACCCCATCGGGGTGGGCCATCATCGCATTGAGCGCAGCCGCGCTCGCGCTCGGCGGCTGCGGCCGCAAGGCCGGCCTCGACCTGCCGCCGAACGCCATGAACGCCGCCTCCAATGTCGAGCCGGACGCCGACGGCGGCGACCGCGTCGCCCCGCCCGGCGCCACCTACGGCGAAAGCGGCCCTGTCGCTGCGAAAGGCCGCAAGAAACCGTTTGTCCTCGACCCGCTTCTCGGCAATTAAACTGGTTCCATGAATCATTTCGACTATCGCAACGGCGTATTGCACGCCGAGGCGGTCAACCTTGCCGATCTCGCGGCGAGCGTCGGCACGCCGTTCTACTGCTACTCCAGCGCGACGCTGGAGCGGCATTATCGCGTGTTCACCGACGCCTTCGCCGGCGAGAAGGTGCTGGTCTGCTACGCCATGAAGGCGAACTCCAACCAGTCGGTGCTGCGCACGCTGGCCAAGCTCGGCGCCGGCGCCGATGTCGTCTCCGGCGGCGAATTGAAGCGGGCGCTGGCCGCCGGCATCCCACCGAACAAGATCCTGTTCTCCGGCGTCGGCAAGACCGAGGCCGAACTGCGCGCCGCGCTCGCCGCCGACATTCTTTGTCTTAACGTCGAATCCGAGCCCGAGCTCGAACTGCTGTCGCGCCTTGCCGTCGAGACCGGAAAGACCGCGCGCATCTCCGTGCGTGTCAATCCCGACGTCGATGCCGGCACGCACGCGAAGATCGCCACCGGCAAGTCCGAGAACAAGTTCGGCATCCCGATCGCGCATGCCCGCGCCGTCTATGCCCGCGCCGCGAAGCTGCCGGGACTGCAG
>JAKFVP010000469.1 GCA_021732175.1 Bradyrhizobium sp.
TGGTCATGTCGGCCGGCGAATAGGCGGCGCGAACCTTGAAATCGGTTTCGATGCCGGAGCGCTCGCGCTCGATATCGGCCGGCGCGCCGAAGCCGTTGATCACGACGTTGGCGCCGGCGCCGGCGAAGGCGCGCGCGATCGCGAGCCCAATGCCGCTGGTCGAGCCGGTCACCACCGCTGTCTTGCCTGTCAACGAACCCATTTTCTTCACTCCTTTTTTGCGGGCGGCGCTTCGCCGTCCCGTGTGAGATCGTAAGTCACCATGGTCTCGCCGGACTGCGGCCGCTCGAGCCAATCCTTGTGCCGCATCGACAGGTGCACGTCGCGGACGCCCGCGTTCCAGTGTTCGACGACGCCGATATGGGAGAAGTCGTAATCCTTCGAGGAGGATTCGTGGTTCTTGCTGCGGTAGATCAGGTGCACGACGGTGACGGTGTTTTCCTTCACCGCTTCGCGCAGATATTCAACCGACGGATCGTGCTGGAGCGATTCCGGCAGCTTGCTGATGAGATCGCGCACCGCCACGCGGGCGTTGTGGATCTGCCGGTTCGTATCGGTGGCCATGCGGGTGCGGCTGGAATAGCGAATGTCCTTTTCGCGCTCGGCGGCCTCGAGCAAGGTCGTCGGCAGGTCGCCGCGCGCGGAAAACAGGTCGACCTGGAAGATCAGCAGGTCGCGACGCCTTTCGTTATCCAGCACAAAGTCGAGCGGCGTGTTGGAGGCAATGCCGCCGTCCCAGTAATATTCGTCCTCGATGAACACAGCCGGGAAACCCGGCGGCAGCGCGCCGGAGGCCATGATGTGCTCGGGGCCGATCTTCTTGCCGAGCTGCTTGAACTCGTAATTATCGAAATATTTGAAGTTGCCTGAGGTGACGCCGACGGCGCCGACCGAGAGCCGGGTCTTCAGATCGTTGATGCGGTCGAAATCGACCAGCCGCTCCAGCGTCTTCTTCAGCGGCGAGGTGTCGTAATAGCTCAGCGAATCTGCCGAACCGGGTGGCCACATCGCCGCCGGCGGAAAGCGTGGCGTGAAAAACCCGGGCACGCCGAAGGTGGCGATGATCGCGGCCGAGGTCTCGTTGAACAGCGTGCGGGCATGATCGCCGGGAACTATCGGGTTCCACGATACCGGCTGGGACACCATGTCCCAGAATTCCTTCAGCCGGTCCACGCGCTTGTCGGGCTCGTTGCCGGCGATGATGGCGGCGTTGATCGCGCCGATCGAGATGCCGGCGACCCATTCAGGCTCAAAGTCGAAATGGCACAGCGCCTGATAAGCACCGGCCTGGTAGGAACCGAGCGCGCCACCGCCCTGCAGGACCAGCACGGGCTGCGCTTTTGCGGGCGTCGTCGCCAGCGCGGAGGGGGAGCTATCCATGGTGACCCGTCGATGAGAGAGCCATGACGGCCGCACGGTGGCGGCTGTTCGCAGTTGCGTCAATCGACGAGAGCGGAACCGAAATCAAGACTGATTTATTTGGCATCCGTTGATGCAAGAATAAGCGTCCAAAACACCTTGTATTTGGTGTTCGGAGCATAACTAGCTGCAATGCCTAGTTTTGTGACATTGTTGGCAAGCATGTTAGCCCGGTGCGGCGGGGAATCGCGCCAGCCGGAAAAGGCTTCCGCCAGCGTATGATAGCCGGCCGATACGTTCTCCACGGCCACCGTGGCCGGGTAGCCGGAGCTGTTCAGCCGCTTGGCCAGGGGGCCCTTGACGTCATGGTCCAGCTTGTTGCGGGCGGCCATAGCAGTGGACTGGGCCTCCGCGACCTTCATCAATTCAGGATCGACGACGACCTGGCCGAGGCCGTTGTTCTGCCGGTACAGCGAGATCATGGAGGCGGCCGCCTGCGGGTCGAGCTTGGCGCCATTGGCCATGCTCAAATACATGGTGGGCTGCTCCGGCTGGCTGTCGGACATGCAGCCGGAAAGCGCCAGAAGCGCCGCTATGGCGAGAATCGCCCGCATGGTCTTGAGACTACCCCTGAAATGAGGGGCCGTTGTTGCATATCAACAGTGGCTGAATAGTGAACGATGGGGCCATTTTGACGTCATTCCGGGGCGCGAAGCGAACCCGGAAGCTCGAGATTCCGGGTTCGATGCTTGGCATCGCCCCGGAACGACGCCCCTATTCCTGCGCAGCGAAGATCCGGTAGCGCCGCGGCTGCAGGCTGACGGCATCGCCCGCGTGCAGTTCCCGGTCGCGCGGGGCGTCGATCTCGATCACGGTTTTCTCGGCGGCCCCGCACAGCGCCACCTCGGCGCGCTGGATCGGACCGAAGGTGCGCACATGCTGGACCGAGCCTTCCAGCGCGCCACTGCCGGCCGGGCCGATCTGCATGTCATGGCGGCGGATGAACAGCTTTGCCGCGCCGGGCGCGTAACCATTGGCGGCGATGTTGAGCGCCTTGCCGCCAAGCTGCACGCCGCCGTCGCGCACTTCCACGGGCAGCACGATGGATTCGCCGATGAAGCCGTGCACGAAGGCGGTCGCCGGATTGTCATAGACCTCGCCGGGCGTGCCGACCTGCTCGATGCGGCCCTTGTCCATGACCACGACGCGGTTGGCAACCTCCAGCGCCTCTTCCTGGTCATGGGTGACGAAGATCGAGGTGACGTGGATCTCCTGATGCAGCGAGCGCAGCCATTGCCGCAGCTCCTTGCGCACCTTGGCATCGAGCGCGCCGAAGGGTTCATCCAGCAGCAGGATGCGCGGCTCGATGGCGAGCGCGCGCGCCAACGCGATACGCTGGCGCTGGCCGCCCGAGAGCTGGTTCGGATAGCGGTCCGACAGCCAGTCGAGTTGCACGAGATCCAGCAGTTCCTTCACGCGGGCGCGGATCGCGGCTTCATCCTTGCGGATGGCACGCGGCTGCACGCGGAGGCCGAAGGCCACATTCTCGAACACGGTCATGTGGCGGAACAGCGCATAATGCTGGAACACGAAACCGACATGACGCTCGCCAGCGCTGCGCGAGAGCACGTTCTCGCCGCCGAACGAGACTTCGCCGGAGTCGGGCCAATCGAGGCCGGCTATAATGCGCAGCAGCGTGGTCTTGCCGGAGCCAGACGGCCCGAGCAGCGCCAGCAGCTCGCCGTCGGCCACCTTCAGGTCGACATTGTCGAGCGCTGCGAAGTCGCCGAACTTCTTGGTGAGGTTTTTGACTTCAATCGTCACTGACCACCTGTCCTTCGTCGAGCCGCCGTTCCAGCACGGTCTTGGCCACCAGCGTGATCAACGCCAGCATGGCCAGGAGCGAGGCAATCGCGAACGAGGCTACGAATTGATATTCATTGTAGAGAATCTCGACCAGCAGCGGCATGGTATTGGTCTCGCCGCGGATATGGCCCGACACCACGGAAACCGCGCCGAACTCACCCATCGCGCGCGCATTGCACAGCAGCACGCCATAGAGCAGGCCCCATTTGATATTGGGCAAAGTGACGCGGAAGAAGGTCTGTAGTCCTGACGCGCCGAGCGAGATCGCGGCCTCTTCCTCCTGTGTGCCCTGCTCCTGCATCAACGGAATCAGCGCGCGCGCGACAAAGGGGAAGGTCACGAAGATTGTCGCGAGCGCAATACCTGGCAAGGCAAATAGAATGCGGATGTCGTGGGCCTGCAGCCAGGGTCCGAAAAATCCCTGCGCGCCGAACAGCAGCACGAAGACGAGGCCAGAGATCACGGGGCTGACCGAGAACGGCAGATCGATCAGCGTGATCAGGAACGTCTTGCCGGCGAAATCGAATTTGGCGATCGCCCAGGCGGCGATGACGCCGGACACGAGATTGAGGCTGACCGAGATCGCAGCGACCAGCAAGGTCAGGCGGATGGCGCTCAGCGCTTCGGGCTCGCCGAGCGCGGCGACATAGGCCATCACGCCCTTGGAAAATGCCGAGGCGAATACCACGACCAGCGGCAGCACGACGAAGATCAGCAGGAACAGCACGGCGAGCGCGACGATCACGAAGCGGATCGCACCGGGCTCGGTGTGCACGTCGTCGCGCGGCGGCGTATAGGTGAATGCCTGCGGCTGGTTCATGTTGAATGCCCCGGCAACGACGGTGCGCCCCCTCTCCCATGGGGAGAGGGCTGGGGTGAGGGGGTACGGTCTATCGATGGAGCAAAACCCCTCACCCGGATCGCATCGATCGATGCGATCCGACCTCTCCCTTTGGGAGAGGTGAAGAAAGGCAGCGGCGACGTAAATGCGCTCATCGGCTTGCCTCAATGCGCAGGCAGGCGCGTCTGCGCCCAGCGCTGCAGGCGGTTGACCGCGAAGATAATCAGGAACGATGCCACCAGCATGACGACGGCGATCGCGGTCGCATCGGCATAGCGGAATTCGGAGAGGCGGATCACGATCAATAGCGGCGCGATCTCGGAGACATTGGGCAGGTTGCCGGCGATGAAGATCACCGAGCCGTATTCGCCGACGGCGCGGGCGAAGGCCAATGCGAAGCCGGTGAGCAGCGCCGGGATCAGGCTCGGCAGGATGACGCGAAACACTGTGTGCCAGCGATTGGCGCCGAGCGAAGCGGCAGCCTCCTCGATCTCGACGTCGAGGTCGAGCAGTACCGGCTGCACCGTGCGCACCACGAAGGGAATGCCGATGAAGATCATGGCGATGAAGATGCCGATCGGCGTGAACGCCACTTTGATGCCGAGCTCGGCAAGCGGCGCACCGAGCCAGCCCTTCTGCGCAAACAGTTGCGTCAGCGCGACGCCGGCCACCGCCGTGGGCAACGCAAAGGGAATGTCGACGATGGCGTCGAACAGGCGCCGCCCGGGAAAGCGGTAGCGCACCAGCGCCCACACTACGATCGTCCCCATCACGAGGTTGACGCAGGCGGCGGCAAACGACAGCCCGAACGAAATCTTCAGCGCATTGAGCGTACGGCGGCTGGTGACGATGCCCCAGAACTGCTCGAGCGACAGATCGAACGTCTTTAGGAAGAGACCGGCCAGCGGGATCAGGATGATGACCGAGAGCCATGTCAGGGTCAGTCCCATGGTGAGACCGAACCCTGGCAAAGTGCTGCGCCTTTGCGGCACTCCGTTCACGACATCCCCCGCTAGCCCTCGTTCAGGGCATCAGTTCTTGTAGATCTGATCGAAAATGCCGCCCTCGGCGAAGTGCTCCTTCTGCGCCTTGGTCCAACCCCCGAAAACGTCGTCGATGGTGAACAGTTCCACCTTGGCGAAGGACTTTTCGTATTCCTTCGCGATTTCACTGTCGCGCGGTCGGTAGGAATTGCGCGCGGCGATTTCCTGACCTTCCCTGGTGTACCAGTATTTCAGGTACGCTTCGGCGACCGCGCGCGTGCCCTTCTTGTCCGCGACCTTGTCGACGATGGCGACCGGCGGCTCGGCGAGGATCGACAGCGGCGGCGCCACGATCTCGAACTTGTCCTTGCCGAACTCACGCTGCGCCAGGAACGCCTCGTTCTCCCAGGCGAGCAGGACGTCACCGACGCCGCGCTCGACAAAGGTGACGGTGGAGCCGCGCGCGCCGGTATCGAGTACCGGTACGTGCTTGTAGAGTTCGCCGACGAATTGCTTGGCCTTTTCCGCGGAGCCGAACTTCTTCTCGGCGTAGCCCCAGGCGGCAAGATAGTTCCAGCGCGCGCCGCCTGAGGTCTTCGGGTTCGGCGTGATCACTTCGACGCCCTTCTTGGTCAGATCGTCCCAGTCCTTGATGCCTTTTGGATTACCCTTGCGCACCAGGAACACGATGGTCGAGGTGTAGGGCGAGGCGTTGAGCGGCAGGCGCTTCTGCCAGCCGGTGTCGGTAAGGCCCTTGGCGGCGACCGCATCGATGTCATAGGCGAGCGCCAGCGTCACGACGTCGGCCTGCAGGCCGTCGATTACGGCGCGGGCCTGCGAGCCGGAACCGCCATGCGACTGCTTGATTTCGACGGTCTTGCCGGTTTCCTTCTGGTACGCGGCGGCGAACGCCTTGTTGAAATCGGCATAAAGCTCGCGCGTCGGATCGTAGGATACGTTGAGCAGCGAGACGTCGGCGGCATAGGCAGAGCCCGCAAACAGCAAGCCTGCAGCAGCGGCAAGAACGGGGCGGATCATCGGTGGTCTCCATTCGGCAGGACGGCGGACTTGCCGTGGCGTGCCGACATAACTCGTGAGGAACCGGCCTTAAGTCAACGAAACCGCTTTTCGTTGTTTCCGACGATGCAGCTTCATTGTGCTAAGAAGTTGGCGTCGTGTGAATGCCGCATTCTGTCTTGCTTCGCCCGCGCCAACGGCCGGCGCGTTCGTCCTCGCCGGCTTCGCTGCGGCTGGTGCAGGGCATGCAGCCGACCGACAGGAATCCGGATGCGACCAGCGGGTGCGGCGGCAGGTTCGCGGAGGTGTAGATCGCCTCGATCTCCTCGCGCGAGACATTGGCGAAGGGATTGAATTTCAGACGGCTGCCGTCCTGCTCTACCACGGAAATATCACTACGGACGCCGCCCTGAAAGCGCTTGCGGCCGTTGATCCAGGCTGCAAACGGCTTTAGCGCGCGCGCCAGCGGTTCCACCTTGCGGATGCGGCAGCAGGCGTCGGGATCTGAGAACCACAATTCCTTGTCGGGATCCTCGCGCGACAGCGTCTCCTCCAGTGGCTTGATCGACCGCACGTCGGTCAGCCCGAGCTGCCGCGTCAACGCGTCGCGATAGTCCAGCGTCTCCTGGAACAGCCAGCCGGTATCGAGGAAGACCACGGGAATGGCGGGATCGACATCCGCCATCACCTTGAGCAGCGCGGCGGATTCCGTGCCGAATGAGGAGACCAGCGCCAGATGCTCGCGGCCGACGATCTTCAGCGCCGCTGAAATCACTTCGGCGGGCGAGGCATGACGCAGCACGTCGTCAAGCGTCGCCGCGGGCGGCAAGGCCGGCGCAACGGAAACTTCCTGCTGCGCAATCACGCTCACGGCTTGGCACTCTCCGAATGCCGCAACTCGCCGCGACGGTGCAGCGCAGACAGATGGCCATCGCCCGTCGGCTGATAGAACACAGTGTAGCGCCGCGCCGACTCGCCGAAGGCTTCGGCATCGGCCTGCTTCTTGACATCGAAGGCATCGAAGCCGGCGCGCAGCATGAACACGAACTGGTCACGCAGGACCTGACCGGTGGCGCGCAGCTCGCCTTCGTAGCCGTGGCGCTCGCGCAGCAGGCGCGCCTGGGTATAGGCGCGGCCGTCGCGGAATGACGGGAACACCAGCGCGACCAGCGCGAGGCGATCCAGATACGGCACGAGGTCGTCGATATCCCTGTTGTTCGGCCAGATCACGCCGACCTTGCCGCGCTTGATCAGCGCCTCGGGATCTTCCAGAAAGCGCGCGGCCGAGACCAGCACCGGGCCATCGCCCGGCAGCTCGGCGCCATCGGCGACATGAAAGAAGATATCGGTTGCGATTTTTCCGTTCTTAACGAGTGGCATAGACCCGCTCCTTGAAAGGTTCGACACCGAGGCGCTTCACCGTGTCGATGAACAGCTCCTCCTTTGAATCGCGCAGCGCCATATAGGCCTCGACGATGTCCTCGACGACGTCGGCGACCTCGGCATAGGGCACCGCAGGTCCGATCAGCGTGCCCATCTGGGCCTGCTCGTCGGCGCGGCCGCCGATGGTGATCTGGTAAAACTCCTCGCCGTTCTTCTCGACGCCGAGAATGCCGATGTGGCCGACATGATGGTGACCGCAGGCATTGATGCAGCCGGAGATGTTGATGTGCAGCCGGCCGATCAGGCCCGCCGTGTCGTGATTGGCGAAGCGCCGCGTCAGCTCCTGCGCGATCGGGATCGAGCGGGCATTGGCCAGCGAGCAGTAATCCAGCCCCGGGCAGGCGATGATGTCGGAAACAAGATTTACGTTCGGCGTGGCAAGGCCGAGCTTGTCAAGCGCCTTCCACAGCGCCGGCAGGTCGCGCTTGGCGACATGCGGCAGCGCCAGGTTCTGCTCATGACCGACGCGGATTTCGCCGAAGGAATAGCGATCGGCCAGATCCGCCAGCGCATCCATCTGATCGGCGGTGGCATCGCCCGGAGGGCCGCCGACCGGCTTCAGCGAGATCGTGACGATGGAATAGCCCTGCACCTTGTGCGTGAACACCGAGTTCCGGCGCCAGCGCTCGAACAGGGGATCATGCGCCGCCTGCTTCAGCTCGTCGGGCATATGCGGCAGCTTCTCGTACTTCGGATAGAGGAAGCGCGAGCGGATTTCCTCGATCGCGGAATCCTCGACCGCGAGCGCGCTGTCGCGGATGTGCTGCCACTCCTCCTCGACCTCCCTGGCGAACTTGTCGATGCCGAGTTCGTGGACGAGGATCTTGATGCGCGCCTTGTAGATGTTGTCGCGCCGGCCATACTGGTTGTAGACGCGCATAATCGCTTCGAGATAGCTCAATATGTCGCGGCGATGCACGAACTGCTTGACGGTCTTGGCGATGAAGGGCGTGCGGCCAAGCCCGCCGCCGACCAGCACCTCGAAGCCGAGCTCGCCATCGTCATTCTTGTAGAGACGCAGGCCGACATCGTGGATCTTGATCGCAGCGCGGTCATGCGCGGATGCCGTGATCGCGATCTTGAACTTGCGCGGCAGGAACGAGAATTCCGGATGCAGCGTGGTGT
>JAKFVP010000111.1 GCA_021732175.1 Bradyrhizobium sp.
GGTGCGCGCCACGCCGATGACGTTGTGGCCGAGATTCTTCACGAGGCTCTCGAGGTCCATCGCGATGAAGGTCTCGTCCTCGATGATCAGCACGTCGGTGGCGATCTCGGCGGCCATCTCGCGGCCGGCGGAATCGGCAAGGCGGCGCGTCTCGGCGATGTCGGTGTTGAGGATGAAGGCGACCTCCTCCTCCGAAAAGCCTTCCAGCGACAGCAGCAGGAAGGCCTGCCGCGGCAGCGGCGTGATGTTCGACAGCCGCCGCTCGGACGGCAGCGGCAGCGGCGTCACGTCGCTCTTGTCGTTGATCGAGACCGAATTCCAGATCTGGGTGAACAGCCGGAACAGGCCGGCGCGCGGGCCGTGGCGCTCATCGAGCAGCGAGGCATCCTGCAGCAGCGCCTCCAGCATCGCGGCCACATAGGCATCGCCAGAGGACTGGTTTCCGGTCAGCGCACGGGCATAGCGCCGCAACAGCGGCAGGTGTTCGGCAACAACCTGTGAACGGGACATCCCCACTCCATTCTTTGTCTTTGGGTCAGCAGCCTTGACGGGGTGACCCGGTTCCCCTGCTTGCGGCCGACAACGCGCCCGCCCCTAAAAAGTTCCAGATAAAAGTTCCTCATAGCTGGAACCATTAGGCGAACTTCGCATTAGTCCCCCTCAATGCGGCCGGAACCCAGGGTTTCTGTCGGAATAAAAATTCCGAGAATTCAGAGACTTAACTCTCGGGGAGCGTGGATCGGATCATGAAGGAAGTAAAGTCACAAGCAAGCCAACCGGGCGCCCCCCGCAAGCAGGGTGGCCTGAACGCGGAAATCCAGGCCCGGATCGGCCATCAGCTCCGCGCCATGTATGACGATGTGGTGCGGCAAGGCGTGCCGGACCGCTTTGCGGATCTCGTCCGCAAGCTGGATGAGCCGGGGGCACAAGGCGGGGGCGACACCGACAAAAACAACAACGGGAGGGACTAATGCCTCTCACCGACCAACTGCGCGACGACATCTTGGCGTCGGTCCCCAGCCTGCGCGCGTTCGCGATCTCGCTTTCGGGCAATGGCGACCGGGCCGACGATCTCGTGCAGGAGACGCTGCTGCGCGCCATCGCCAACATCGACTCGTTCCAGCCCGGCTCGAATCTGCCGGCCTGGCTGTTCACCATCCTGCGCAATTTGTTCCGCTCCGACTATCGCAAGCGGCGGCGCGAGGTGGAGGACTCAGAGGGCAACTATGCCAAGACGCTGAAGACGCAGCCGTCGCAGAGCGCGCATCTGGAGTTCGAGGAATTCCGCGTTGCGCTCGACAAGCTGCCGCAGGACCAGCGCGAGGCGTTGATCCTGGTCGGGGCGTCGGGCTTTAGTTACGAGGACGCCGCCGCGATCTGCGGCTGCGCCGTCGGCACCATCAAGAGCCGCGTCAACCGCGCGCGCTCGAAACTGTCCGCGCTGCTCTATGTCGACGGCGCGGAGGATTTCGGACCCGACAACACCGTGCGCGCCGTGATCGGCGGCAACGGGTAGAGTCAGCCCCGAGGACGACAGAAAAGGCGGCCGCAGATGGCCGCCTTTTTTGTTTGGAGAAACGTAGTAGGCCGTAGGATGGGTAGAGCGCAGCGAAACCCATCGATAGCGCCGCCCGTGGTGTCGATGATGGGTTTCGCTTCGCTCTACCCATCCTACAAGCTGCGCTCTTGCCTCACACGCAAAAGGCGGGCCCGCCGCCGCGAGCCCGCCTCAAGCCGCCTCCTCCAAGAGATCAGTGCAGGCCGCCGAACGCCCAGATCAGCACCAGGATCGGAATCGGTACGCCGAGCAGCCACAGCAACATGTATCGTCCCATCAGCCATCTCCTCAGTGAAATGATGCGGACATAATGCACAGGCGTGCCGCGTGGTTCCCGCGCACAGCTGTCATCGCCCGGTTCAACCGGGCGATCCAGTATTCCAGAGACAGCAGTCGACGGAGCCGACAGGCCGCGGCATACTGGATTCCCCGCATGCGCGGGGAATGACAAATCATTGTGTGACGCGCGTTGGCGAACCACGAACGCTACGGCCGCACCGGCGCGGTGATCTGATCGGTGCGGTCGCGCTCGGTGATGTCGATGACGGTGGCCATCGGCGCGGTCAGCTCGTAGACATAGCTGACATCGGTGAAATAGCGTTTCGCGGTGCCGCCGAGCGCTTCCGGCGCGACGCGGTCGAGCAGGATCAGGCCGAAATCGCTGTCGGGACGGCGCGTCGCCTGCGAGGTGTTGAACTCCTCCCAGCGGAAATGGAAGGTGCCGCCGTTTTCCTCGCCGTTGACTTCCCAATGCGCGACGATATGCGGATGCTTGCCGACCAGCGACAGGCCCTCGTCGGAATGCGAGGCGAGCTCGAAGAACAATAGCGACAGGCTCTGCGCGGCGCGGGCGCTGACGGTAATGTCGGGGCCGTTGACCGCGATGCGGTCCGCATGCGGGATCGAGCGCGACTCGAACAGGCCGCGGAGCTGCACGCCCTGCCACTGGCTTTCGCTGAGCAGCGTGACGACGTTCGACATGGCGTGGATGCGGCCGATCAAAAGCTCGCGCGCGACGTCGATGTCCGAGCCGTGGCGCAGCGTCCGCGTAATGATCGACTGGATCACCGCCAGGATGTTCTTGACCCGGTGATTGAGCTCGTCGATGACGGCGGTCAGCCGCCGCTCGAAGCCGATGCGCACCTCGATCTCGCGGCTGAGCCGCAGATTGTTGTAGGCGACATAGCCGAACAGGCCGCAGACGATGCCGGTGATGGCGAGCCCAATGGCGGCGACGATCGCCGCGGTCTGCTGCGCGCGCTGCGTGGCATTGTTCTTGGCGTAGTAGGCGAGCGACCAGTCGCGCCCGCCAAAGGTGACGGTGCGCACGATCGAGGGCGGCGGATGCTCCTCGGAGATCGCGCGCTCGGAGACGACACCCTGGTCGCTGGCGATCAGTTCGCGGCCGGCCTCGCGCGGATCGCGCAGCGCGACCGCGAACAACGACAGATCGTCGTTGGACAGCATCAGCGAACCGATTTCGTAGGAGAAGGTGACGAAACCGGCCGGCTCGGCGCCGTCGAGCACGGGCGCCGCCAGCACGATTCCGATCCGGTCCTTGCTGCCCAAGAGCGGCATCGGATCGGACGCCACCGGCTTGCCTTCCGCCTTGGCCTTTTCCAGCGTGGGACCGACGATGGAATGTCGGTCGAGCACGCGGCCCGGGATGTTGATGGTGTCGGGGCGGCGCGGCTCGATATCCATCACGACGTTGACCGGCTTGTCGACCGCCTTGAGATCGAGCGGCCGGTCGTCGAAATCGCGGATCACGGGATTGGAGAAGCTCTCGTTCTTCAGCTCGCGCTGGGCGGCTTCCAGCTCGTTCGGCTTCAGCCGCGCGATCCAGGCGGCGACGACGAAATCGGTCTTGAAGGCATAGATCGCCGAGCGCAGCGGCTGCAGCATGTTCGCCTTCACCGTCGCCGGGGCGCGGAACAAGCCGGAGGCGACGCGGGCGAGCAGCTCCCGCTCGGTGAGACGGTCCTGCACCAGGCTCGCATTGACGTCGACGGCACGCGCCAGCGCAATGCCGTCGATCGCAAGCTCCTGCTGGTGCACGCGCCACGCCGCAGCGCCGGAGAGCAATACCCCGATCAGCGCGATCAGACCGACGATGAAACCCAGCCGAACCACTCGCTTACTCGGGAATGAAAGGTTGGCAACAAATCAAGCGACGCTTGTCGAAGATGCCGCCATGACGGCGGCAATGAAATGCATGGCGGCAAATCGCGCGGGATATTGGCGAAGCGGTCATCGGGACGCAACTGAAGATGGCGTAACGCGGACAGTCACACCGGGCACCACACCCTGGTCACCGCGAGCCAGAAGTACTTAACGGCGCTGGCGGAATTTGGTTCCCGCATTGTTTAGAACCGTTCTGAATCCTGTACCGGCGATGTGTCGGCAATGAGGAATTGGTTAACGTTTGCCCGCCTCTATCCAGCCTTGGCCTTGGGCGCGCTGCGCAGGCCGCCCTTGGCCTCGATGAAGGCGACGATGCGGTCGAGGCCTTCGCTCTTCTTCAGGTTGGTCATCACGAACGGCCGCTCGCCGCGCATCCTCCTCGCGTCCGTGTCCATCTTCTCCAGGGAGGCGCCGACATGCGGGGCCAGATCAATCTTGTTGATGACAAGGAGATCGGAGCGGGTAATGCCCGGTCCGCCCTTGGACGGGATCTTGTCGCCGGCGGCGACGTCGATGACGTAGATGGTGAGGTCGGCAAGCTCCGGCGAGAAAGTCGCCGCCAGGTTGTCGCCACCGGATTCAATCAACACCAGGTCGAGTGCGGGAAACTTCGCGCGCATGTCGGCGACCGCGGCGAGATTCATCGAGGCGTCCTCGCGGATGGCCGTGTGCGGACAGCCGCCGGTCTCGACACCGGCGATGCGGTCCGGCGTCAGCGAACCCGAGCGCACCAGAAATTCGGCATCCCATTTGGTGTAGATGTCGTTGGTGATCGCGGCGATATCGTAGCGCTCGCGCATGTTCTTGCAGAGCAGGTCCATCAACGCGGTCTTGCCCGATCCGACGGGACCGCCGACGCCGACCCGAAGGGGACCGTGGGATTTGCTAGGCATGTTCACTCCACCGTCGTCCCGGCGAAGGCCGGGACCCATAACCACGAAAGGCAATTGTTGTGAGACGTTGGAGCTCCAGCGCAGCATAACCACGAACACTCGTGATTATGGGTCCCGGCCTTCGCCGGGACGACACTGGAGTGCAATCCGTCATGACCTGAACAACCTCGTATACTGAGTCTCATGCCGCAGGCCGGCGAGATCGGCGCGGAAGGTGGCGCTGCCGAGATCGTCGAGGGAAGCAGCGATCGCGCGCCTCGCTGTCGCGGCGACATCCGCTTCGAGCTGCGCCAGCACGCGCTGGCTGTCGGTCTGGCCGAGCGGGACCAGGCGGGCGCCGGCCGAAATCCAGTTGGAAACGACCGCGTGCAGGAAAGCGTGCATCGAAGGCTGCAGCGGAATGCCATGCGCCGCGCTGACGAGGCCGACCGCGACGGGATAGACAATCGGACCGCCGCAGGCCGCGATGATCTCGTCGAGCCCCTCGCAGGTCCAGGCCGCGCGGGTGGTGTCGATGAAGGCGCGGCCCTGCGTCGTCGTCTCAAGCTGGCGCTCGCGCGAGGGCACGAAGGCGGCGGCGAGTTCGGCGATGTCGCGCAGCAGCGCATCATCGTGGGATGACACGGCGCGGTGGGTCTGCGCGAGAAACACGGCGTCGCAAAAGCCGGCGCCGTCGGTCAGCATGGCGGCGAGCCAGTCGCGCAAGGTCGCGGCATCGGCGATGTCGCCGGCTTCCACCGCCCATTCGATGCCGCTGGAATAGGAGAAGGCGCCGACCGGAAAGGCCGGCGACAGCCAGGTCATCAGCCGGTACAGCGCCGCGGTCTCGGCTTCGCTCATGGCGCGCGCCTCGACCGGCGGCGCGCTATTTGTGGTCATGAGCATGGGTATCGCCGTGGTGATGCTCGTTGTCGCAATGATCATCATGGTGATGTCCATCATCGTGATGATGGTGGTCATGATGCGCGTGATCGTGGTGACGATCGTGGTCATGGTGATGATGCGCATGACCGTGGTCATGCGCGTGATCGTGACCGTGATCCCCATGGCCGTGGCCATGATCGTGCGCGGCATGCGCGGCTGCATAGGCGCCGCCCTCGGGATCGAACGGCGCCTCGATCTCGATGACGCGCGCGCCCAGCCCCTTCACCATTTCCTCGATGACGTGATCCCTGCGGATGCGAAGGCCCTTGGCCATGATCTGCGTCGGTAGATGACGGTTGCCGAGATGCCAGGCGATCCGCACCAGATGGCCGGGATCAGCCCCGCGAATTTCCGCCAGCGGCTCGGGCGCGGCCACCACCTCGACCAGCCGGCCGTCCTCCAGCACCAGCGCATCGCCGCCGCGCAAGGCGACGGCGCTTTCGAGGTCGAGCAGGAACTCAAGGCCGCGCGTGCCCGTCATCGCCATCCGCCGCCGGTGGCGGTCGTCGAAATCGAGCACGACGGTATCGGCCGGCGCTTCGGTCCAGCGATACTGCCCTCGAACCTGCGTCGCTCTCATCATGCCTTGATCGTATCCACCTTGTCGGCGGTGATGATCTCGATCACCGTCGGCGATGCCTTGAGCGGCGCGGAATATTCACGCCACACCTTCATGTGCGGGGCGCGGCCATGTGCATTGAGATCGTCGCGGGTCTCCCAGCGCTCCACCACCACATAGGTGTTGGGATCGTGGATGGCGGTGTGACCCTCATAGGCAATACAGCCTTTCTCCTTCAGCGTCTCGCCGATGCACTTCTTGTGTCCGGCAATGAAGGCATCGATCTGACCCGGCTTTACCTGCGTGGTGGCGACGACGTAGATCATGTTTCTCTCCCCCGTTTTCTTCTTGTTACCGCACGGTGACATTGGCGGGCGTGATGACCTCGATCTTCGGCTTGTCGGTGATGCACTTCACCACGACGCGACCGAAGGTCTTCATGTGCTCGGCGCCGCGGTGCGGCACCAGCGCCTCCTCGTTTTCCCACTGCTCGACGAACACCATCTTGGCGGGATCGGTGACGCTCTCGTGTAGATCATAGGCGACGCAGCCTTTCTCCTTGCGCGTCTCCTTGATACAGGCGGTGGCGGCCGCAATGAATTCGGCGCGCGTCTCGGGTTTCACCATCAGCGTGGCTACGACATAAATCACGTAAAATCCTCCCGGCTCTTGTCTTGGGCTTATGCCGGGGGTGGTTCTAGAACATGAAATAGCGCTGCGCCATAGGCAGCACCTCTGCCGGCTCGCAGGTCAGAAGCTCGCCGTCTGCGCGTACCTCATAGGTCTCCGGATCGACTTCGATTTTCGGGGTGGCGTCGTTGTGGATCATGCTCTTCTTGGAGATGCCGCTGCGGGTGTTTTTGACGGGATAGAGCTTCTTCTCGATCCCGAGCTTGCGCGCCAGGCCGCCCGTGATGGCCGCCTTCGAGGTGAACACCACCGACGAGGCCGTCAGCGACTTGCCGAAGGCGGCAAACATCGGCTGGTAGTGCACGGGCTGCGGCGTGGGAATCGAGGCGTTGGGATCGCCCATGGGCGCGGCCACGATCGAGCCGCCCTTGATGATGCAGTCCGGCTTGACGCCGAAGAACGCCGGCGACCACAGCACGAGGTCGGCGAGCTTGCCCTTCTCCACCGAGCCGATCAGCTTGGAGACGCCATGCGCGATGGCGGGGTTGATGGTGTATTTGGCGATGTAGCGCTTGACGCGGAAATTGTCGTTGTCCTTGCCCTTGTCCTGCGGCAGCGAACCGCGCTGCTTCTTCATCTTGTCGGCGGTCTGCCAGGTCCGGATGATGACCTCGCCGAGCCGGCCCATGGCCTGCGAGTCCGACGACATCATCGAGAGCGCGCCGAGGTCGTGCAGGATGTCTTCGGCGGCGATGGTCTCTTTCCGGATGCGGCTTTCGGCAAAGGCAAGGTCTTCCGCAATCGACGGATCGAGATGGTGGCACACCATCAGCATGTCCAGATGCTCGTCGATGGTGTTGCGGGTGAAGGGCCGCGTCGGATTGGTCGAGGACGGCAGCACGTTCTTCAGGCCCGCGATCTTAATGATGTCAGGCGCGTGACCGCCGCCGGCGCCCTCGGTGTGGAAGGCATGGATGGTGCGGCCCTTGAACGCCTTCACGGTATCCTCGACGAAACCGGATTCGTTCAGCGTGTCGGAATGCAGCATCACCTGGATGTCGTAATCGTCGGCGACCGCGAGGCAGTTGTCGATGGCGGCAGGTGTGGTGCCCCAGTCCTCGTGCAGCTTCAGCGCACAGGCGCCGGCCTTGATCATCTCGACCAGCGAGGCCGGCCGCGCCGCATTGCCCTTGCCGGATATGCCGAGATTGACCGGGAAGGCATCGAACGACTGGATCATCCGCGCCATGTGCCAGGGGCCGGGCGTGCAGGTGGTCGCGAAGGTGCCGTGCGACGGGCCGGTGCCGCCGCCGAGCATCGAGGTGACGCCGCTCATCAGCGCATGTTCAATCTGCTGCGGGCAGATGAAATGGATGTGGCTGTCGAAACCGCCGGCGGTGAGGATTTTTCCTTCGCCAGCGATCACGTCGGTGCCGGGGCCGATCACGATGGTCACGCCCGGCTGGATGTCGGGATTGCCGGCCTTGCCGATCGCCGAGATCATGCCTTCCTTGATGGCGACGTCGGCTTTCACGATGCCCCAGTGATCGACGATCAGCGCATTGGTGATGACGGTATCGGCCGCGCCCTGCTTGTTGGTCACCTGCGACTGGCCCATGCCGTCGCGGATCACCTTGCCGCCGCCGAATTTCACCTCCTCGCCATAGGTGGTGAAATCCTTCTCCACCTCGATGATGAGATCGGTGTCGGCCAGCCGCACCCTGTCGCCGGTGGTCGGGCCGAACATGTCGGCATAGACGGAACGCTTGATTTTGGTCGACATGGCAACTTCCTGGGTCAGTGGGCGGCCGGCAACAGGCCGCGCGTTTCGAACAACTCTTGCAGTTTCAGTTTTGCGATCT
>JAKFVP010000109.1 GCA_021732175.1 Bradyrhizobium sp.
ACGGGGGAGCGCAGCCCCTCACCCGGAACGCATCTCGCGATGCGTTCCGACCTCTCCCGAAGGGAGAGGTGGAGCGAAGCTGTGGACGCAGTGAGATTCCTAAAACAAATTCCCCTGATCGACCGAACTCGCAGCCGCGCGCCGTCGCCTTGCTTCGCGCGCGGCCGATCGCGGCGGGCTTGCCGGCACGACGGGGGCCGCGGGACGATCGGCATCCGCGGTGACGCCGACATTGCCGTCGGCGAATTCCACCGACAGGCGCGCATGCGGGCCCACGGCGGCCGCGCTGTGCACGGGATGGCCGCCAGCGTCGCGCACCAGCGCAAAGCCGCGTGCGAGCACGCCGCGATAGGACAGGGCCGTGAGCAATTGGCCGTGATGGGTAATGCGGGCATCGAGCCGCTCCAGCAGCGTGTCGATGGCGCGGGTGGCGCGGTCGGACAGGCGATGGGTGCGCTCGCGTTCGCGGGCGATCTGCTGGCGCTGTGCCTGCACATTGGCGAGGCGCGACGCCTGCAGCCGCGCCTCGAGGCTGGCAAAGCGCTCGCGCCGCCGTTGCAGCAGCGAGCGCGTCGCAAGGCTCAGCCGGTCGCCGCTGCTGCCCAAGCGGTCGCGCGCATGGGTCATCTGCCCGCGAAGCACCCGCAAGGTCAGCCGCGCGCCCGCAGCGGCAAAGCGGCGGAAATGCGCATGCGTGTTGGCCTTCAGCCCGCGCGGCAGCGCGCCGCCGGCGGCATCGAGGCGCTGGCGCGGTATGGCAAGCAGCTCGTGCGCGGCGGGCAAAGCGCGGGCGGCGGCGCGCAGCTCGCTCCGGCGGTTCTCCTGCGCGCGCTGCCAGCACATCACGCTGCGGCGGGCGAGGCTCTCGACCTCGGCGAACAGCTCGGCTCGCACCGGAACAGCCATTTCGGCCGCAGCCGTCGGTGTTGGTGCGCGCTTGTCGGCGGCGAAATCGATCAGCGTGACGTCGGTCTCGTGGCCGACCGCGGATATCAATGGAATCATGCTGTCGGCCGCGGCGCGAACCACGATCTCCTCGTTGAACGACCAGAGATCCTCCAGCGAGCCGCCGCCGCGGGCGACGATCAAAAGATCGGGGCGGGGAATGCGCCCGCCCTCGGGCAGCGCGTTGAAGCCGCGGATGGCGGCGGCCACCTGTTCGGCGGAACCTTCGCCCTGCACCTTGACGGGCCACACCAGCACGCGGCGCGGAAAGCGGTCCTGCAGGCGGTGCAGGATGTCGCGGATGACGGCGCCCGTCGGCGAGGTGACGACGCCGATCACTTCCGGCAGCCAGGGCAACAGCTGCTTGCGCTGCTCGGCGAACAGGCCCTCGGCGGCGAGCTTCTTCTTGCGCTCCTCCAGCAGCGCCATCAGCGCGCCGACACCCGCCGGCTCCAGCGATTCGATGATGATCTGATAGGACGACTTGCCCGGGAAGGTGGTGAGCTTGCCGGTGGCGATCACCTCCAGCCCTTCCTGCGGCTTGAACCGCATCCGGGCATGGTTGAACTTCCAGACCACCGCGTCGATCTTGGCGTTCTCGTCCTTCAGCGCGAAATAGCAATGGCCGGAGGCAACGGGGCCCTTGAAGCCGGAAATCTCGCCGCGGACCCGGACCCGGCCATAGGCGTCCTCCACCGTCCGCTTGAGCGCGGAGGAGAGCTCGGAGACGGTGAATTCGGGCGCGTTGGCAAGCGGTTCGGCGGGCATCATTTCCGATTCGGTGTTTGGGCTTTGTTCGCAAGTTAGGGGGTCCGGCCCGCTCCGCCAATCGGGCTTGCATGACAGATTACTCTATGATACAGAGTTCTCTAGGTGGAGTGAAACTGAGGAGAACGACGATGTTTGGACAGTTCGCGCATGTTGGCCTGAGCGCCGTGAAATGGGCTTTGTGCGGTGTCGGCGCATTGTCGGTGCTGGTACTGACACTGCTGGCGGTGCCGCTGCAGCGACCGGCGGAGCTGCAATCGATCTCGCGCGCCCGCGGCACCGTCGATCTCTCCAGCCTGCCCGCGATCGACCGATACCAGGCCCGCGACGGCAGCTGGCTCGGCTTCCGCCACTACAATGCGGGCGGCACGCCGGCGGGACGCATCGCCATCGTGATCCACGGCTCCTCCGGATCGAGCGGCGGCACCATTCACGCGCTCTCGCAGGCGCTCGCCGCGCGCGGCGTCGAGACCTACGCACTCGACATGCGCGGCCATGGTGTCTCCGGCACCCGCGGCGATATCGGCTATCTCGGCCAGCTCGAGGACGACCTCGCCGATTTCGTCGGCGTCGTCAGACAGACGCAGCCCGCCACGCCGATCACACTGGTCGGCCATTCCTCCGGCGGTGCCTTTGCGCTGCGCGTGGCGTCATCGCCGCTCCGGAACCTGTTCGAGCGCAGCGTGCTGCTGGCGCCCTATCTCGGCTATGACGCGCCGACCACGCGGCCGAACTCCGGCGGCTGGGCCAAGGCCGACGTGCCGCGCGTCCTCGCCCTGATGGCGTTGCGCAAGGCCGGCATCAACTGCTGCGACGCGTTGCCGGTGCTGGCCTTCGCGGTGCCGCCGAATTCGGAGAAGCGCCTGACCGGGACCTATACCGACCGCCTGATGCGCAACTACGCGGTGCGCGACTGGCGCCGCGACTTCGCCGCGGTCACGAAGCCGGTCACCATCATCTCCGGCACCGACGACGAGTTGATGTTTGCCGGCAAATATGCCGAGGTCGTGCGCGACGCAGCCGTCAAGGTCGATGTCAGGCTGATCGACGGCGTCGATCACATGGGCGTCGTCTACGTACCCAAGGCAGTTGCGATCGTCGCCGATGACGTCGCCACCCGCGCGGCGGGGAGTTGAGGAGACGCACCATGATCGACAGCCAGCAGGCTTCCGCAGCGCTCGCCGACATCGACGACATGGTTCGCCGCGTACGGCAGTCGCGGATCTACGATCTCGCCAGCCAGTTGATGGTGATGTGGGGCGTGCTGGTGTTCGCCGGTTATCTCGTCACCTGGTTTGTGCCGCGCTACGCCGTGATCGGCTGGATCGCGGTCTACGTCATCGGCATCGGCGGATGGGGCGCGTTCAGCGCCATCAACCGGCCGAAGTCGGGCGTGCGCAGCTTCGACCTGAAACTGCTCTATGCGCTGGCGATGATCATCATCTTCGGCGTCTTCCTCTGCATTTTCGCCCAGTTCGGCCCGCGGCAGCTCTCTACGTTCTGGCCGATCTATTTCATGCTGTTCTACAGCATCGCCGGGCTCTGGTTCGGCTATGCCTTCATCGTGATCGGGTTTGCCGTCTCGGCGCTGACGGTGGTCGGCTATTTCTATGCCGGCAACGCGTTCGATCTCTGGATGGCCTTCGTCAATGGCGGCGGATTGATCCTCGGCGGGCTCTGGATGCGGCGGAGCTAAGTCATGGCCGAGCTCGACGACATCATCCATCAGCCGCTGCGGCTGAAGATCATGGCGGCGCTGAACGCGCTCCCGGCCGCCACGGGGCTGGAGTTCTCCCGGCTGAAGAAGCTGACCGGCGCCACCGACGGCAACCTCGGCGCCCATATCGAGACGCTGGCGAAGGCAGGCTACGTCGCGGTGGACAAGGCCTTTGTCGGCAAGAAGCCGCAGACCACGGTGACCGCCACTGCCGCCGGCCGCGGCGCGTTCGCTCGCCACGTTGCCACCTTGCAGGAGATCATTGCTGCTTCAGGAGGTGACAAATAGGAAGCTCCCCCTTGCGGAACGAGCCGGACTCATGCGAACCGGGGACCGTCAAAATCCCCATCATCCGGCGTCTTCCATGAAAATCCTCGTCATCGGTTCCGGCGGCCGCGAGCACGCTTTGGCATGGAAGATCGCCGCGTCCCCGCTGGTGACCAAGCTCTGGTGTCTGCCGGGCAATGCAGGGATTGCGCAGGATGCGGAATGCGTTCCGCTCGACATGGCCGATCATGCGGCGGTGATCGAATTCTGCCGCAAGAACGAGGTCGATTTCGTCGTGGTCGGGCCGGATGCGGCAATCGCGGCAGGGCTGGTCGACGATCTCAATGCCGCCGGCTTCAAGGCGTTCGGGCCGACCAAGGCGGCGGGACGTCTCGAGAGCTCGAAGAATTTCACCAAGGCGCTCTGCCGCGCCAACAACATCCCGACCGCGGCTTACGAACACTTCAAGGATGCGGAAGCTGCGCGCGCCTACATCCGCAAACAGGGCGCGCCGATCGTGGTCAAGGCCGACGGGCTCGCCGCGGGCAAAGGCGTCGTGGTGGCGATGACGGAAGCGGAGGCGATCGATGCTGTCGACATGATGTTCGGCGGCGGCTTCGGCGCATCGGGCGCGGAAGTCGTCATCGAGGAATTCATGGAGGGCGAGGAGGCCTCGTTCTTCGCGCTGTGCGACGGCGAGCATGCGCTGCCGCTCGCCACCGCGCAGGACCACAAGCGCGCCTTCGACGGCGACAAGGGGCCGAACACCGGCGGCATGGGCGCCTATTCGCCCGCCCCCGTGATGACGGAAGCGATGTGCACGCGCGTCATGGAGGAGATGATCAAGCCGACCTTGCGCGCGCTGAAAGAAATGGGCTGTCCCTACAAGGGCGTGATCTTCGCCGGCATCATGGTGACCAAAGTTGGCCCGAAGCTGGTCGAGTACAACGCGCGGTTCGGCGATCCCGAGTGCCAGGTGCTGATGCTGCGCATGATGAGCGACATCGTGCCGGCGCTGATCGCAAGCGCCGACGGGCAGCTGAAAAATTTCAGCCTGCGCTGGTTTGACGAGGCGGCGATCACCGTGATCATGGCGACCAAGGGCTATCCCGGCGATTACGGCAAGGGCTCGGTGATCGAAGGGCTCGATGAAGCGGCGAAAGTCGAAGGCGTCGAGATCTTTCACGCCGGCACGGCGCGCAAGGACGGCCGCCTCGTCGCCAATGGCGGCCGCGTGCTCAATATCTGCGCGCTTGGCAAGACCGTGACGGAGGCGCAGCGCCGCGCGTATGAGGCGGTCGACCGCATCAACTGGCCCCAAGGTTTCTGCCGTCGCGACATAGGCTGGCAGGCGATCAGGCGGGAGCAGGGGAAGTCCTAATCTTCACCGTGATTGCGAGGAGCGAAGCGACGAAGCAATCCAGCTTTGCTGCAACAAGAAAGCTGGATTGCTTCGCTACGCTCGCAATGACGGCTAGAGGAGATCGCCACCGGCAGCGGAAGCCGTGGTGCCGTGCTCGCGGAACGCCTTGATGACGTTCTTGCCGATCTTCCATTTGTGCACCTCGTCCGGCCCGTCGACCAGCCGCTGCGAGCGCACCTGGGTGTACCATTTGGCAAGCGGCGTATCCTGCGAGAAGCCGAGCGCGCCATGCAGCTGGATCGCGGTGTCGATCACCTTGTGCACCATGTGGGCATGGAAGATTTTGGCGATCGAGTTTTCCTGCCTGATATCGAGGCCCTTCTCGGCCTTGTAGGCGATATGCAGCAGCATCAGGCGGCCGATATAGAGTTCGCTGGCGCAGTCGGCGAGCATGAACTGCACGGCCTGGCGGTCGGCGAGCAGCTGCCCGAAGGTCGAGCGCTTGGTGACGTGCGCCGCCGCCATGTCGAGCGCGCGCTGGGCTTTCGCGACGTTGTGCATGCCGTGGCGCAGCCGGCCGTAGGCGAGGCGGTGCTGGCCCATGTTGAAGCCATTGCCTTCGCCGCCGACCAGATTGTCCGCGGGGACCTTGAGGTCGCGGATCTCGATTTCGGAGTGGCCGCCATGCAGCACGTCGTCATGCGGGCCTTCGATCGCCATGTTGGCGACGTTGCGCTTGATCTTGTAGCCGGGGTTCGGCAGCTCGACGAGGAAGGCCGAATGCTGCTTGTGCCGCGGCGCGTTCGGGTCGGTTCTGGCGATCACCAGCGCCATGTCGGCGACACTGGCGGAAGACGAGAACCATTTTTCGCCGTTGAGAATATAGTTCTCGTTGCCGTCCTTCACCGCCGCCGTCTGCATGCCCGTGGCGTCGGCGCCTGCGGCCTTTTCCGTCATCGAATAACAAATGCGCTTGTCGCCATTCAGCAGGGGCATGAGGAATTTCTCCTTCTGGTAGTCCGTGCCGTGGGCGAGGATCGTCATCATCGAGGCATCGTCGGGGCCTTGCGTGTTCAGCGACAGTGCGCCCAGCATGCTTTCGCCGAGCTCCATCTGCACCAGCGCATTGGCCAGCGGGCCGAGGCCCATGCCGCCATATTCCTTCGGCGCCCACGGGACCCACAGGCCCTGCGCGCGGGCCTTCTTCCGCAACGGTCCCAGCACGTCGGCGAGCGGCTTGGTGTCGAGTTCCTTCTCGGCCGGGATGCATTCGTCACGCACCCATTTGCGCACCTTCTCGCGGATCGCTTTGGCTTCGGCCGGAATCTCGAAATCGATCGGCATGGCGGTTTCCCCTTGGCTCTGTTGCTGGTTATGCTTGGCCGATGGCATAACCGCTGGCGCGCCGGCGGCAACGCAAACAAAGTTTGAAGCAGGAACAGCCTGCCCTGAAGGGATACCGCATGCCCGATCTCGCCGACCTCTTCCCCGGCTTCGGCTCGGAATGGATCAACACTTCCTCGGGGCGCATCTTCGCCCGCACCGGCGGGAAGGGCCCGCCGCTGCTGCTGCTGCACGGATTTTCATCTACGCATGTGATGTGGCATCCCGTCGCGCCGCAGCTTGCGGAGAAATTCTCGCTGATCATCGCTGATTTGCCCGGCTACGGCTGGTCCGACATGCCCGTCAGCGATGAGAACCATACGCCCTACACCAAGCGCGCGATGGCCAAGACGATGATCGAGGCGATGGAGCAACTCGGTCACGTGCAGTTCGCGCTCGCCGGCCATGATCGCGGCGGCCGGGTATCGTATCGCCTCGCGCTCGATCATCCGGGACGGCTGTCAAAACTGGCTGTGCTCGATATCGCGCCGACCTATGACTATTGGGAGAAATTGAATCGCCTATCTGCGCTCAAAATCTACCATTGGGCGTTCCTGGCGCAGCCTTACCCGCTGCCGGAAACGCTGGTCGCCAGCAATGGCGAGTTTTTTCTGCGGCAGAAAATGGCGAGCCAGACCAAATCGCAGACGCTGGATGAAATCGATCCGCGTGCGCTGGAGCATTATCTGGCGCCGTTCCGCGACCCCTCGCGGATTCACGCGATGTGCGAGGACTACCGCGCCGGCGCCTATGCCGATTACGAGATCGACAAGGCCGATCACGACGCCGGAAAGAAGATCACCATTCCGATGCTGGCGCTGTGGGGCGATGCCGGCGTTGCCAGTGCTGCGACGACACCGCTCGATACCTGGAAGAAATGGGCGAGCAATGTGAGGGGTGCACCGGTCGACAGCGGGCACTTCCTGACCGAGGAAAATCCAGCCGTAACGGCGAGGCTGTTGCTGGAATTTTTTACCGCCTCGCCTTGAAGAAATCCTTCAAGAGCGTCGCAGCCTCGCGCTCACCGACGGCGGAATAGACTTCCGGCGCGTGATGGCAGGTCGGCGAAGCAAAGAAGCGCACGCCGGAATCGACCGCGCCGCCCTTGGGGTCGGGCGCGCCGTAATAGAGCCGGCGGATGCGGGCAAAGGAGATCGCCGCCGCGCACATGGTACAGGGCTCCAGCGTCACGTAGAGGTCGCAGTCGACCAGCCGTTCGCTGCCGAGCTTCGCAGCGGCCTCCCGGATCGCCAGAATCTCGGCATGGGCGGTCGGGTCACGGTCGGTCAGGGTCCGGTTGCCGGCGGTCGCGATGACCTGGTTGTCACGCACGATGACGCATCCGATCGGAACTTCACCGGCTTTTTCGGCCATTTCGGCCGATTTCAGCGCCAAATCCATGAAAGAAGGTGCGTTCATGCCTCGTATCGCCAGCGGAAACCTGTTACTAGACGGCCCTTCAGCAAAAGTGGATTCCCGTTTTGCGTAAGCCTGCGCCTCATGCCGAGCGCGCACATGGCCATTTGACCACCCGAAGTGAGACCTTTCATGCCCCGCGACAACGACAAAGACAACGATTCCCGCGGCCGGCGTGACCGTCCGCCCGGTGGCAAGGGGCGCTCGGGCGCCGCGCGGGGCCCAGAGAAGAAGTTCGGCAAGCGCGGATTTGGCAAGGGCGAGGGTGGGGCGCGCGAGGGCGGCAAGCGTCCCTACGCCGGCAACCGCGACGGCCGCCCGCCGCGCCGCAGGGACGACGACGCGCCGCGCCGCGATTATGGCGACCGGCCGCGCCCGGCGCGGTTTGACCGTGATGACCGCGCCCGCGGCGAAAAGCGGGATTTCAAGCCGCGCGGGGATCGTCCGAAATTCGATCGTGGGGATCGTCCGAGGTTCGACCGCGGCGATCGTGCGCCGCGTGGCGAGCGCAGTGAAGGGCGTTCCTCGGACCGAAAGTTCGGCGACCGGCCGCGCCCGCCGCGGTTTGATCGCGACGGCGGCGAGAAGCGCGACTTCAAGTCTCGTGGAGATCGCCCGAAGTTCGATCGCGGCGACCGCGCGCCGCGCGGCGAGGGACGTTTCTCCGACCGCAAATTCAGTGATCGGCTGCGCAAGGATTTTGGCGATCGGCCACCGCGCGGGCGGT
>JAKFVP010000571.1 GCA_021732175.1 Bradyrhizobium sp.
GCACGCCAAGCCAACAGACCGGTGAGCGGACGGGGTCAAGGCCGCCAGCCGCCGAAGGCGGGGGCGCGCTTGCGCCAGCCTTGAGCACGACCGATCAGCGGTCTACTTCAAGACAGTTGCTCCCCGGGGAACGGCCTTTCTTGCCCCCGTTGCCGGCCCCGCACAGGCAGGGCCGGATAGACGCCAGGGTCGCGGCGCCAGAACCACACGATTTCGCCGGCCGCTATCGACGTTTCGCCGGATGCACAAGTCACCTGACGCCACAACGGCCCATCGCCACCCGCGCCAACGTATCGTGGCGATCATGATCCGCCCCTCTGGCGGCACGGGATGGCAGGAAATGTAGTTCCGATTTACGGAATAGTCAAGAGGTATTTTGAAATTCCGAATCTCCCCTCCTCGTCATTCCGGGGCGAGCGAAGCGAGAGCCCGGAATCCATAACCGCGGCAGGGTGTTGCTTGAACCAATGCTCGACCAGTCTCCGTCCCAATCGCCGCCTGTGGTTATGGATTCCGGGCCCGCGCCTTCGGCGCATCCCGGAATGACGAGGGAGAGAGCGCCTCTGCGCTACCCTCCAGGCCCATGACGGGTTAACCTGCCACCCTTACGGAGCGACGCCATGGACCGGGACCGCGCCGCGGAAATCCAGAAGCATTTGCTCGAAGCCTCCGACGCGCTGGATCGCGTGACCGAGGCCATGTTCAAACTCGACAAGGACGAGCGCAAGACCTTTGCGGAAATGCTCTTCCAAATCCACGATGCGCTGCACTTCGGACTGTTGCGGGCGCTCTACCGGGAGCATCCCGAACTGAGGCCACCGGATGAGCCGCCGCACATCAGCAGCACCCTGCGCTGGAAGGATGTGTCGCTGCCGGATTCGATTTCCGAGGCCGACATCGACGCAGCGATCTTTGCGGCCCTTGGCCCGCGCTTGCAGAAGACGGCCACGGTGATCACGAAGGCTTTCCATCACTGCCAGGCGCACGCCATGGCGATCAGTTACGAAATGCTGGGAGCCCGCATCGTCGCGCTGGCGAAGGCCGGCCGCATCGAGGGCGCAGGGGACCTGCGCATGTGGCGGCACAGCGAGGTGAAGCTGCGCTGAACAATCACTGCCCGCTGAGCAGGCTGACCACGAATCTTCCGCCGACGACGAAGAGATAGCAGGCGAAGGCGACCTCGAGCTGGCGCTTCGACAGCGCATGCGCAGCCTTCACGCCGAGCGGTGCGGTGAGCAACGTGGTCGGCATCGCCAATATTGCGCCGATCAGCGAGACGTAGCCCAGCGCCAGCGGCGGCTGCAGCGCGGCGACGTCGGGAAAGCGGGCGGCCGCCGGCCAGCCGGCATAAACATAGCCGATCGCGCCGGGGATCGAGATCAGCACGGCCAGCGCCGAGGAGGTTGCGACCGCCTGATGGATCGGCCGGCCATAGAAGGTCATCAAGAGATTGGCGAACAATCCGCCGCCGACGCCCATCAGGGTCGAGAGCAGGCCGATGAAGAAGCCATAGACGCGCATCAGGGGGCCGGTCGGCATGACGTCGCCGAATTTCCAGTTATCCCGCGCCAGGAAAAGCCGCACGGCCGCGGACCAGGCAACGCAGACGAATACGATCTTGAACAGCCGCTCCGGCGCGTAGCGGGCGGTGACGGAGCCCGCGATGACGCCGATCACGACCGGCAGCCACCACAGCTTCAGGATTTCCATGTCGACCGCGCCGCGCTTGTAGTGGGCGCGGAACGAAGCGATCGAGGTCGGGATGATGATGGCGAGCGAGGTACCGATGCAGAGCGGCATGCGCACTTCCAGCGGCACGCCGGCGAGACGGAAGCATTCGTAAAACACCGGCACCAGCACCGCGCCGCCGCCGATGCCGAAAATTCCGGCAAGGAAGCCGGAGGCGGCGCCGACTAACACCAGCAGCAGTGCCAGTTCAACAAGCTCGGCGGCGCCAAGGCCCGCGATTGCCATCTCAGGTATCCCCGCCCTTATCCCTTTGGGCGAACGCTGCCATCGCAAACGTTCATGAATCGTGCTTCAAGTATACCAGCCATCTGACGCCGCTTGATCGATGTCAATGTCCGGAAATGCAAGGCTCATACGTAGGTATGAACGACCGTTCGCATTTGGTGGTTTTCTTGATTGCGCTGTCTTCATCGACTCAATAAATAGAATTTCTCTACGCGCTCGCGCTGGGCCGCCTGCTGCCCCGCCAACTCCAAAAGCCGCCGATGACCGCCAGGATCGAACGACCGCTCTCGCCGCATTTGCAGACCTATCGCGTGACACTGACGATGGCGCTTTCCATCATCCATCGCGGCACCGGCATCGCGCTGTATTTCGGCACGCTGCTGCTGGCCTGGTGGCTGATTGCGGCGGCCTCCGGTCCCGGCGCCTATGCCAATGTGCAGGCCTTCACCTCGAGCATCATCGGCAAGCTGATCCTGTTCGGCTACACATGGGCGCTGCTGCATCATCTGTGCAGCGGCATCCGCTATTTCTTCTGGGACCTCGGCTACGGCTTCAAGCCCAACGAGCGGGAGGCGCTGACCTGGGGCGCGCTGGTCGCCGGCATTTCGCTGACCGTGCTGGTCTGGATCATCGCCTACGCGATCGGAGCCGGCCGATGAGCGGTCCCTCTTCCCTTCGCACGCCACTCGCCCGCGTCCGCGCTCTCGGCTCCTCGCATTCCGGCACCAGGGATTTCTGGCGTCAGCGCCTGACGGCAGTGGCGATGGTGCTGCTGATCGTGCCCGTCATCGCGGTGGTACTGACGCTGGTCGGCAGCAACCAGGCAGGCGCCAAGCAACTGCTCGGCTACCTGCCGATCGCGATCATCCTGCTGCTCTTCATCGTCGCCAGCACCTGGCACATGCGGATCGGCATGCAGATCGTCATCGAGGACTACGTCCATGGCGAAAAGACCAAGCTCGCGCTGGTCATCGCCAACAATTTCTTCTGCATCGCGGTGGCGCTGGCATCGATCTACGCCATCCTGAAACTATCTTCCGGAGTTTAACCCCATGGCCGACGGCAACGGTAAGGCCACCAATGGCAGCGGGCCGGCCACCAACGGCAAGGCCTATCCGATCGAGGACCACACCTACGACGTCGTCGTGGTCGGTGCCGGCGGCGCAGGTCTGCGCGCCGTGGTCGGCTGCAGCGAGGCGGGCCTGCGCACGGCCTGCATCACCAAGGTGTTTCCGACCCGCTCGCACACGGTGGCGGCGCAGGGCGGCATCTCCGCCTCGCTCGGCAACATGCATCCCGACGACTGGCGCTGGCACATGTACGACACCGTCAAGGGGTCGGACTGGCTCGGCGACCAGGACGCCATCGAATACATGGTGCGCAACGCGCCGGAAGCCGTCTACGAGCTCGAGCATTGGGGCGTGCCGTTCTCGCGCACCGAGGACGGAAAAATCTACCAGCGGCCGTTCGGCGGCATGACGCTGGACTACGGCAAAGGCCAGGCCCAGCGTACCTGTGCCGCCGCCGACCGCACCGGCCACGCCATGCTGCACACGATGTACGGCCAGGCGCTGCGCCACTCGGCCGAGTTCTACATCGAGTTCTTCGCCATCGATTTGATCATGGACGACCAGGGCGCCTGCCGCGGCGTCATCGCGATCAAGCTCGATGACGGCACGCTGCATCGCTTCCGCGCCCAGACCACGATTCTCGCGACCGGCGGTTACGGCCGCGCCTACGCCTCGTGCACCTCGGCGCACACCTGCACCGGCGACGGCGGCGGCATGGTGCTGCGCGCGGGCCTGCCGCTGCAGGACATGGAGTTCGTTCAGTTCCACCCGACCGGGATCTACGGCGCCGGCTGCCTCGTCACCGAAGGCGCGCGCGGCGAAGGCGGCTATCTCGTCAATTCGGAAGGCGAGCGCTTCATGGAGCGCTATGCGCCCTCCGCCAAGGACCTCGCCTCGCGCGACGTGGTCTCGCGCGCGATGACCATCGAGATCCGCGAGGGCCGCGGCGTCGGCAAGAAGCACGACCACATCTATCTGCACCTCGATCATCTCGATCCCAAGGTGCTGCATGAGCGGCTGCCGGGCATTTCCGAGTCGGCGAAGATCTTCGCCAATGTCGACGTCACCCGCGAGCCGATCCCAATCGTGCCGACCGTGCACTACAACATGGGCGGCATCGCCACGAACTATCACGCCGAAGTGCTGACCAAGGCGAACGGCGACGACAATGCCGTGGTGCCGGGCCTGATGGCGATCGGCGAAGCCGCCTGCGTCTCCGTCCACGGCGCCAACCGCCTCGGCTCCAACTCGCTGATCGACCTCGTCGTGTTCGGCCGTGCCGCGGCGCTGCGTCTTGCGGAGAAGCTGACGCCCAACGGCAAGCAGCCGGAACTGCCGAAGGATTCTTCGGACCTCGCGCTCGGCCGGCTCGATCGCTACCGTTATGCCTCGGGCGGCACACCGACCGCCAAGCTGCGCGACAGCATGCAGCATGTGATGCAGAACAACTGCGCCGTGTTCCGCACCGACAACCTGCTGTCCGAAGGACACAACCTGATCCACAAGGTGCATGGCGGCATCGGCGACATCTCGGTGGCCGACCGTTCGCTGGTATGGAATTCCGACCTGATCGAAACGCTGGAATTCGACAATCTGATCGTGCAGGCGGTGGTGACGATGGACTCCGCCGCCAACCGCACCGAAAGCCGCGGCGCGCATGCGCGCGAGGATTATCCCGATCGCGACGACAAGAACTGGATGAAGCACACGCTGGCGTGGATCGACAAGGACGGCAAGACCACGATCGATTATCGCCCGGTGCACAATTACACGATGACCAACGACGTGCAGTACATTCCGCCGAAGGCGCGCGTGTATTGAGATAGCATTCCGTCATTCCGGGATGGTCCGAAGGACCAGAGCCGGAATCTCGAGATTCCGGGTTCGATGCTTTGCATCGCCCCGGAATGACGAAAGGTAGAGAGATGGTTGAACTCGCGCTCCCCAAGAATTCCAGGATCACCGGCGGCAAGAGCTGGCCGAAGCCGGCCGGCGCCACCGAGACGCGCGAATTCCGGGTCTATCGCTGGAATCCGGACGACGGCAAGAACCCGAGCGTCGACACCTATCACGTCGACATCAACGATTGCGGCCCGATGGTGCTGGACGGGCTGATCTGGATCAAGAACCACATCGATCCGACGCTGACCTTCCGCCGCTCCTGCCGCGAAGGCGTGTGCGGCTCCTGCGCGATGAACATCGACGGCCAGAACACGCTGGCCTGCACCAAGTCGATGCATGACGTCGGCGCCGGCGGCGCGGTGAAGGTCAATCCGCTGCCGCACCAGCCTGTCGTCAAGGACCTGGTGCCCGACCTGACCAACTTCTATGCGCAATACGCCTCGATCGAGCCGTGGCTGAAGACAACCACGCCGACGCCGCAGAAGGAATGGAAGCAGAGCCATGAGGACCGCGAGAAGCTCGACGGCCTCTATGAATGCATCCTGTGCGCCTGCTGCTCGACCTCGTGCCCGAGCTACTGGTGGAACAGCGATCGCTTCCTCGGCCCCGCTGCGCTATTGCAGGCGACGCGCTGGGTCACGGATTCCCGCGATGAGGCGACCGGCGAGCGGCTCGACAATCTCGAGGACCCGTTCCGCCTGTACCGCTGCCACACCATCATGAACTGCGCCAAGGCGTGCCCGAAGGGACTCAATCCCTCCAAGGCGATCGCCGAGCTGAAGCTCAAGATGGTCGAGCGCCAGATCTGATTTCGCCGAGGCGAGAGTCTTCGCTGCGGCGAAGGATTTCGCTGAGGCGAATGGCCGCGGAATGTCGCGCGGCCTCCGGCGCGGAATCTCGTGGCAATTTCTCTTCCTTGGAATCCCTCTAAGAGAGATTCCAAACCTCTCCCGACAATGTCGATGCTATGGCTCGGCGCATGGGGCACCTGAGTGCCGATGTCATGTGGGGAGATTTCATGAAAGCGTTGATCAAGGTCTCGGCGGTGCTGGCGGTGTCGATGTTTACCGCGGCACCTGCGTTCGCCGACGGCTTCAAGGACTGCACCAAGCTCGAGAAGGCCAAGTGGAAGCCGGCGAGCGAAGCCGAAGCCAAGGCCAAGGAATTGGGCTACGAAGTGCGCCGCTCCAAGATTGAAGGCTCCTGCTACGAAGTCTACGGCGTCAAGGAAGGCAAGCTGTACGAGCTGTTCTACAGCCCCGAAGATCTCAGCCTGAAGAAGACCATCGCCAAGAACTGAGGCGACAACCGACCGGCGTTCCGCCTTGCAGCAGCCGCTCACCGTGTCACACGATACTCCGACAGCCATGCCGGCGCGTTCCGACGCGCCGGCCATGGTGAAAGTCTGGGACTGGCCATTGCGCGCCTTTCACTGGGCACTCGCCTTCTTCGTGCTGCTGGCCTGGTTCACGCCGGGCAAGTTCGACAGCCTGCATCGCTTCGCGGGCTATACAGTCATCGTGCTGATTGCGTTTCGCATCGGCTGGGGCCTGTTCGGCACGCGCTTCTCGCGCTTTCACGCCATCGGCCGCCGCCTGCGCGCGACGCCGGCCTATCTCGTCAATCTTCGCCGCGGCAAGACCGGGCGCTATCGCGGCCTCAATCCGGCCGGCACCGCGATGCTGGTGACGATGCTTACCCTGCTTCTCGTCTCCACCATCACCGGATGGATGTCGACCACGGTGCGCTTCTTCGGCGCGCCCTGGGTGGAAGACACCCACGGCTTCGTCTCCGACGCCGTCATCGTGCTCGTCGTCGTGCACGTGCTCGGCGTGCTCGTGATGTGCGTGATGCAGCGGGAAAATCTGATCCGCGCCATGATCACCGGCTGGAAGCGCCGACAGCCCTGACTTCCACAGCGGGAACCTTCTGATTTGGCTGGCGTTATCACGCCATGGCCAAATCCGCTGCAAAGACCGCATCACCGGCGAAGAAGTCCGCACCGTCCCCGGCAAAGAAGACGCCCGCGGCAGAGAAACCGTCGGAGGCGGAAGCCGACATCGTCGAGATCGGCGACGAGATCGGCAAGGTGATCGAGCCGCCGCCGCCGGAAGTCGTCGAGCCCGACCCCGAGATGACACCTGAGGAGGCGGAAGAGGCGCGCAAGGGCTATCTGCTGACGCGGTTCTGGATCAGCGCGCGCGGCTTCTGGAGCCGCAACGGCGATCGCCTCGCCTGGCCGTTCTCGATCGGGCTGCTGATCCTGATCGTCGGCAACGTCGCCCTGCAATACGGCATCAATGTCTGGAACCGGGCGATCTTCGACGGCATCGAGAAGCGCGATGCGGCGAGCGTGTACTTCCTCACTGGCGTGTTCTTTCCGTTGGCGATCGGCAGCGTGCTGGTCGGCGTCGCGCAGGTCTATGCCCGCATGGGCATCCAGCGCCGCTGGCGCGCCTGGCTGACCAATGCCGTGCTGACGCGCTGGCTCGCTAACGGACGCTACTATCAGCTCAATTTGGTCAGCGGCGACCACAAGAACCCGGAATACCGTATCGCCGAGGATCTGCGCACGTCGACCGACGCGCCGGTGGATTTCATCGCAGGCGTCACCAGTGCGTTCCTGTCAGCGACGACCTTCATCGTC
This sequence comes from Bradyrhizobium sp., assembly GCA_021732175.1. Taxonomy (GTDB): domain Bacteria; phylum Pseudomonadota; class Alphaproteobacteria; order Rhizobiales; family Xanthobacteraceae; genus Bradyrhizobium. Next base: position 7,594 of record JAKFVP010000571.1, read on the forward strand.
GTGCTCTGGACCATCGGCGGCGCGCTCACCGTGACGCTGGGCGGCTCGCAGGTCACCATCCCCGGCTTCCTCGTGATCGCCGCCGTCATCTACGCCGCGATCGCCTCGGGCTCGATCATGACGATCGGCCGCCGCTTCGTGCAGGTCTCCGAAGACAAGAACCAGGCCGAAGCGGAATTCCGCTACACCCTGACGCGCGTGCGCGAGAACGGCGAGAGCATTGCGCTGCTCGGCGGCGAGGAGGAAGAGCGCGGCGGCATCGACCGCAACTTCACCGCCGTGCTGCGGCAATGGGCGCGGCTTGCCGGCCAGCACATGCGCACCACGCTGGTGTCGCAGGGCTCGAGCCTGATTGCTCCTGTGGTCCCGATCCTGCTGTGTGCGCCGAAATTCCTCGACGGCAGCATGAGCCTCGGCCAGGTGATGCAGGCGGCGTCCGCCTTCACCATCGTGCAGGCCGCGTTCGGCTGGCTGGTCGACAATTACCCGCGGCTCGCCGACTGGAACGCCTGCGCACGCCGCATCGCCTCGCTGATGATGTCGCTCGACGGCCTGGAGCGCGCCGAGAAGGGCGACGGTTTTGGCCGCATCAAGCGCGGCGAAACCCAGGGCGAGGCCATGCTGGAGCTGAAGGACCTCTCGGTGACGCTCGACGACGGCACCGCCGTGGTCGGCGAAACCGAGGTCGTGATCGAGCCCGGCGAGCGGCTCTTGGTGGCCGGCGAATCCGGCACGGGAAAGAGCACGCTGGTGCGCGCCATCGCCGGCCTCTGGCCGTGGGGCGACGGCGCCGTCAATTTCCATCCCGACCGCCGGCTGTTCATGCTGCCGCAAAAACCCTATGTGCCCTCGGGCACGCTGCGTCGCGCCATCGCCTATCCCGGCGCCGAGAACGACTGGCGCGACGAGCAGGTGTGCGAGGCCCTGCACAAGGTCGGGCTCGATCATCTCAAGGAGAAGATCGGCGAGGAAGGGCCGTGGGACCAG
>JAKFVP010000572.1 GCA_021732175.1 Bradyrhizobium sp.
GATGTGGCCGGAGGTGACGAGCCGGAACGCCGCCCGGCCCAGCGCGAGCGGATCGATGCCGGCATGGGAATGAAAACGCTTGTCCTCAAAGGCGAGCAGCAGTTTCAGATAGTTCGGATCGACGTCGCGCTTGGCATCGACCGGCAACCGCCAGCGGCCGTCGGCCATCGCATAGGCGCGCAGCAGCTTGCCGTTGCGATCGACGATGGTCGTGGAGACACGCTTCGCCTGATCCAGCGGCAGCGGCCCGAGCGAGATCACCCAGCCAGCGAAGGCGACGACGACAACGAGGCCGGCGGCAGCCGTAAGGCCTGCCGCCTTCCTTATCCGTCGCCAGCGCCCGCCTTGCGGTGCCGTCGCTATGGTCGCTTCCGCCTTCATTTCGCCGGACGCACCTCGATCGAACCGGTGGCGCTGCGGCCGTAGCGCGAGGGGTTGTACATGTCCTCGACATAGGCCTGCGGCAGCACGTATTTGCCGGGCGACACCGCGCGCACGATGTAGGCCACCGTGAAGATCGACTGGTCGTCTGCGGCACGGTCGATCGCCGCCGTGAAGCGGTCGTCGCGGAACTCGGTATTCTCGGGCTCCTCACCGTCCTCGATCCAGTCGAGCGTGCCGCTATCGCCCGAAGACACCAGCCGCGGGTTGTCGATCTCGAAGCCGGCCGGCAGATAGTCGGCCACCATGATGTGACCGTATTCCGGCTTGGCCTCGGTGATCTTCAGCACCACCGCAAAGCGGTCGTTCTGCTTCGCCTTGGTGATGTCGGCCGGCTTGCCGGCGAGCGTGTAGTAATTGCGCTCGATCTTGAAGCCGTTGGAGGCCGCAGGCTCCGGCGTGACCGGCGAGCCCGAGACCGAGACCACCGCCTGCACCGGCGCATCGCCGGTGTTGGTGATCCTGATCGGCTTGCCGGCCATCTCGGCGGCCTTGTAGCTGCGGAACACCGCCTGCTTGGCCGCCTGGCCGTCGATGTCGAGCGACATCGTTTCCCTGGCGAGCGCGCGCGCCGCCAGCACCATCCAGGCATTCTCCTGCGTGGAGGTGTAGGGCGTCAGCCCGCGCGCCGCCCCGACGCGCTGAACCGCCTGCGTCAGCGTCGCCCGCGGCGCGTTGCCTTCGCTGGCAAGCGAGACCAGCGCGGCGGCATCGCGCAGCGCGCTGCCATAGTCGGTGCGGCCGAACTCGATCGTGGGCTTCGGCGCGAGCGCTTCGAGCGCGGCGCCATAGACCCGCTCCGCCCTCGCCCGGTCGCCGACCAGCGCCAGCGCCGCTGCGAGCTGCGATTTCGCAATCGGCGTTGCCACCGCGGAGAGTTTTGTATCCGCGAGATAGCGGAGGTCGCCAATGGGAGCGACGCCATTACGAGCCAGCACGTAGAGGCCGTAAGCGAGATCGCGGCCGCCGTTCTTCTCCGGCTCCTCGGCATTCACAACCGAATTGCGGATGCGATCGAGCGCGCTCTTGAACAGCACGTCCGGCACCGCAAAGCCCTTTTCGCGGGCGCGGGTCAGGAAGTCCGTGACATAGGCATCGAGCCAGGCGTCGTCGCCGCCGGCCGACCACAGGCCGAACGAACCGTTGGAGCCCTGCCGCGCCAGCAGCCGCTCGATGGCGTCCTTGATGCGCTGGTCGACGGCGGTGTCCATGGCGAGATGCGCGCCGGCCGCGAGATCGTTGACATAGAGCAGCGGCATTGCCCGGCTCGTGATCTGCTCGGAGCAACCGTGCGGATAGCGGTCGAGCGCCTTGAGGATGGTCGCCGCATCGAGCGCGGTCGAGAGGCTGACCGAGATCGACGCACTGCCGGTGCCTGAGACGAGATCGGAGAACATGTCCGAGGTCAGTGTCAGGCTCTCGCCCTTGGCGAGCGTCCGGATCGATCGCCGGGCCAGGATCTGCGTCGCCGCCTTGACGTCAACGGCATAGTGCCGCGCCAGGGTCAGCCCCTGCGGGCCCTTGATCTCAACGTCGATATTGGCTGACCCGGCGCCGCCGGCATCGAGCGCCAGCGACAGCGAAGTGCGCTGCTTCTCGGCAAGCTTCACCGTGGTGGCGGGATTGCCGGTCACCTTCACCGGACCCGTCGTCTTCACGTTGATGGTGTAATCGCCCGCCGCGCCCTCGACGTTGTCGACATCGAAACTAACAGTGCCCTTGTCGCCATTGAGCAAGAAGCGCGGCAAGGTCGCGGTCAGCACCACGGGATCCCTGACGATCACATCAGTCGTGGCACGGCCGAGCTTGGTCGCGGTCCACGCCACCGCCATCACCCGCGCGGTACCCGCGAACTCCGGAATGTCGAAGCTGACCTCGGCCGAGCCGTCGGCGCCAACCGTGACGATCCCTGAATAGAGCGCCAGCGGCTTTTGCGTCGGCGGGCTGCCGGTCAGCTCCGCACCGGCGTCGCCGCCGGACTTGATCTGGCCGCGCGTGCCCTGCATGCCGTCGATCAACTGGCCGTAGAGGTCGCGCACCTCAGCGGTCAGGCGGCGCTGGCCGAGATAGTAATCGTCCGGCGCAGGCGGCTTGTAGTTGGTGAGGTTGAGGATGCCGACGTCGACGGCGGCGATCACGACCTTGGCGTCTTCACCGGCATTGAGCCCGGTGACCTTGACCGGGATCTTCAGCGCGCTGCCCGGGCGCACCAGCGGCGGCGGTGCAAGCTCCACGGCCAGCGTCCGCGCCTTCTTGTCGATCCCGAACCATTTCACCCCGATCGCGCGGCCCGGCATGCGCTGGGCGGCCGCATCGAGCGGACGGCGCAAGTTCGCCAGCACATAGGCGCCGGTGCCCCAGTCCTTGCCGACTGATATCTTGACCTGGTTGGTGCCTTCTTTGACGTCGACGCTCTGCGTCGTCAGCAGCCGGTCGCCGAGCACGTTGACGGTGAGCTTGCCTGATGTGCGCGCATTGACCGACACCACCATGGTATCGCCGGAGAGATATTCCGGCTTGTCGACCGAAGTCTCCAGCAGGTCAGGCGTATCGGCACCACCGTCGGAATACCAGCCGACGTCGAACTGCACCGAGGTGATCGGCCCGTCGGCATCCGTCGACTTGACGTCGAGGCGATAGCGGCCGGGCTGCGGCACGAAGCTCAGCCGTGCCGCCTGGTCGGCGGCAAGGTTCACATCGCCATCGCCGACGCGTTTGGTCGACTTGACCGGCTCATATTCCCAATAGGAGTTATGGCGGTACCACTGGTAACGCGACTCGATCTTCATCAGCTCGTAGCGCAGGCCGGAGCGCGCCAGTTGCTTGCCGTCGGGCGCCACGAACACGACGTCGAACTCGGCCTTGTCGCCTTCGGCCACGCTTTTGGCGCCGAACAGCGGCTTTACGCCGATCAGATTGGTTGCGGGCGCCACCGGCAGCACCAGCTTGCGCTCGACGGCGCGGCCGCCGGTCTCGGCCATGCGGATGTAGATCTGCGCTTCCTGCGGCCGGGTCGAACTCGGCGCTCTTGCCAAGGTCACCGGGAAGGTTGCAACGCCCTTGTCGTCGGCGACGGGCAGGTTCTCGATCGGGGTGCGCTCGTTGCTGGAGCTCTCCTCGTCGGCCACGCCGAACTGGTAGCCGGGATAGCCGGGCCGGCCGGAGGCCGCCGTGGTCACAAGCATGTCGCCCTCGAGCTGCAGGCCGGACGCTGGCGCGCCATAGAGGAAGCGGCCGTCGACCTTAAGCTCCACAGGAGCTTCCGCCTTGATGACCTTCTCCTTGGAAGTAATGGAGAATTCGATCCGCTCCGGCAGGTAATCCTCGACCATGAACGTGGTCTGGCCGACGGCCGGCGCCTTGGGGTCGGTGAAGGCCCGCGCCATCCAGGTCCCGGTCGGGACCGCGGAATTGAGCGCAATCGACAGGCTCCGCCCACCGGCGCCCTGGTCCGGCAGCACCGCGCGACGGTATTCGACGCCATCCGGCCGCTCGACCACCAGGGTCAGCGGCGTGCCGGTCACGGCATTGCCCTGCCCGTTGCGCAGCAAGGCGGTGAGATGGACGGTTTCATTGGAGCGATAGACGCCGCGCTCGGCATAGACGAACGCGTCGGCTCCGGCAGGCACGATGCGGCCCGCCACGCCGCGATCGCTGAGCTCGAAGGCGTTGGTCTTCAGGCTGAGGAAGGCGTAGTCCGCCTTCTCGCTCGTGACCGTCACCATCGCAGGCGACAGCCCGCCCTCGCCGCGCGCAAGTCCTGCCTCGAACAGCACATGGCCGGCATCGTCGGTCTTGCGGGTGGCGAGGATCTCGTTGTTGCGCGCGATCAGGCGCACCTCGGCTTTCGCAACGGCTTCGGTCGACGCCAGCGAATTGACGAAGACGTGCACGCCGTCATTGCCGGAGAAGGCGGTCACGCCCATGTCGGAGACGATGAACCACTGCGTCGCCAGCGAACTATCGTCCTGACTGCCCGGGTTCTTCGGCGCCGCGGTCATGACATAGACGCCCGGCTGCAAATCACCGAGCGCCTGGTCGACGGGGAAAGCCGTGGTGACGTCCTGGTTCAGCGTCGTCGCAGTCGCGAGTTCGCCCGACCAGACCTTGACGCCGCGCTCGTCGCCCAGCGAATTCAGCTCGTACCGGTTCAGCGTGCCCTGGAAATCGCCGTCGATGACGGTATTGAGCAGATTGCGGTCGCCGATCCTGAAGACGTCGACCTTCACAGCAGGCGTATTGACGCTGACCAGCGGAATGCCGCGCTGGCCGGTGCGCGGCAGCACATAGGCCTTGCCGGTGAAGCGCACGAACGGTTTCCTGTCGCGCACGTAGATGTTGAACTCGGCCGATTTCGGCAGGCTCTCCTTTACCCCCGACGGCATGCCGGCGCGCAGATTGATGTTGTAGCGCTCGCCGTGCCGCAACCCCTCGACGCAGAGCTGCTTGCCTTCCGAGGACAATGCCGGCTTGTCGGTACCGGCCTGCGCCACGAAGGGCGAGAAATCGACGCGCTTGGCCAGTTCCTCCGAGAACTGGAAGCAGGCCCGCGGCGTCGCGCCGTCGGAATCCACGGTGTAGTCAAGCACGCGGAAGCCATGCTCGTCGCGCATCTTCTCATACTGCCCGCGGACGTCGGCGACCTCGCGCATGTCGAGCGAGAGCCGCAGCGCATCCAGCGCCGGCCGCCACAGTTTTCTGTCGGCCATCGCCCGGCCGAGCACCGCCAGCGCATCCGCCTCCTCGCCGGGATTGCCGGCGCGCTGATAGGCGATGTAGGCCGCGGTCGAGGCGCGCTCGAGCAGGAAAGTCTGCTCGGTCGAGTTGACCGGACGGATCTGGAAGATGGTGCGGGCGAGCCGCAGCCAGTTGCCGCTGTCTTCGGGCGCTGACACGGCGATCTTGCCGAGGAGATCGAGGCCGTTGCGGAAATCGTTGCGCTTGAAGGCGGCGTCGGCGTCGGTCTTTAGCGTCGCCGTGGTCTTGGCGATCGGCCCCGCCTCCTTCTTGATCTCGGCCTCCAGCTTGATGGCGGAATCGGCGAGGTCGTCGCGCTTGAAGGACTTGTCCGCGGCGAACGCCGAATTGAGGCCAAGCGCCAGCGTGGCGCAAAAAGCTGCGGCGCGTACCAAACCGATCATGGGGAGACTCCTTGGGCCGCGGACGTCAGCCGCGGCAGGCATAAAAGGCAGCGAAAAGGTGACGGACTGATGGCAGCGTGCGGGGCGAGCAAAAAGGTCGCAAAGCATTGCCGAAACAGGTCCCTGCGCCGGACCGGACGGGCTCCAGAGCGGCATGACAACCGGGCGAACCGCCGTCTGAGGCGATCCACCGCTCGCGTTAGTCGCTCCGGCCGGCCCGCAGGTTCGGACGGCCTTGGCGGCGCAGCGGATTTTTCATATTGGCAGTGTTACAAGGCTGTTGCACCGCCGCAAACGGTCCGGTCCCGTAGCTCAACTGGATAGAGCATCAGATTTCTACTCTGAGGGTTGCAGGTTCGAATCCTGCCGGGATCGCCACGGGCGGTCCGACATCCTCCCGACGTTCCTGCCAGCGGTCGGTGGCGGCTGGCTGGAGGACCACATTCCCGCGTCGCTGGCGTCGTGCGGCCCCTGCTCGGTCGCATGGGGCCGCCGGGACGCAATAAAGCTGACGAGAAAAAGTGACGGCTACTTCAGCATCGTGTTGAGCGTGCCGAGCAGGTCGGCGAGTTTCAGGCCGATACCGTTGATGATGGCAATGATGGCGAGCGCGATACCGGCTGCGATCAGGCCGTATTCGATGGCCGTAGCTCCGGACTCGTCACGCAAAAACTTCACAAGAAGGCGCTGCATTACTTCCTCTCGGCTGGACGTACCTTTCCGCGCCGGGAAACTGCCTGTCAAAACCTAAGATCGGATGAATCAAGCAATTGCAATCTGTAGGCGAGTCGCGATTGCTGGCGCGATATGCAACTCCCGGTAGCAGAAACTGGAATGCCGTTGCCGGGTTACCTGGCGACCTAAGCCACTGATTGGACAAGGGGCACCAGCGCATCACGGCTTCGGGATGAGCCGCGATGAACCGGCCGTCATCTTCCCCGCGACCAACAGGCGGATCGGATGAACGGGAGGTTTCCATGCTCCGGCGGACCATGATCGCCAGCGCAATTGCGGCTTTGACCGCGCCTGTGACGGCAGCGGCCGGCTATCGCAAGAATATCCTGCCCAAGGCTTTCCTGCGCAAAGGGCGCCAGCGCTTCGCCGCACCCGCGCGGCTGATGGCCCAGTGCTGAGCCGTTCTGCCACAAGCATGTCGCGAGGCGCGCGGCAGAACGCGCGCTTACGCCCACGCGGTAATGATCTTGACGCTCCACGCCACGAACACGGCGAACATTACCAGCGTCGCCAGCATCAACACATTCTCTAGGGAAGCGAACTTCATCACAGCTCTCCGCTTCCTCACCCGGGCGCGACCGTATCTGATTCCGCGCGAGGGCCGCCAGCGAGCTCGTCCACCTGCAATATGGGTGCTCCGAGGCCGGATTTTTTCATCCGCCCATCACGACGAGCGCGAGCATGGTCAGCGAAGCCAGGACCAAAATGGTTTCGAAGGAAGCGAGTTTCATAATGCCCTCCGCTTCCTACCCCGCGCGCGAGTCTAGTTGATTCGATCCATGGACGGCACGCGGAGTAACTGCACAGTGTGGTGAGCGGCCGCACATGCGCTGAGGAACCAGCGGCGGCGACCGATCTTGTTTGATAGGATGGTTGCGACCACGCGGGAACTCCGCGGCGCAATGAGGAAGGACACGACCATGAAGTCTTACGCGCTTGCTGCAGCCATGACCAGCGCCGCATTCGCCGCGATGCTCGCGACCGCACCGGTGCAGGCGCAGACATACGATCCCGCCTATCCGGTTTGCCTGCAGATCTACCAGGGCATGACCGACTACTATTTCGAATGCGCCTACACCTCGATCCCGCAGTGCCAGGCATCAGCTTCCGGCCGCTACGCCTCATGCGTCGTCAATCCCTACTATGCCGGCCCGAAGGCCAAGCGCAGCAAGAAGAAACCCCGCGTCTCCGGCTAGTAAGTCTGTTGTGAGGTCCGTGCGAGCCCGCTCAATCCGAGCGCCGGCCTGACGTTCCCTGCGCAGGGCTGACGGGACATTCCGTCCCGCAGCGTCATGATGTCAGGATTTTCACGCCCCACACCACGACCAGCGTCAGCATGGTCAACGACGCCACCAACAACGCACTTTCAATGGAAGCAAATCTCATAACGCCACCCTCAGCTTCCTACCCCGGCGCGACGTTAAGTGATTCGATTATCGGGCGGCAACCAGCCAGCGAGTTGTTCCCGCTGTGGTTCTTGTGCCACTGATTGCGCTGCAGGGAACCACCACGACGCCCGTCACTTGTCTTGCATACAACGCTACCCGAGAACGCCTGAGGAGTTCGTCATGGCCAGACTCGCAATCCTCTCCAGCGCCTTGCTGTTCATATTCGCCGCTCCGGCTGCGGCACAGCACGTGATTTACAATCCCGGCTGGTGTGCGCAGTTCTACCCCAACGCCAACTGCCAGAACTACGGACCGGGCAATCCCTATACGAGCTATGGCTGGCGCTATGCGTATGGCCGCTACGGCCATTATCCGCGCCGCCTGCATTACCGCTACCGCCGGTACTGATTTCAGCGGATCACCCCGGCTCGATCACCACCTCCCGCGCGAGGCGGACGATGTCTTCAGGCCGGCAAAGCCCGGTGCCGGGATTAAGAAGAGCGGCGGCGCCCGCGGCAACCGCGCTGCGAAAGCATTCGGCCGAAGCGTGGCCTGCCGCCATGCCGAAAACCAGCGCGCCAAGGAAGCTGTCGCCAGCCCCGACCGCGCTGATTGGCTGGATCGGAAGCGGCTTCGCCCGCAATGTCGCATCTCGCGTCACCAATGCGGCGCCGAGATGCCCCATGGTCAGGGCGATGACGTCAGCTCTTCCCTGTTCGACCAGGGCGCGGGCGGCGCTTTCCCAAGCCGCGCTGTCGTCGGGATCGCTTCCCGCCAGCTCGCGCATTTCACGCAGGTTCGGCTTGATCAGGTCGACGCCTTCGGCAACCGCGGCCGCCAGCGCCCTGGTCGAACAGGGAAGAGCTG
>JAKFVP010000570.1 GCA_021732175.1 Bradyrhizobium sp.
AGCTGCTCTCGAAGCCGTGCGTGCGGATGATCGGCGCCGCCGCGACGCGCTCAAGGCGCGCCTGCCGTACGATACGCCGGTACGAATGCCGGGACTGGTAGCGCGCCACGCGCACCGTGCCGCCCGTGTCTGATGTCATGCCGGCAAAGCCGCTGCCGACGATAAAGCCGCTCTCCCCGATCGGCAGGACTTCTTGCTGCCTGGCGACGCGGCGATACTGATGGCGGGAATGATATCGAGCCTGCTGCCATCGCGCGTGATGGCCGATGTGGTGAGTGGCGTTGGAGTATCGGCTTGCGCCATGATGCGGGCGTGCCGACGCCGGAGAGAGAGTTGCGGCGATTGCCGCGGTAGACAGTGCCAGCGCCGCAAGAGGAGGCCGGCAGAACGCAACCATACGAAGCATAGTCTTTCCTTATGTAGTCACCCCCAATCCCCTGCGACGCGCAACGTTGCGCAAAGCCGGAAACGCGTTTCGCGGCGAGCTGTGGCGAGAGCAAGATTTCATGCGGCAGTGCGGGAACGATTCGCGGGTGATTCAGGGATCATTTCGTGGCAATGGAACCTGTCTCACTACGGAGCGCAGGCCAACGAAGAGGAACTCGAAATGCCCTATGCCGTCGCCAAGGATAACGTCCGCCTCTATTTCGAAGAGGCAGGAAGCGGAACGCCGATCATCTTCCTGCACGAATTCGCGGCCGACCACACGAACTGGGAGCCGCAGATGCGTTACTTCTCGCGCGGCCACCGCTGCATCGCCTACTCCGCGCGCGGCTATACGCCATCGGATGTGCCGCCAACGGCCGACGTCTACACTTACAAGCATTTCTACACCGATGCGCTCGCGGTGCTCGATCATCTCAAAATCGAGAAGGCGCATTTCGTCGGGCTCTCGATGGGCTCCTACTCGTCGCTGCAGGTTGGGCTGAATGCGCCCGGACGCGCGCTGTCGATGACGCTGGCTGCCGTCGGCTCCGGCTCTCCCATCGAGAAGCTCGATGCCTTCCGCGCGCAGTGCCGCGCCAATGCCGAGCAGTACGAAACGATCGGCTCGGTCGAGGTCGCCAAGGTGACGCGCGAGGCGCCGAGCCGGATTCCGTTCCTGGTCAAGGACCCGCGCGGCCATGCCGACTTCTATGCGGCGCTGGCGCGTCACGACGCCACCGGCTCGGCCAACACGATGCGCAGCTTCCAGGGCGGCCGCCCCTCGATCTACACGATGGTGGAAGCGATCCGCAAAGTGCCGACACCGGCGCTGATCCTGTGCGGCGACGAGGACGACAATTGCATCGAGCCCAGCCTGTTCCTGAAGAAGCACTTGCCGGCGGCGGGCCTCTCGTTCTTCCCCAAGGCAGGTCACGTGCTCAATCTGGAGGAGCCGGCGCTGTTCAACGAGATGGTCGAGCGCTTCATCGCGCTGGTGGAGTCCGGCCACTGGCTGGTGCGCGATACCAGATCGCTGGTGCACGCGCCGGTCTAAGTGTCATTCCGCGGCGCCGCGTAGCGGCGCCCCGGAATGACGACGGAGTTTATTTCCCTCGGCTCAGCAAAAACACGCCCTGCTCGCCGAACATGTTCCAGACCCACCAGGGCAGGTTCAGCGGCACCGGGCGGCCATAGAGATCGAGCGCCACCGCGCGTTCCATCTTGACGTTGATGGCGTCGCACAGCTCGACGAAATCCTTGATGGTGCAGAAATGGATGTTGGCGGTGTCGTACCAGGTCGCCGGCAGGTTCTCCGTGCGCGGCATGTGTCCGCCGACCAGCAGCTGCAGCCGCATCTTCCAGAAGCCGAAATTCGGGAAGGAGACGATGGCGCGGCGGCCGATGCGGAGCAGATTCTCCAGCACCACCTTTGGCTGGCGCGTCGCCTGCAGCGTCTGCGACAGGATCACGTAGTCGAAGGCATCGTCGGGATAGTTGACGAGGTCGGTGTCGGCGTCGCCCTGCACCACGGCAAGTCCCTTGGCGACGCAGCCGTTGACACCGGCGCGCGACAGCTCGATGCCGCGCCCGTCAATGCCGCGACTTTCCAGCAATTGCAGCAACTCGCCATCGCCACAGCCGACGTCGAGCACCTTTGAGCCGGACTCGATCATCCCCGCGACCAGCAGGTGATCGGTGCGATACTTGCCGGTCCGATCCGGCGCAATGCCGGGCAGCGGCAGCATCTGTTCCTGGAGCGCCATCCTAGCCATCCGCCTTCAGTCCGCGTGCCTTGCCTGCCGATTGCAGGAAGGCGCGGGTGATGTCGAAAAACTCGGGCACATCGAGCAGGAAGGCGTCATGGCCGCGATCGGTCTCGATCTCTGCAAACGACACCCGCGCGCTCGAGGCGTTCAGCGCGTGCACCAGCGCCCGCGATTCCGAAGTCGGGAACAGCCAGTCAGAGGTGAATGACACTACGCAGAACCGCGTCTTGATGCCCGTGAAGGCTTTCGCCAGCTTGCCACCGTGATCGGCGGCGATGTCGAAATAATCCATCGCGCGCGTCAGATAGAGATAGCTGTTGGCGTCGAACCGCTCGACAAAAGACGATCCCTGGTAGCGCAGATAGCTCTCGACCTGGAAATCCGCATCGAACGAGAATGTCGGCAGCTCGCGATCCTGCATGCGCCGGCCAAACTTGCGATGCAGCGCCGCGTCGGACAGATAGGTGATGTGGCCCGCCATGCGCGCGACGGCGAGCCCGCGATGCGGGTGCGCATTGTGGTCGACATAGCGGCCGCCGCGCCAGTCCGGATCGGCCATGATCGCCTGGCGGCCGAGCTCGTGGAACGCGATGTTCTGCGCCGAATGCCGCGTCGAGCATGCGATCGGCAGGGCAGAGAACACGCGATCCGGATAGGCCGCGGTCCATTGCAGCACCTGCATGCCGCCCATCGAGCCGCCAACAACGCAGAACAGCGTCTCGATGCCGAGACGGTCGATCAACAGGGTTTGCGCGCGCACCATGTCGGGGATGGTGATGATCGGAAAATCGAGGCCCCACGGCTTGCCGGTCGCGGGATTGGTTGAAGCGGGACCGGTCGAGCCCATGCAGCCGCCGATCACGTTGGAACAAATGATGAAGTACTGGCTGGTGTCGAGCGGCAGCCCCGGCCCAACCATCGTGTCCCACCAACCGGGCTTGCCCGTGATGGGATGCGTGTTGAAGACATGCTGATCGCCGGTCAGCGCATGGCAGACGAGAATGGCGTTCGAGCGCTCCGCATTGAGCTCGCCATAGGTCTGGTAAGCGATTTGGAACGGCGCGAGATCGACACCGCAATCGAGCTTGAGCGGTTGGTCCACGCCGAACTTGGCGACCTTGGACGAGGGATTGTCGGCTTCGTGCAGGCGATCGTCGATCTGGATCGCCGGACTTACTATCGACTTCAACTCTGTCATCTCGGCACCGGCCTCCGCATGCGGAGGTCCTTGGACATCAGGCCAATAAAAAACCCGGCCTGAACAGGGTTCGGCCGGGATGCGTGTCCCCGGCCTGTTTAGCGATTTATTTAACGTGGCTGCAAGCCGGCCGGCTCAAATGACCACGGAACACGGCAAAACTAGCGGCGCCAGGCCCCTTCGTCAAGACAAGGGCTTGGTTAACCGGCCGGCCGGGCGCCGCGCGAGGCGCATTTTGCCCTCATTTCCTTTGCTTTCAGCGCCGCTCTTACCTAATCAATGGCCCTGTTCGCCGGGCTGTTTCCGGCTCTCGTTGGGTTCGTCATGTCAAAGCCGCCCCCCGCTCCGCCCTCGCTGGCCGAGCTGCGCAAGGAGATCGATGCAATCGACGAGCAGGTGCATCGCCTGCTGATGGCGCGCGGCGACATCATCGATCGCCTGATCCAGGTAAAGCAGACCCAGGAAGTGGGTTCCGCATTTCGGCCCGCGCGCGAGGCCAGCATGATGCGCGAGCTGGTGAAGCGTCATCGCGGCATCCTGCCGCTCGACACCATCGAGAGCATCTGGCGCGTCATCATCTCCACCTTCACCTATGTGCAGGCGCCGTTCTCGGTGCATGCCGATGTGTCGGTCGGCGAATCCGCGATGCGCGACTCCGCGCGCTTTCACTTCGGCTTCGTCGTGCCCTATGTGCCGCATTTCAACAGTACGGCGGCCGTCGATGCGGTGGCCAAATCCAAAGGCGATCTCGCGCTGGTCTCGGCCGTGTCGAGCCGCACGCCGTGGTGGAACGAGCTCGAAGCCGACGGCGCGCCGAAGATCATTGCGCGCCTGCCCTTCCTCGAGCGTGCCGACCATCCGGCGGCCCTGCCCGTCTTCGTCATCTCGCGCGTGGCTGACGATGCCATGTCGACGGAGGTGCAGGTGTGGAGCGTCCGCGTCTCCGGCTGGAATGCGGATATCGCCCGCGCCGTGGCGCCGCTGGCCGAAATCGTCGCGGTCCCCGACACCGCCTTCGACGGCGCGGCACTGCTGGTGTCGGTGGCTGGTGAAGGGTTCGAAAAGGTCAAGCTGGCCCTGCTGAAAGCGGGGGCCTCGGTACGCTCGTCGGCCCTCGTCGGCGGCCACGCAACGCGCTATACGGTGCCCCCGAACGGGGCTCAAAAGACCTAGCCCCAGGCATTCCGGAGCCAAAGATGAACCGCCCCGTGCCGAACCCCGGCATTCTCGACATTGCGCCCTACACACCGGGCAAGACCCCGGTGCCCGAGCCGGGCCGCAAGGTGTTCAAGCTGTCGGCGAACGAGACACCATTCGGCCCTTCGCCGAAGGCTATCGCGGCCTACAAGCATGCGGCTGACCATCTGGAGGATTATCCGGAAGGCACTTCAAGGGTGCTGCGCGAGGCGATCGGCCGCGCCTACGGGCTCGATCCGAACCGCATCATCTGCGGCGCCGGCTCCGACGAGATCCTCAATCTGCTCGCCCACACCTATCTGAAGCAAGGTGATGAAGCGATCTCCACCGCGCACGGCTTCCTGGTCTATCCGATTGCGACCATGGCGAATGGCGCCACGAACGTCGTCGCGCCGGAGGTCGAGCACACCGCCAATGTCGATGCGATCCTCAAGCTGGTGACGCCGCGCACCAAGCTGGTGTGGCTCGCCAATCCCAACAATCCGACCGGTACCTACATTCCGTTCGACGAGGTCAAGCGCCTGCGCGCGGGCCTGCCCGGCCATGTGCTGCTGGTGCTGGATGCCGCCTATTCGGACTACGTCTCGCGCAACGACTATGAGCTCGGCATCGAGCTCGTCGCCACCACCGAGAATACGGTGGTGACGCACACCTTCTCCAAGATCCACGGGCTGGCTGCGCTGCGGATCGGCTGGATGTTCGGGCCTGCGAACATCGTCGATGCCGTCAATCGCATCCGCGGCCCCTTCAACGTCTCGACGCCGGCGATGCTGGCGGCGGTCGCCGCGATCGAGGACAGCGCGCATGTCCAGATGTCGAAGGCGCATACCGAGCACTGGCGCAACTGGCTCACCGAAGAGATTTCCAAACTCGGGCTCAAGGTGACGCCGAGTGTTGCGAACTTCGTGCTGATCCATTTCCCGACCACCAAGGGAAAGACTTCGGCGGAAGCCGACGCCTATCTCACCCGGCGCGGCCTCGTGCTGCGCGGTCTCAACAATTACGGCCTGCCGCATGCCCTGCGCATGACCATCGGCACTGAGGAGGCCAATCGCCTCGTCGTCGACGGCCTTCGCGACTTCATGGCGGGCAAGTGAGCGCATCCGGTGCATTCAAGCGTGTCGCGCTGATCGGCTTCGGCCTGATCGGCGGCTCGATCGCGCGCGCGGCACGTCAACAGGGACTGGCCGACGAGATCGTCACCACCGCGCGCTCGGAAAAAACCCGCGCGCGGGTGAAGGAGCTCGGGATCGTCGACCGCGTGGTCGAGACCAATGCCGAGGCCGTCAGGGATGCCGACCTCGTCATCCTCTGCATCCCCGTCGGCGCCTGCGGCGCGGTCGCGGCTGAAATCGGTCCGCACCTGAAGAAGGGCGCGGTCATCTCCGACGTCGGCTCGGTCAAGGGCGCCGTGGTGCGCGAGATGGCGCCGCATATTCCTGCCGGCGTTCACTTCGTGCCCGCGCATCCCGTGGCCGGCACCGAACATTCGGGACCGGATTCCGGCTTTCCCGAGCTCTTCATCAACCGCTGGTGCATCCTCACGCCGCCCGAGGGGACCTCGGCTGAAGCGACCGAGCATCTGCGCGCGTTCTGGGCCGGGCTCGGCGCCAAGGTCGAGATCATGACCCCTGATCATCATGACCTCGTGCTCGCCATCACCAGCCATCTGCCGCATCTGATCGCCTACACCATCGTCGGCACCGCTGACGAACTGGCGCAGGTCACGGAATCGGAGGTGATCAAATTCTCGGCCGGCGGCTTTCGCGATTTCACGCGCATTGCCGCTTCGGATCCGACGATGTGGCGCGACGTGTTCCTCAACAACAAGGAAGCCGTGCTGGAAATGCTCGGCACCTTCACCGAGGACCTCTCGAAGCTTACGCGCGCGATCCGCCGCGGCGACGGCGAGGCGCTGTTCGATCACTTCACCCGCACCCGTGCCATCCGCCGCGGCATTGTCGAGATCGGCCAGGACTCGGCCGCGCCCGATTTCGGGCGGCCGCATGCGGCGCTGAAGAAGAACTAGAACAGCGGCGGCACCTGACCGACCTTGACCGGGCCGAACAGCACCGCGCCATTGGCAAAGCGCAGCGGGAAGGAGCGCGCTTTCTTGCCTTCGAGCGTGGCCTCGCTGCCGATATGATTGAGCGTCGCGGCGACGCCCACATTGGCGTTCTGCTTGACCACCCTGCCGAGCCCGGGAATGGCCTTGTCGAGCGCGCCAAAGAGATTGTTGAGATCCTGCGTTTTCACACCCGGCGCGACACGGTCGAGGGTCGCTTGCGGCACGCCCTCTTCCAGAATCTTGTCGATGCCGAGCGCCGGCACGATGCGTTCCAGGCCGGTCACCGTCATCTGCAATTCGCCGTCGAGATTGCCGTTGGCGTTGAGCGCGAGCGTGCCGGCCGCAACCGCGATCATGTCGCCCTGCTGGATGCGCGACTGCAGGATCTCGACCTTGCCGCCGGCGGCCGCGATCTCGCGAAAGCGTTCCGGCCAGGGCTTTGGCGCAAAGTCCTTCAGTCCGGACAGCTTTGCGCGAATATCGGCATTGAACGGCTCGGCCAGCACGGGGTGCACGCCCTGCACGCTGCCCTCATTCATCTGCAGCACCGTCTCGATGACGGGATGGTCCGTCGGCGAGCCTTCGGCGAGGCGGCCATGCAGCTCGATATGTTTGGCACGCCCGATCGGCACCTGGATCGAATTGGCGTTGACGCGGTCGATCGCGACATCGTCGAACACCAGAGAGCCACGCTGCGGCACCGCCGGCAGACCGACCACGCTGGCGCGCCCCTTGCTCCAGTCCACCCGCAGCGGCGCCTGATCGGGGATTGCGACGCTGGCGGGCGACTTGAATTCCGCGATCACGCGCTGCGGATCGTAGATCTGCGCCACCACGAGGATTTCGCCGAGCTTTGCCGTGAACGGCGTGTTGCCTGCGGTCTGCGAGACCAGAGCGACGCTCGCATTCTCACAACTGATTTCGAGCCGGAACGGGAAGCCGGCCACGCTGCGTTTGGCGCAGTCGAAGTTGCGACCGGACTTCGCCTCCTGGGCGCGCCAGGCGTCGGCGCGTACGCCAACCTGCGAGGCGGCATAGAACCAGAATCCGCTCCAGGCAGCAGCAGCAATAACCAGCAATATTGGAGCAATGAAAAGCCGCCAGAGCGGACGCCGTCGCGGCGCTGAAGATGTGACTTGCATGGGCGGCCCTTTGACGGACGATTTTGGCAAATGTAAGCGGGCATTCTCGCGCTTAAAGGCGTGGAATTCGCCTTTCAGTTCTGCTAGCCGTGCCCGGCGATGGCGGCAATCACCGTTTCAGATCACGAATTCGGCAACAGCGACCTCTGGGTGTTCGGCTATGGCTCGCTGATGTGGCGGCCGGGCTTTGAATTCATCGAGAAGGTTCCGGCCCGTCTCATCGGCGAACACCGCGCCCTCTGCGTCTATTCCTTCGATCATCGTGGTACACCAGAGAAGCCCGGCCTGGTGCTTGGGCTCGACCGCGGCGGCGCCTGCCGCGGCATCGCCTTTCGGGTCGCCCCCGAGCTGCGCAAGGCCACGATCGACTATCTGCGCGCCCGCGAGCAGACCACGCACGTCTATCGCGAAGTGATGCGCTCGGTGTGGCTGAACAATTCCTCGCAGCAGCGCGTCAGCGCGCTGACCTATGTCGCCGATCGCAGCCATGTGCAATATGCCGGCCGGCTGCCGCTCAATGAGCAATTGCGCATCGTCCGCCAGGGACACGGCCGCTCCGGCAACAACCGCGACTATGTGCTGGCGACCGTCAAGGCAATCGAGGCCGAAGGCTTTCAGGACGAGCAACTGCACCGGCTGGCGATGATGCTGCACGATTCCCACACGTCTGCTCCTCCATCCGCCGGCGAAGCGCAGGAAGCTTAGTCGCGCGCCGGCGGATGGAGGAGCAGACGTGTGGGAATCGTGCAGCATCATCGCCAGCC
>JAKFVP010000183.1:0-1168 GCA_021732175.1 Bradyrhizobium sp.
AGGAGATGTCAGTTTGAAACTTCTTGCGCTACCCATGGCGGCCGCGATGGCTGCCATCGCGTCGATCGCGGCCACAGGTCCAGTCGCCGCGCAGCATGGTGCCCGGCATCCATCCTATGCCGCGGGCAAGCCGGGGGATCCGGCAAAGCCGGCGCGCACCATCGAGGTCGTCATGAGCGAGATGGAATACAAGCCATCTCTGATCGAGGTGAAGCGCGGCGAGCAGATCCGCTTCGCGATCCGCAATGCCGGAACCGAAGACCACGAATTCATGCTGTCGACCACCAAGGAGAATCTGGCGCATGCGGCGATGATGAAGAAGCATCCGCACATGAAGCATGACGAGCCGAATGGCGTCACGCTGGCGCCGAAGCAATCGGCCGAACTGCTCTGGAAATTCACCAAGGCGGGGACCTTCGAATATTCCTGCCTGATCCCGGATCACCGCGAATACGGCATGACCGGCCGCGTCATCGTGAAATGATGTGCGGACGGGATTGCGCAGGAACGCGCGGGCCGCTGTAATCCGGCGATGGTGGCAAGGCAGTCGATTCTCGTCGGCCTGATCGGCGCGGGCATTCAGTCCTCGCTGTCGCCGGCCATGCACATGCGGGAAGGTCAGGCACAGGGTCTTCGCTACGCGTATCGCCTGATCGACCTCGATGTGCTCGGTCGCACGGCGCAGGCGCTGCCCGAGCTGATCGCGTCGGCCGAGCGCGAAGGGTTTTCCGGGCTGAACATCACCTTTCCCTGCAAGCAGGCGGTGATCGAATGGCTCGACGAGCTTTCGCCCGACGCGCGCGCGATTGGCGCGGTCAATACGGTGCTGTTCAGGGAAGGCCGCCGCATCGGCCACAACACCGACTGGTCCGGCTTTGCGGAAAGCTTCCGGCGCGGCATGGGCGATGCCGGGCGCGCCCGCGTCGTCCTGTTTGGAGCGGGCGGGGCAGGTGCCGCGGTGGCGCACGCCCTGCTGACGTTGGAAACCGCGACGCTTGTCCTTGTCGATACCGACCGCGCTCGCGCGGCTGCGCTGGCCGAGGCGCTGTGTGCCAGGTTCGGCGCTGGGCGCGCCATTGTGTTCGATGATGCCGCTGGCGCCTTGCGCGGCGCCGCCGGCCTGGTCAATGCGACGCCGGTCGGCATGGCGAAATTTCCGGGCCTGCCG
>JAKFVP010000183.1:1178-8507 GCA_021732175.1 Bradyrhizobium sp.
TGCCGCTGCCGGCAAACCTGCTGTCGCCGGACTTGTGGGTTGCCGACGTCGTGTATTTTCCGCTGCAGACGGCGTTGCTCGCCGAGGCAAAGGCGCGAGGTTGTCGCACCATGTCCGGCGAGGGCATGGCGGTGTTCCAGGCCGTCGGTGCGTTCCGCCTGTTCAGCGGCGTCGAGCCGGACGCATCGCGCATGCTGGCGCACTTTGCCGAGCTGACCCGTCCTGTCTGAATGCAGGAACTGTGTCCGACCGTAGGCGAATGTTTCATCGCAAATTCGTTCCGCACGGTTCCCAGGGAATGCGAGGCATGCGCTTCGTCATTGCTGAAACCTGGCTGGTTGCTACCGCGTTTGCTGGCGGGGCCGACCAGGCAGATCCGCAATGCGAACGACCTTGCTTTGTACAGTGTTGTTGCTTTCCACCAGCGCCACGGCCATGGCGGCCGAGACAGGCCTGGCGTCCTTTTATCCCGGCATAGGCAAGGGCAATGAGATGACCTGTGCGCACCGCAGCCACGCCTTCGGCAAACGGTTGAGGGTTTCTCACGGCAATGTCGCCATTGTGTGCCGGGTGAATGACCGCGGACCGTTCATCCGCGGACGTATCATCGACGTTTCCACCAGCGCGGCCAAGGCGCTCGGCATGGTCAGTGCCGGTGTCGTTCGGGTCGTGGTCGAACCGGTCGAGGATTCAAGGCCCAAAACGCCGCCTGTCGAGAATACTGTCGTTATGACGGGTGTCCTTTAAGGTTCCGGTAACCCGTTTTCCTAACGCCCTTTTTGGTGGTGCTCCCGTAAGACGAGCGCCAACAGGGGCAGGGAAATGTCGAATAGCTCTTCAAACGGCGCAGCCAAGTTGCGCCGGGTGCTATCGAAAACGGGTGCGTTGATCCGCGGGCGGATGGGCGCGATCCAATGGCTGATCATCTGCGGCGCGGCGCTGGTGCTGGCGATTGCGCTCGGCACCGCCTACCTGGCGCTCGAATACCGCGAACGCGCCATCAAGGTCACCGAACGCGACCTCACCAATACCGCACTGCTGCTGTCCCGTCACTTCGACCAGCAGCTCTCCGATCTCCAGCACGTGCATCAGGACATCCTCAGCTATGTGCATGCCGGCGGCATCGACACCGCCGAGTCTTTCGAGAAGCGGATGTCGCTGCTGGCCACGCACGAGATGTTGCGCACAAGGCTCGCGGCTCTGCCCCATGTTGGCGCGCTGAACGTATTCAACAAGGACGGCTGGTTGATCAATTCCTCGGAAGTGTGGCCGGTGCCGGATGTGCATATCCGCGACCGCCGCAGTTTCCGGGAGTTCACGTCCGGAGGGCCCGCGCCCGAGGTGGTCGTGGAGCCGGTCGTCAGCAAGGTGACGGGTGTGTGGACAACCGTGTTCGCCCGCAGGATCGTCGACAGCAAAGGCGACATTATCGGCTTCGCCAGCCGCGGCGTCGAGCCCAGCCATTTCGAGGCTTTCGTTGCCTCGCTGGCGTTGGATGCCGACACCGCGATTTCGATGATCCATCACGACGGTACCGTGATCGCCCGCTATCCGCAGGATCCGGCGCTCGTCGGCAGGAACGTTTCGTCAATGCCGCAATTCCAGCGCGCACTCGCCGCCGGCGGAAACATCTCGGGACGCTTCGTCAACAAGAGGACGATGGACGACCGCATCGGTGCGGTCCGCGCGCTCAACCATTTTCCGATCCTGATCGTCGCCGCCACCAGGACAGAGACCGCATTGGCTGACTGGCGGTCGCAGACCCGGCTGCAGTTCCTGGCTGCCGTACTGGCTGTCGTCGTCGTGATCGTCATCATCTCGCTCATCGTCCGGCAGATGCAGCGCCAGCATGAAGCGGCGCAGAAGCTGCTGTCGCAGAAGAGCCAGCATCTCGACACCGCCATCAACAACATGACCCAGGGCCTGCTGCTGTTCGACGCCGAGGCCAGGCTGGTGATCTGCAACGACCGCTATATCGAGATGTTCGCGTTGTCGCGCGATATCGTGAAGCCCGGCTGCCGGCTGCGCGATTTGATTCAGCACCGCAAGGACACCGGCACGTTCGTCGGCGACGTCGACGCCTACAGCCAGAAATTCCTCGATCCCAAGGGAGACGAGGCGCGGGACACGGAAATCTCCATTCCCGACGGCCGCGTCATCCACCTGATCTACAAGCGCTCGCCCGACGGCGGCTGGGCCACCACGCTCGAGGACATCACCGAACGCCGCCGCGTCGAGGCGAAAATCGAGCATCTCGCGCATTACGATCCGCTCACCAATCTGCCGAACCGCACGCTGTTCCAGCGCCATGCGGAGGAGCTGCTGAGGCACACCTCCAGTGTCGACTTTGCGATCCTCTATATCGATATCGACGAGTTCAAGCGCATCAACGATTCGCTCGGCCATCTGATCGGCGATGAATTCCTGCGCGGCGTTTCCGCGCGCCTCGTGGAATCCATCGGTCCGGAGGATTTCGTGGCGCGGCTGGGCGGCGACGAATTCGCCATCGTGCAACACAATGTCTACTCCGAGGACGACGTCAACGCGCTGGTCGCCCGCATCTTCGGCGCGCTGCGCATGCCCTTCGATTGCCGCGGCCACAGTCTGGCCGCCGACGCCTCGATCGGCATTGCGCTCGCGCCGCGCCACGGCACCGACCTGCACGTGCTGCTCAAGAGGGCGGATCTGGCGATGTACGCGGCCAAGGCCGCCGGCCGCCGCACCCATCGCTTCTTCGAACCATCGATGGAAGCCGAGGCCAACCAGCGCCGCGCGATGGAGCTCGACCTGCGTGCCGCCATTGCCGAGGGCAACTTCGAATTGCACTACCAGCCGCTGGTCGACCTCGGCAGCAATGCCGTCACCGGTTGCGAGGCGCTGCTGCGCTGGTGTCATCCGCGCCGCGGCATGGTCTCGCCGGCCGAATTCATCCCGATCGCGGAAGAAACCGGGTTGATCGAGGAGATCGGCGACTGGGTGCTGCGCACCGCCTGTGCGGAAGCCGCCACCTGGCCGGATCACGTGCGCGTCGCGGTCAACGTGTCGCCCATTCAATTCCGCTCCGAAACGCTGGCGCTGAAGGTCGCCTCCGGGCTGGCCGAAACCGGGCTCGACCCGCGCCGGCTGGAGCTCGAGATCACCGAGGCGGTGCTGATGGCCGATGACGACGCGGCGCTGGCGACGCTGCGCCAGCTCCGCGAACTCGGCGTGCGCATCGCGCTCGACGATTTCGGCACCGGCTATTCGTCGCTGAGCTATCTGCAGCGCTTCCCGTTCGACAAGATCAAGATCGACCGCAGCTTCGTGAAGGAGCTGACATCGGGCAGCGGCTCCTCGTCCATCATCAAGGCGGTGGTTTCGATCGCCGCCGACAGCAACATGGTGACGACGGCCGAAGGCGTGGAGACCGAGGAGCAGCGGGCTACCGTGCAATCGCTCGGCTGCACCCAGATGCAGGGCTATCTGTTCAGCCCGCCGCGCCAGGCGCAGGACATCCGCGCCATGCTGGCCGCGCGCAAGGCGGTCGAAGAAGCGGCGGCTTGAGCTCTTTTTGTTGACGCGTTTTCTCCACGCGAACCGGTGCCCACCCCGCATCAAGTGCGGGGCAGGCTTCGCTTGAGAACGCTATTTTACTTGCCCTTGCCGCCGCAATTATAGGCCTTGCGGAAGCCCGCGGCCTGGGCGCCTTCCTCCGAACAGAACCAGCGCTCGGAATTGTTCAGGCCGGGATATGACCGGCAGCCCTGCAAATGGTAGATGCCGACATTGCCGGTGACGCGGGCGCGCACCGCATATTTTCCCTTGATGGTGCAGCCATCAGGCATGACCGGATCGGCTGAAAACAACACGCTGCGGATCTGCTGGTCGCGGTCGGCACGGCAGGCGGCGCCGACCAGCGCGGCGTCCTTCTTCCAGAGACGGAAATCGGCAGGCGCGGCAAAGCAGCCTTTCCAGAGGCCGCGACGCTCGTCCCTGGCGGCCATCTCGTCGGCCTTGAACTTCCCCTTGGGGTCGGCCAGCGCAAAGCCCTTCTGGACCAGAAGCTGGCCCAGACTCAGCGTCTCGCCCTCGACGATGCAAAGGCCGAGGCGCCGCTTCTTGAAGGATGGATCGGGGCCGAGATCGCCGCAGCGGACCTGCTTGCCGCCGATCAGTTTGGTCAGTTGCTCGCGCGCCTCGACACCGCAGGCCCAGCTATCGGCATGCTCGTCGATGCACATCTGGTCGACGGCAAGAGCGTCGATGCCGTCGAGGCGAAAGACGTTGCCGGCAAGCTGCAGCGTGCCGCCGTCCTTCACGGTCGCGGTGGCGGCAGAGGCCGCAGATGTCGTCGCTGAAATCGCAAGGAAGGCGGAGACGAGGAGGGAGGTAGGGGACCGCATGGCACACCATTTCAATTGCGCAATTCTTGCTGGTACGGGCACCTGTTTATTTCTCGCCGAGCCGTCCGACCAGCAGAAAGGCGACGGTGGAGACGATGATGCTCAGCGACAGCAGGATCAGGCCGAGCCCGAGCGCGAGCGCCAGATCGCCCTTGCTGGTTTCCAACGCAATCGCCGTCGTCATGGTGCGGGTGAAGCCTGCGATGTTGCCGCCGACGATGATGATGGCGCCGACCTCGGCGATGGCGCGGCCGAAGGCGGCGAGGAACGCGGTCAGGATCGAGCTGTGACCGAGCGAGAACATCAGTCCGATACTGCGCAGGGTAGACAGACCGTCAATCCGTGCGAGGTCGGCATACTCCGCCCACAGCAGCGAGGCGGGCCGGTGCACCAGCGCGACAACGATCGGCGTCGCCAGCACCGCCTGGGCGATCACCATGGCGGTGGGCGTGAACAGAAGACCGGCCGAACCCAGGGGGCCCGAGCGCGACAGCAACAGGAACACGCCTAGCCCGGCCACGACCGGCGGCAGGCCGAGAAAGGCGTTGGTCACGACGATGACCGCCTGCCGTCCGCGAAACCGGCTGACCGCCAGGAACGCGCCGAACGGCGCGCCGATCAAAAGCGCAATCACGCTCGCGGTCAGGCTGACGCGCAGCGACAGGCCAACGATGCCGGTCAGCTCCGGATCGAGCCGCGCGATCAGCGCGAAAGCGGAGGCAACGGCCTGGGTGAAATCATTCATGCCGGCTTGGTCGCTAAGGTCCAGAGGTATCAGGGGAACTTCGTTCTCTTCCGGAGAACTACGGAGGAACCACGGAGAAAAATCCCTTTAGCATTTGAGGATGGGCGGGGAAATTCATCCAGGGGGATGTTGACTGTTGCAGAACAAAATAAGAACAATGTCGCCCCATGCTCAAGCCGGAATCTCGCATGCCGCTCCGTCCACAGTCTGATCCCGCCGACGATGACGGACTGGAAGCGGCCGTCGAGCAGGCGATCGACGCCTGCAGCGGCGATTTGCGGGCCACGATCCGCGCGCTGATCCTGGCCAACAATTATCTGGAAAACGAGGTCGCCGAACTGATGAAGGCGGTTTCGCATGCCTATGCGCGGGGCCGATTCCAGACCTATAGCGGCTAGGCGCAACTGGCGGCCGCTTCCCGCCCGATTAGCCCCAACGACTCCAAGGCGATAAGCAGCACTAATACCGTTGCCTCGGTCTGGTTTTGCTGTACCACAGGCGGCGAGGAACCCCGCCCAAAGCCAATAGCCTGTCAAAGAGCATGTTCAAGAAAATCCTGATCGCAAACCGCGGCGAAATCGCCTGCCGGGTCATCAAGACCGCCCGCCGCATGGGGATCAAGACAGTCGCCGTCTATTCCGAGGCCGACCGCGACGCGCTGCATGTCGAGATGGCTGATGAGGCGGTTTTCATCGGACCGCCGGCCGCGGCGGAAAGCTATCTCGTGATCGACAAGATCGTGGAGGCCTGCAAGGCGACCGGCGCCGAGGCCGTGCATCCCGGCTACGGCTTCCTCAGCGAGCGCGAAGCCTTTCCGCGCGCGCTGGCGAAGGCCGGCATCACCTTCATCGGTCCCAACCCAGGCGCCATCGCCGCGATGGGCGACAAGATCGAATCCAAGAAGGCCGCGGCCGCGGCCAAGGTCTCGACCGTGCCCGGCCATCTCGGCGTCATCCAGGACGACAAGCAGGCGGTGAAGATCGCCGACGAGATCGGCTATCCCGTGATGATCAAGGCTTCCGCCGGCGGCGGCGGCAAGGGCATGCGGATCGCGCATTCGAAGAACGAGGTCGCGGAAGGCTTCAATCTGGCGAAAGCCGAAGCGAAATCCTCGTTCGGCGACGACCGCGTCTTCATCGAGAAATTCATCGTCGATCCCCGCCACATCGAGATCCAGGTGCTCGGCGACAAGCATGGCAATGTGATTTATCTCGGCGAGCGCGAATGCTCGATCCAGCGCCGCAACCAGAAGGTCATCGAGGAAGCGCCGTCGCCGCTGCTCGACGAGAGCACGCGCCGCAAGATGGGCGAGCAGGCGGTGGCGCTGGCCAAAGCCGTCAATTACGACTCCGCCGGAACGGTGGAATTCGTCGCCGGCCAGGACAAGAGCTTCTACTTCCTGGAGATGAACACCCGTCTTCAGGTGGAGCATCCCGTCACCGAGCTCGTCACCGGCATCGACCTCGTCGAGCAGATGATCCGCGTGGCGGCCGGCGAGAAGCTGAAGCTCGCGCAAAAGGACATCGCGCTGACCGGCTGGGCGGTGGAATCCCGCGTCTATGCCGAGGATCCGTTCCGCAACTTCCTGCCTTCGATCGGGCGCCTCGTGAAGTATCGGCCGCCCGAGGAAGCCAGCCATGACGGCATCACCGTGCGCAACGACACCGGCGTGCAGGAGGGCGGGGAGATCTCGATCCATTACGATCCGATGATCGCCAAGCTCGTCACCCATGCGCCGTCGCGCGCTGCCGCGATCGAGGCGCAGTCGAACGCGCTCGATGCCTTCTATGTCGACGGTATCAGGCACAACATTCCGTTCCTGTCGGCGCTGATGCACCATCCGCGCTGGCGCGAGGGCAGGCTCTCCACCGGCTTCATCGCCGAGGAGTTTCCCAAGGGCTTTGCCGCCCGCGCGCCGGAAGGCGAGGTGGCGCGCAGGCTGGCGGCCGTTGCCGCGGCAATCGACCATGTGCTGGGCGAGCGCAAGCGGCAGATCTCCGGCCAGCTCAACGGCCGCGTCGTGCAGCGCGAGCGGCGCCGCGCGGTCTGGCTCGACCGCGAGGAGATCGGGCTCGATATCGCCCGCGAGGGCGAGGCCATTGCGGTGCAGTTCGTCGGCGCCGGCGGCGCGCCCGCCAATCCGCTTGTTCTGGAATCCTCCTGGAAGCCGGGCGAAGCGGTCTGGCAGGGCAACATCAACGG
>JAKFVP010000459.1 GCA_021732175.1 Bradyrhizobium sp.
CAGCGCGTGCGGTCACGCTGGATGCACCGATCTCGGCGACAACAATGCTGGCCGAGATCGCCGAGGAGCTGGTGCGCGGCGTGCTCGCCGATCACGTGCAGGAGCGATTCATCTCGCTGCTGGCGATCTCGGTGTCGCATCTCGAGGCCGGTTGGGACCTGCAGCTCGAACTTCCGCTCGGATTGCCGGATGAAAAGTCGCGACCCGGCAGCAAGCCCGCCATGGCGCGCTGGTCGGCCGATTGCGCCATCGACGCGATCCGCGACCGGTTTGGCCACGAGGCCGTCGGCTACGGTTCCGTCGCGCTGGAACCGTCGCGATCCGTCCCCGATGCGTTTCGCGAGCTTGCGGAGAAGGATCTGTAATGAGAACGCGCTGCCAAGCAGGCTGGCGCGGCATCGTCTTGCGCGATCGTACCCATACCTTGTAGTCCAAGGGGTGGCCGGTCGGCTTTGCGTGAATGTCAACCGGCCGCCGCGATCGCAGTTCGGGCGGGAGACCCCAATGCTTTATGCCGAAGACCTTGCCGTGGGGCAGCGATTCCAGTTCGGATCGTACGTGATCAGCGAGGAAGAGATTCTGCGCTTTGCCAGGCAGTACGATCCCGTCTTCATCCATACCGACAAGGAAGCTGCTGCCAAGGGACCGTTCAATGGCCTCATCGCCAGCGGCTTCAACACGCTCGCGATCTACCAACGGCTGATCGTCGAGGCCGTCTGGACCCAGGTAGCAGGTATCGTCGGCCGCTCGTTCGAGGTTCGCCTGTTTCGTCCCGTGCGGCCGGACACGCGCATCACCGGGCACTGCGAGATCCAGAGCATCACCTTGAGGCCCGAGCGGCGCGACGGTGTCGCGATCTTCAAGTCCGAGCTGACTGACGAATCCGGCCAGACCATCCTGACACTCGTGCTGGATTCCCTGATCCATGCGCGGCCAAAACCTTAAGCGTCGCGCCTTCCGGAGGATCGCCTCAGTCGCACGCCGACCTGCGCAGCAGGCCGAAGCAGGTGCGGTCGCCGCGCGTGCCGATTCCGATCAATGTTCCCGCCGTGCCGCCTACCGCTGCGGACGGCACCAGCCGCGAGTAATCCTCCAGACCCGTCATGCTGCTGCCGGACGAGCGGACATAGCCGCTCTTCTTCGGCATGTTGGTCGCGCAATAGGTGCCGTCGATGATGGGGTTGCACGGCTCCTCGGCGGCCGCGGCGGCAGCGGGAAAAAGCAGCAGCACGACCGCGGTCAACGCGCCGCTATTTCTTGAGCTTCGCCATGACATCGGCGGCCTTGCTCTGGGGGTTGTCGAGACATTCCTCGATGAAGGCGCTGGTCTGCTTTTCCAGCACCTCGACATTGAATTTCGAGCCGCCGGATTTGCCGAGCAGCCAGCCGTGCAGGAAAGCGATCGCGACCTCGCGGCTGGTGTTGGGCTCGCGCATGACGTCCTTGCAGGTGAACAATTCGACGGTGCGGTCCGTCGCAGTTTGCGCCACTGCCGATGCAGACCAGCACAGTCCCGCGGCGAGAATGACCGCCGCGCGGCCGAACGCTTTTTGCTTCAACATGCTGTCCCGCTCACTTCGACTTGTCGTCGACCTTCTTCCAGGTCTGGTCGGGGTCGAACCAGTTCATCCGCTTGACCAGGGATGCGGTCGAGTTGCCGAGATCCTTCTGGTAGACAACGCCGTTGTGATTGACGAGAAAAGTCATCACGCCGGAATTGCCGTATTCGGCAGGCCAGGCGATCAGCGCAAAGCCGCCGATCATCTTGCCCTTGACGACGTAGTTCTGCGTGCCGCCGGGAGCGTTCGGGCCCTGCTGGGTCAGGACGCGGAAATAATAGCCGTGATAGGGGATTGGCCCTTCGCCGACCTTGTAGCCTTCGCCGGCGGCTTGGGCGGCGAGCTCGCCGAGCGGAGAGTCGTCGCCGGGCCAGTACAGGCCGTCCTTCTTGTCCTTGGTGCTGACGATGCGCTGGGCGTAGACGCCGGCGCCCTGGCCGCGGTCCTTTTCGGCATATTCGTTCTGTGCATCGACAAAGGCGAGGCTGGTCTGGATGGCGTCGAGCTCGTTGCGCCCGATGCGGCGGTACAGGATTTCGAGACGGCCGGCTTTCGTATCGAACTCCCAGCCCGACTTCGACTTCATCAGCGGGATCGGGAACGGGAAGTCGTCATTGCCGACGATCATGGTCGCCTTCTTGTCGCCCTCGGTCTTGATCGAGTGTTTCGCGTCATAGGCGGCCGTGAAGCGCTCACGCGTCTCCTTGTCCTCGACGTCGTCGCCGGAGGAGATGATGTCCTCGCCATCGGAGCCGAGCACGCGCAGCATGTCCCTGCGCGCGCCCGACTTGACGGCGGCGGCCAGCGCACTCGCCGCCTCCTCGGGGGTTGGAAACGCCTGCTGGGCGTGGGCACGGGGCGCCGCTGCGAAAAACATCCGGGTGAGCGCGAGCGCTGCGATGACGCGGGCAAAAGCGAGCGATTGTTCTCTGGTCATCGTCAGATCCTCGCGCCCGTGGGAATCCGGCCGCCCGCGGCGATCCAGTCGCGCCAGGTGCGGAATTTCAGGCCGAGCCTGTCGTAATGGACGCGCAGATAGCCGTCGCTGCCGCGCGTCACCGCATCCGGCTGCACCGCCTGCACTTCCTGCGCCATCACGCCGACATAGGCCTTGTGGCTGCCGAGATAGCTGAAGCGGTAATAGCCGAGGCCGTTGTCGAGATGGCCGAGCAGGACGACGTCGTGCTTGAGCGCGATGTCGGAACGCCGGCCACCGCCGCCGCCGCCGCGGCCTCCACCGCCGGAAAAGCCGCCGCCGCCGCGACCGCCGCCACCGGAAAAGCCGCCGCCACCACGTCCGCCACCGCCGGCAAAGGCAGCGCCGCCGCCGCCGCGGCCGCCCATGCTCATCTGGCCGCGCGCGGAAGAGATGTTGGCAGCGCGTGCGCCGCCGCCTGCGCCGGAGAAGGCGTTGCCGCCACCACGGGGACCGCCGCCGCCACGATTGGCCGCCGCCGCGCGGTTGCCGCCGCCACCGCCCTTGGCGCTCTTGGCGCGATCACCGCCACCGCCCTTGGCGCGATCGCCGCCCTTGGAACGATCAGAAGCACCGGCGCGGTCGCCGCCCTTGGAACGATCGGCAACACCCGCGCGGTCACCGCCGCGATCTCCGGCCCTGTCGCCCGCACGATCACCGGCACGGTCGCCAGCACGATCGCCCGGCTTCAGCACCTGGTTGCCGTCCTTGCCGCGGAAATCCATGCGGTCGCTGACGCCAGCGCGATTGCCGGCGTTGCCGCCAAACTTGTTGGCGATGTTCTGGTTGGCGTATTTGACGCCGCCACGGTGCGCGGGGTTGTGCTGCCAGCCTCCGCCGCCGACGTTGACGTTGTTGAAGGAACGATGGTTGACATAGACGTTGCGATTGCCCCAGCCGCAGCCGCCGCCCCAGTAATTGCCCCAGCGTCCGATTGCCCAGGCAGTGCCGAAGGCGAGACCAGCCGCGATGACGCCGGCGCCGATATAGGACGGGTAGCCCCAGTAATAGGGTGGATATTCCGTATAGGGCCAGGTGCCGTAGACCGTCGCAGGGTCGTAATACGGCACGTACATCGTCTCCGGATTGGCCTGCTGGATCACGATGACGTCGCGGTTGTCCTGCTTCTGGACGCTGACCTTCTGCTGCTTGGTGGTGACGAGCTTGTTGTTGGCCTGCGCTTTCGCCCGCAGCCGCTGGATCGCGTCCATCAGGTCGGCCTGCTGCGCCAGCATCGCGTCGCCGAGATTCTTGGTCCAGTCGATCTTGTCGCTCATCGTCTCCAGCACGTCGGGCGTGGCGACGAGCGCCTTGACGCTGTCGTCCCACTGCTGCTTGTCGACCGCAGCCTTCTGCGCTTCGCCCTTCAGGGTCTTGTTGGCCTTCAGCCAGCGGTCGGCGGTGACGACTTCCAGCGGATAGGTCGAGGCTGCCAGCACGTTGGCGAGCAGTTCGTCGGGATAGAGCGCGATCGGCGCCACGAGAGCTTCGAGCTGCTCCGGCTTCAACAGCGGCGCTTCCGCTTGCGGCGGGGCCGCCGGAGCGGGGGCCGCCGCCGGTGCTGATGTCGATGGCGCCGGCGCCTGGGCCTGCGCCATCGCTGCGACGGGCATTGCCGTCAAAAATACGAGCGCAAGCAGGGTCTTGCCGCAACCAGGCATCTTTCGCCTCCATTCCTGTCGACGAAGCACCTTCAAGCCCCCGGAGGGGCGGAGGTTTGACAAAGATCAAAGGAATCCGGTCAGCTCAGCCCAGAACCCGTCGCCGCGGCTTTGCTGCCTTGCTGCGAGGCAAGGATGAGCCGGCGATCGTGGATCAGGTTCTCCAGCCGGTGCGCCGCGACATTCAGCGCCACGACGTCGCGCGCCTCATCCTCGCCAAGCACCTCCTTCTTGCGCTGGGCCAGCAGCACGCGGTCGATCTCCATTTCGATCTCGTCAAGTTCGGCTTCGCTGCCAGAGAGACGGATGCGCTGGCCGAGCGCGTAGAGCGCGTCCAGCGCCTGCTCCTGCGTCAGCGGCTGGCCGGCGCGCATGAATTTCCAGGCCGCCGCGAGCACCGAAGCGAGGCCGCCGGCGATCATCGGCGCCAGGAAGATGATGTTGCCCCATTTGTCGAGGAAGCTTTCCTGCGTGCCGTTGAAGAAGGCCGCCGCGCCGGGATGCACCGGGAGATAAGCATCTGCATCGGTATCGGGCGCCGCGATCTGCGAGAGGATCGGCATTTCCGGCAACAGGTCGCGCCGTGCGTTCATCACCGATTCCGCAAGGCTCGCGACCAGATCGTTGTCGAGCTTCTTGCGCCCCACCAGGTAGAAGGTGGTTCGCAGCGTCGTCAGATCGTCGGGCGGGGCCGGCGGTGCGCCGCGCAAGGTGCCCTTCGGCACATCAAAGCTTTCGAAGGCGCGCTCCCGGCCGGCGATCGCGCCGGCCTGCTCGATGGCGATCAGCACCGGCGCGGTCTTCTGCGCTTGCGGAAACAGGCCGCGGATCATGGCAAGGTATTTTTCGGCGAGCGGCACCACGACCAGGATGGCGCGCACCTCCTTGCTCTCCAGCGCCTTGCGCGCATCGGCCGGGGCAACATCCCTGAAGGTCACACCGGCGCGGCCAAGGTCGTATTCGTCGGTCAGCGCCTTGACGATCCTGCGGTTGATATCGCCACTGACGACACCGATCGTCGCCCGCTTCAGGTCAGCCAGATCGGTCACCGTCGATCCCGGCGGGGCGACCAGCAGCACCGCCGCCTGCGCGACGATGGCAACGACCTGCGCCTGCGAAAGATCGCCGGCATCGCCGCGCACCACGGCAAGGTCGGCCTTGCCGGCCGCGAAGGTGTTGGCGGCCTCCAGCGCGCTGCCGGTCTCGGTCATGGCAAAGCGCACTGGCGCGCCCGATTGCGTCAGCCTGCGGGCGATGGCGGTCACCAGCCGGCTGGCCTCGCCATCGAGCGAGCCGACCGCAACCGTCAGGGTGACCGGCTTGGCGTACCAGCGCCAGCCCAGGAGGCCCGCGCCCGCCACCAACACGGCGATGCCGGCCACCAGCGTGATCCGCAGCCAAGCCGGTAATCTCGTTGGATTCATGCCGCCTGTCTCGCGCTAACCTTGGTGCCTCGACACTGGGGATCAGTCGGGACAAGTCGCGAAGGACTTCCATTGATTCAGATCAATGAAGCGGCCTGGCCTGCTGCGAGTTTCACTCTCGGCACCCAGCGCCCCTCAACCCCGCTGGTCCCAGCGCTCATCCCCTTGAGCGTGCTGAAGAGGCCGCCACCCCTCGGCGGCCTCTTTCATTGACGGGCCGGCGGAACGCGGCCCACCACGACGGACAAGGACGGATCATGCCGAGATTTTTCATCGCGATCGTCATCTCGCTCCTGCTCGGCCACATGCCGGCCCGCGCCGAGGACAACATGGTCGTCGACATGAGCAAGCTGACCTGCCTTGAGCTGAACCGGCTCGGCTTCCAGGATTTCGCGGGGATCACGATGTGGATGAGCGGCTACTACAATGCCGGCGTCCGCAACACCACGATCGATCTCGACCGGTTCGCGCAGGCCGCCAAGATCGTGAAGGACCATTGCACCACCACGCCGCGCGCGACCGTGATGTCGGCGGCGGAGAAGGCGCTCGGCATCAAGATGCCGCGAGGTCGCTGACGGCGGAGCGGGCGAGCGGCAGCACGATCCGGAACACGGCGCCGCCCGCTCCCGTGCGGTTCTCGGCAAAAATCTGCCCGTTATGCGCATCGATGATCGTGCGGGCGATGGAAAGACCCATTCCCATGCCGTTCGGCCTCGTCGTGTAGAACGGCTCGAAAATCTCGTTGCGCTTTCCGGCCGGGATTCCCGGACCGGTGTCGGCGATCTCGATCTCGGCGGTATCCTCGTTCCGCGCCGTGCTTACAGATATCCTGCGCTTGGATTTCTCAGTATGGGCCATCGCATCCATCGCGTTGAGGAGCACGTTGATCAGCACCTGCTGCAGCTGGATATTGTCCGCTTTCACCGGCAGCGGCACGGGCGCCAGCACCCTCTCGAGGGAAACGCCGCGCGCCTGCGCGGGCGCCGTCATGAAATCGATCGTCTCAACGACTATCTCGTTGACATCGAGCACCTTTGCCTCGAAGGGGGCACGCTTGAGCAGGCTGCGCAGGCGGCGGATCACCTCGCTGGCGCGCTGGTCGTCGCGCCTGATATCGGAAAGGATTTCCTTCAGTTCTTTGACGTCGAACGCAGGTGAATCCAGCATCAACGCCGCCGTTTCGCTGTTGACGAGGATGGAGCCCAGCGGCTGGTTGAGCTCGTGCGCAATCGACGTCGTCAACTCCCCGGCCATCGTGTAGCGGTTGACATGGGCAAGCTCGCCGAAGCGCCGGCGCGCCTCTAACTCGGCCACCTTGCGCCGCCGCCGCTCATAGAGAAGAATGCCGATCAGGCCGGCCTGCAGGAGGAATACCGCGCAGACGAAAACGATCTGCCAGCGATATTGCACCCAGGCGGAGGGATCGCGGAAGTAGACGGCGCTGCCGGGCGGCAGCAGGCGCTCGCTGATGCCCCAGCGTTGCAGCTGCCGCCAGTCGAATTTCGGCTCCGCGTAGCCGCTGGGCGGCGTCTCGATATCTCCCGCGCGATCTCCTCCGAGGATCCGAACCGCAGCGGTTGCGGCGTCCTGGCTTCCTTTCAATACGGAGTGCATCGGGCCGCCGACGATCTCCTCGCCGAAAAAGCCGTCGTCATAGGAGAAGATCGGTGCATTGGCCACGGCATAGAGCCGCTTGAGTCCGCTGTCTCCCTCGTAGACCGCCCCGGTAAAGTCGACGTTCATCAGGTGCCAGAAGATCGCAGTGTCCGGCGGCAACGATGCCGCTTCCTTCAGGATGGCTTCGTACGGCTTGTCCTCGAACCATCGGAAGCGGACGCGGCCTTCGAACGGTTTCGCTTCCCTTTGCATCTCGCCGAGCCAGAACGCCTCGTTGGGCGAGGCGCCGTTGATGACGACGATGTTCTTCGTGTTCGGCAGAACGCGCAGGATCGTGTCGAACGAAGCGGCGAAGTCGTGCTTCACCGCGACCACCGTGTCGTTTTCGGTGAGGCTGTCGAAGCGGATGCGGCGCTGCTCGACGGCCGTCATCAGTATCGGAATTGACCGAAAGAGCCGGCTGCGTTGCCGCTGCACGAAGTTGGCGGCGGGCGCGCCGATGCAGATGATGAGATCGGGGGGATGCTTCGCGTAGAGCGCGGTCAGGTAATCGACAAACGGCGTTTCCGGATTCTCGTCGCTCGACCGCGCCGTCACCAGCGAATGTTCCTGGAAGTCGAGCGGCCACCGCGACTGCCGGCTCAGTTCGGAACGTATCGTCCTCGCATATTCACCCCAGGGACGGAAATCCTTGCCGAAGGAGTTGAGGATCATTACGCGCTTGGCATCGGGATCGGCTGCGTGTGCCGTAGCTTGCAGCAACAGCACCGCAATTAAAAGCACGGCAAAGCGCCAGACCGCTAGGGTCGGGCGCTTTTCGCTGTCAACGGTCAGCCAGTGGCGAGCCAATGCCTTCCAAATCCTGCTGCATGGCACAAAGCCCGGCCATAGCAGCACGATTTGGCGCGCAAGGAAACCGCGCCAAATCGCTCGTCAGCAGCGCGTGACCACCTGCCCGTAGGCATCGACGACCTGGACGCAGCCGGAACCGTAATAGGCACCCGCAGCGGCGGCTCCCGCGCCGACGGCGACCGCGCGCCGCGTCGTGCGCCGTGCCACGCCGGCATAGCTCATCGGCGTCAGCGGACGGCCGACGCGCGCCTCGGCCGACGAGACGAGGCCGCTATCGATCGCGGTCTCGCCGTTCCAGAACAGCCCGCCGGCCAGCGCGGCGACAGCAGCAGCCGCCATGATCAGTTTTCGCGAAACGGTCATTTCTTTGCTCCTGCGGGTGTGCCGGG
>JAKFVP010000460.1 GCA_021732175.1 Bradyrhizobium sp.
GTTGTCGGCAATGCTGCCTTGCAGGTTCGAGAAAACCTTGATTCTGGAGCCGAAATTCAGGAATTTGGAACCGAAACCGGCCCTGAAAACCTTGACTTTGGGCGGTTTGCGGCTAGGTTGCCGGCCAAATGCAGGCCGGTTGGCCGGCGCCAGATTTCCCCCTTTTGAGGCTCCCATCATGGCCAAAGCGGTCACCATCAAGGTCAAGCTCGTATCGTCGGCAGATACCGGCTTCTACTACGTCGCCAAGAAGAATTCGCGCACCATGACCGACAAGCTGGTCAAGAAGAAGTACGACCCGGTCGCGCGCAAGCATGTCGAATTCCGTGAATCCAAGATCAAGTAAAATCGCGGAATGCTTCTGACTGAACGGGGCCCTCGCGGCCCCGTTTTTATTTTGCGTCAGCGAATCGATGCGTCGATCGTCGCGCTCAAAATGCAAAAAGCCCCGGCCGAGGCCGGGGCTTTGAAGTTTGTTACTCCGGGAGAGATCAGTACTTCGCAACCACCGGATTGCTGAAGCGATAGTTCAGGCCGATCCGCGCCACCAACACCTGATCCTGGAAGGTGAAGGGTTTTGCGATCGGATTGCCGTTATTGAGCGCCAACACCGAATTGAAGGTGGACTCCTTGTTGGCGAAGCGCATGTAGAGGAATTCGGAGGTCACGGTCCAGTTGCTGGTCCATGCCCATTCCGTGCCGACGCCGATCACGCCGCCCCATTCGTACTGCCTGTTGGCGAAGGTTTCGGTCACCGCAACGTTGTTGAGGATGTCGGTTACCGAAGCCGTCCAGCCCGACCGCGCATAGGCAAAGCCGCCGGTGGTGTAGAGCAGGAGGCTGTCGACGACGATGCCGGTCCGCGCCCGCACCGTTCCGTACCAGTCGAGCTTGCCGCGAACCAGAAGCTGGTCCACGGCAAGACCTCCCTGCCCGTCGGTGAAGTAGCGAGACGAACTCGTGTTGGTCCAGCTCCAGTCGGCGAGAACGCCGAACACGGTGCAACCGCGCTGCCAGTCATAGCCGGCACGCACACCGACTTCGTAGCCGGACTGGGTCGAATGCGCGCCATCCGGCAGGGTGTTAGAAACTTCGTTCCTGGCCCAAGCATAGTTGTCTGCCCAATTCCATTCGTGAACCAGTCCGCCGCCGTGGACACCGAGATAGCCACCGCCAAACTGGGCGCAGGCGGGGACGACCGGACGCGGCGCCACTTTGACAGCCATATCAGCGGCCATGGCCGGTACTGCATAAGCGGCCACTAAAGCGGCCGAAGCGATCAGAAGCTTTTTCATGTGATGCCCCACATGTGAATGAAAGGAGATGATTGGTGGCTCAATTCCAGCCTCATCATGAACCAGCATCGCCCGATCCCGTGCCCCCTGGAGTGCATATGAATGCAAATGCTGCGGCTGTGCCTTGCGCGCCACAGTTGAGAACCTAAAAAATTCAACAATCCTGACCTATTAGACCCTTCCCATAGGGCGACAAACAATTCCGGCGAGCCACTGGCAAACAGCGGACCCCGCACTTTCAAAAAGCAAAAGCCCCGGCCGAGCCGGGGCTTTCGTGTCTCTTCAGCGTCAGACGTGATCAGTACTTCGCGACGACCGGTTGCTCCGACTGCCGGCTACCGCACCGCCACCATCGGCGGCTGGCTTGGCCTGATCAGGGCAAATGCCACCTGGATGATGCCGCCGGCAAGGCCGAGCGCGACGCCGATGCGCCAGGCCATGGTGTAGGAGCCGAGCGAATCGTAGATCAGCCCTCCCCCGTAGGCGCCGAGGAACGAGCCGAGCTGATGGCTCATGAAGGCAAGGCCCTGGATCATCGCCTGCCACTTCAGGCCGAACATTTCGGCGACTGCGCCTGCCACCAGCGGGCCGACGCCCATCCAGAGGAAGCCCATGATCGCGCCGAACAGCAGCGTGCTCGCCGGCGTCGCCGGAAGCATGAAGTACCAGGCGAGCGCCAGCGAGCGCAGGATGTAGATCATCCCGAGCAACGCCAGCTTGTTCCAGCGCTGGCCGGCCCAGCCGAAGAACAGGCTGCCGAGCACGTTGAAGCCGCCGATCATGCCGAGGGTCTGCGCGCTCAGCATGGGATCGAGGCCGCAGATCAGGAGATACGACGGCAGATGCGTGGTGAGAAACACCAGCTGCATGCCGCAGACGAAATAGGCCAGCGTCATCACCGCAAAGGACGCATTGCCGAACGCGATCTTCGCGGCGGTCGCAGCCGAGGCGTCGCCGATATCCTCGGGCGCCCTGGGCGGCAGCGGGATCTTGTCCACCCTGCCCGCGTACCAGGCGGCCGGCAGCATGAACAGCGACAGGATGACGAAGCCGGCGACGCCGACGCGCCATCCGAAACCTTCGTTGAGCAACTGCCCGATCGGTGCCGCCATCAGCGCGCCAAGCGATCCCGCGGCCGACACGATGCCCATCACGGTGCTGCGCACCGTGGCGGACACCGCGCGCGCCGACACCGACATCGCGATCGCATTGGCCGTGCAGGCCAGCGACGTGCCGATCAGTATGCCACCACCGATCAGAATCGGAAGCAGACCCTGCGCTGTCGCCATCAGCACGAGGCCGACGATGTACATCACAGTACCGACGATCATGATCGGCCGGAAGCCGTAGCGCACCGAGAGCGCGCCGGCGACGGGCTGCAAAAATCCCCAGGCGAGGTTTTGGACCGCGAGCGCCAGCGTGAACTGCGACACCGAAATGCCGATGTCGTGCGTCAGCGGCTGCATGAAGATGCCGAAACTCTGGCGCAGGCCCATGCTCAGCGTCAGCATCATCGAGGCGCCGATCAGGATGGGCATCGTGGGACGCAGGGCTTGCAGCAGGGACATTGTTCTTGTTCTCCCGATAGGCCGAATATCGAAAAATCGACCTGCGATTCCCAGTAAATTTTGGTTACACAGATCTGTGTAATTGGGCTATGGTGCCCCGTCAAGAAAAGCGCGCCCCGGTTCGACGCATGGCATCCCTGCAACAAAAGCCCGACATGAAGACGCGGATCCTCGAGACCGCGGACAAGCTGTTCTACCTGCAGGGAATTCGCGCCATCGGCGTCGACACGATCGCCGCCGAGATCGGCATCTCCAAGCGCACGCTGTACAACCACTTCCCGTCCAAGGACGCGCTGATCGCGGCGTATCTGGAGCGGCGCTTCGTGCAGCCGCGTCCGTCAGACAAGCCGCCGGCCGAGCAGATTCTCGCAACCTTCGATTCGCTGGAGCGGCGTTTCTCGTCGAAGGATTTTCGCGGCTGCCCCTTCGTCAACGCCGTTGCTGAACTGGGTGCCGAGGCCAAGTCGGTG
This sequence comes from Bradyrhizobium sp., assembly GCA_021732175.1. GTDB lineage: Bacteria > Pseudomonadota > Alphaproteobacteria > Rhizobiales > Xanthobacteraceae > Bradyrhizobium. The sequence continues at coordinate 3,334 of JAKFVP010000460.1, forward strand.
CGCAAGATCGCGGTCGCCTTCAAGGAAAGCCGCAGGCTGTGGTTTCGCAACCTGCTGAAGCAGCTCGGTGTGACTGAAGCCAACGCGCTTGCCACCCAGCTTGCGGTCCTCGTCGACGGCTGCATCGCGCAGGATCTGGTGCGCAACGACCCGTCGATGGCCCGCGCGGCCCGGGAAGCCGCCCGGGTGTTGCTGAAGAATGCTGGCGTGAAAGTGAGCGCGTGACGCCCTTCCCTGCGCTGGCGCAAAGCTGCTAGTCAAACCGCAATAACAACAGACGAATTCCGTCGGGCGGCATTGCCGGCGGCGAAAAGGAAACGGACATGGAAGACCTCAAGGTGACCGCCAGCGGCTATGATTTCAAGCCGGCGCGCGCGGCAATGCAGCGCTACGTCGACGACAACCTGTTGTCCGGCATTTCCTGGGCGGTGCTTGAAGGCCGCGACCTCGTCGACGTCAACTGTGTCGGCTGGGCCGACAAGGAAGCCGAGAAGCCGCTGCGCACCGATCACATTTTCCGCGCCTTCTCCAACACCAAGCTGATCACCTCCTGCGCGGCGCTGCTGCTGTACGAAGAGGGCAAGCTCGAACTCGACGATCCGATCGAACGCTTCATTCCTCAGCTCGGCAACCGAAAGGTCCTCCGTCCCGGCGCAACCTCGCTCGACGACACGGAGCCGGCGAAGAGCTCGATTACCATTCGCCAACTGCTGAGCCACAGCTCGGGCTTAAGCTACGGCTTCTTCGATCCTGGCACCCCCATCTACAAGGCGCTCAATGAGCGCGGCGTGCACAACCCCATGACGACGCTGGCCGACATGGTCGACGTGTTGGCCGACATGCCGCTGGTCTATCAACCCGGCACGTCCTGGGAGTATTCGCTTGCGACCGACGTGACGTCGCGGCTGGTCGAGGTCGTCAGCGGGCAGCGCTTCGATGCGTTTATCAAGGCGCGCATCTTCGATCCGCTCGGGATGGTCGATACCGGCTTCTTCGTGCCGGAGCAGAACCACAATCGTCTCGTCGGCTACTACGCCGGCGCCGACGTCATGGCGCCGATGAAGCCGGGGCTCACCCGCTTTGACCATTCCCCTTTCCCCGGCGCTTATCTCAAGCCCGTCCCGCGGCTCAGCGGCGGCGGCGGTCTCGTCACCAGCATGCCTGACATGGTGGCGCTGATCCGCAGCCTGCTGCCGGGCGGCCGCATGCTGCTCAAGCCCGAGACGATTGCGCAGATGATGTCCAACCAGTTGCCGGATGGTCAGTGGATCCGCTTTGCGCTGCTGGGCGAGCAGCCCGGCCGGGCGTTCTCGCTGGCCGGCGGCCTGATCCTGAAGCCCGGACCGTTCGATCACGCCGATGCGGCGGGCGAGCTCTATTGGGGCGGCGTCGCCGGCACGCAATGGTGGATTTCGCCGCGGCGGAACATGGCGGGTGTGATGATGGCGCAGCGCCAGATGGCGTTCACCCATCCGTTCTCGTTCGAGTTCAAGCGGCTGGCCTATGAGGCCCTCAAACAGGGCCGCGCCAAGGCCGCCTAGCCCCGCATCCTACTTTGCATGGGGTTGTTTTGCGACTTTGCCCGGCCGCCTCACGCCGCGTCGGATTCGACGCGGTTGCGGCCGGCGTGCTTGGCGCGATAGAGCGCCTTGTCGGCGCGCTTGAGCAGGTCGGCCACCGGCTCGCCCTTGCGCTCCATCGTCGAAAGCCCGATCGAGATCGTGACGTCGATGTGCTTGCTGCCCTTGCTGACCGCGAACTTCTGACCCGCGATCGAGCGGCGCAATCGTTCGGCCACCATGCCTGCGACATGCGCATCGGTTTCCGGCATCACGATGACGAACTCCTCGCCGCCGAAGCGACAGGCCAGATCGATGCCGCGGATCGACTTGCGGATGCGCACCGCGAATTCGCGCAGCACGTCGTCGCCGGCGTCGTGACCGCTGGTGTCGTTGATCGCCTTGAAGTAGTCGATGTCGAGGATCATCAGCGCCAGCGGCTTGCCGCGCGCTGCGGCCTGCTCGGCCAGCGTCGCCAGATGGCTTTCCATGTAGCGGCGGTTATGCAGGCCGGTCAGCGCATCCGTGATCGCCATCTCGATCGAGTTCTGCACATTGTCGCGCAGGTGATCGGTGTAGCGGCGCTTCCTGATCTGGGTACGCGCCCGCGCCAGCAATTCGTTCTTGTCGACGGGGCGCAGCAGGTAATCGTTGACGCCGATCTCGAGCCCGCGCAGCAGCCGCGCGTTGTTGTCGGCGTCCGAGATGGCGAGGATCGGCACCTGGCGCGTCCGCTCCAGCGAGCGCGCCTGGCTGCACAGCCTGAGGCCATCGAAATTGTCGAGGCTGAGCGAGACGATCAGGAGGTCGTAATTGCCCTCGGCGGCGTGGAAAAGCGCCTGCGACGGATCGGGTTCGACGTCGACGTGGTGCTCGGTGGCGAGCATCGGCGCCAGCCGCTCGTAGGAAGACGGGCGATCGTCGACCAGCAGGATGCGGCCGCCCTTGCCGTCGTCGGCAACCGCGCTGCGCTCCGGCGCTTCCATGCCGATCTCGAGCGAGGTGATGGCGCGCATGCGCAGCTCGTCGGTCATCATCTTCAGCCGGGTCAGCGAGCGCACGCGCGCCAGCAGCACGACATCGGAGACCGGCTTGGTGAGGAAATCGTCGGCGCCGGCCTCAAGGCCGCGCACGCGGTCGGCCGGGCTGTCGAGCGCGGTGACCATCACGACCGGAATGTAATGCGTCGCCGGGTTGGACTTCAGGCGGCGGCAGACCTCAAAACCGTCGATGTCGGGCATCATGACGTCGAGCAGGACGATGTCGCACTCGCCGCGCGCGGAGATCGCCAGCGCTTCGGTGCCGTTGGGCGCGGTGACGACGTCGAAATATTCGGCAGACAGGCGCGCTTCCAACAGCTTTACGTTGGCGGGAACATCGTCGACGACCAGAATACGCGCGGTCATGAAAACTCACCTTCACCCGATAAAGCGACGCACCGTCTCAATAAACTTGCCGACCGAGATCGGCTTGGACAAATAGGCCTCGCAACCGCCTTCGCGAATTCTTTCTTCGTCGCCCTTCATCGCGAACGCCGTGACGGCGACAACGGGAATGGCGCGCAGCTCGGGATCATCCTTGATCCACTTCGTGACCTCCAGGCCCGACACCTGCGGCAGCTGGATGTCCATCAGGATCAGGTCGGGACGCATCTTGCGGACAAGATCGAGCGCCTCGTAACCGTTGCTGGTGCCGGAGGTCTGATAGCCGTGCGCTTCCAGAAGGTCGCGAAACAGCTTCATGTTGAGCTCGTTGTCCTCCACGATCAGGACGGTCTTGGCCATCCCGTCCTCCCCGTTTCCCTAAGGCGACATCCCCTGTGATTCAGCGCCTCGGCCGTCGCCGCCGGGCGCGTCGAAAGAACGAATTCAAGCTAGCGCCAGATTCGCTCTAACCCGTTAAGTCCGGGGCTCCTGTTTCCACGAAGCCGTTTTCACTTGCTTGAACATCTTCCGCGGACTCAGGCATGATTAGACCCCAGAAGTTAACGGAAAGGCAAACGCCCCGTTTGAAAAAGCCTGTTCAAAACCCCCGAGAAGTCGCTGAAATCGTTGCGATTCAGGCCCTGTCTTTCATTGCCGGCGATCCCGCGAGGCTGGGCCGATTTTTGGCCGAAACCGGCATCGGACCGGACACGCTCAGAAAGTCGGCATCCGACCCGAAATTTCTCGCCAGCGTGCTCGATTTCGTGATGCGCGATGATGCAACCGTGAAGGCGTTCGCGGCGGCTTCGCAACTGCATCCAACCAACGTGGCGGCCGCCCACCAGGCGCTGTGCGATCCCGCCTGGGAGCGCGACGTGCCGTGAGCGCGGCATTACCTGCGGTGAACGGCCCGCGGGCCTTTTGCCGCGACTGCCTGGCTGATCTCGATTTCTCTGCGCGCCGCTGCGGCCAATGCGGCTCCCCTCGCCTGGTGCGCCACCGCGCGCTGGCAACGCTGACCCTCGCCCATATCGATTGTGACGCCTTCTATGCGACGGTGGAGAAGCGCGACAATCCTGAGATCGCCGACAAGCCCGTGATCATCGGCGGCGGCAAGCGCGGCGTGGTGTCGGCCGCCTGCTACATCTCCCGCACCTTCGGCGTGCGCTCGGCGATGCCGATGTTCAAGGCGCTGGACCTGTGCCCGCACGCGGTGGTGATCCCGCCTGACATTGCCAAATATGTCCGCGTCGGGCGCGAGGTGCGCCAGGCCATGGAAACGCTGACGCCGCTGGTCGAACCGCTGTCGATCGACGAGGCTTTTCTCGACCTCTCCGGCACGGAGCGCGTGCACGGCATGATCCCCGCAAAGGTGCTGGCGCGCTTTGCCCGCGACGTCGAGCGCGATATCGGCATCACCGTGTCGGTCGGACTGTCCGTCAACAAGTTCCTGGCCAAGATCGCCTCCGACCTCGACAAGCCCCGCGGCTTTGCCGCTCTCGACCAGGACGAGGCGCGCGAGATGCTGGCGGAGCGGCCGGTCGGCTTCATCTACGGCGTCGGCCCCGCCTCGCAGGAAAAGCTGGTGCAGCGCGGCTATCGCCTGATCGCCGATCTGCAGCGCGCCGACGAGAACGATCTGATGAAGCAGTTCGGCAGCGAAGGCAGGCGGCTGTGGCGGCTGGCGCGCGGCATCGACGACCGCGACGTGGTGCCTGACCGGGGCGCCAAGGTCATTTCCAGCGAGACCACGTTCGAGAGCGACATCCGGGATTTCGCGACGCTGGAAAAGCTGCTCTGGAAGCTCTCGGAAAAGGTCTCGGCTCGCTTAAAGAGCAGCGAGCTCGCCGGCAACACCGTTACGCTGAAGCTGAAGACATCGGATTTCCGCCAGCGCACCCGTTCGCAATCGATCCAGGCGCCGACACAGCTCGCCGCGCGGATCTTCGCGATCTCCCGCGAAATGCTGGCGAAGGAAATCGACGGCACCGCCTTCCGCCTGATGGGCACCGGCGTCAGCGCGCTGAAGCCGGGCTCGACGGCCGCCGATACCGACATGCTCGACCGCCGCTCGGCCCATGCCGAACGCGCGATCGACAATTTGCGCAAGAAGTTCGGCAATGCCGCTGTGATCCGCGGTATCGCCTATGACGG
>JAKFVP010000462.1 GCA_021732175.1 Bradyrhizobium sp.
ATCCTGCAGGTCGGCTCCAGCGCCGGCTTTGCCATGGTGTTTGCGCTGTTGATTGCCGCCATCGTCTGGAACCTCGGCACCTGGTATTTCGGCCTGCCGGCTTCCTCTTCGCACACCCTGATCGGCTCGATCATCGGTGTCGGCATTGCCAATGCCGTCATGCATGGCCGTGACGGCACCTCCGGCGTCGACTGGACCAAGGCCACCGAGATCGGCTACGCGCTGCTGCTGTCGCCGCTGTTCGGCTTCTGCATGGCCGCGATCCTGCTGCTGGTGCTGAAGTTCATCGTCCGCAATCCCGCGCTCTACGCCGCGCCGGAAGGCAACACGCCGCCGCCGCTGTGGATCCGCAGCATCCTGATCGCCACCTGCACCGGCGTCAGCTTCGCGCACGGCTCCAACGACGGCCAGAAGGGCATGGGCCTGATCATGCTGATCCTGATCGGCACCGTGCCGACGGCCTATGCGCTCAACCGCGCACTGCCGGAATCCCAGGTCGCGCAGTTCCAGAAGACCTCGGACGCCGCCGCGAAAGTGATCGCCGCCAAGGGCGCCGGCCACAGCATCATCGGCAATCCGCGCCCCGCGGTGACGCAATACGTCGCCGCGCGCAAGATCAACGAGGGCACCTATCCCTCGCTCGCGGTGCTGGTGAAGGATGTCGGAGAGCAGGTCGCCAAATACGGCTCGCTCAACAAGGTGCCGGCGGAAGCCGTCGGCAACACCCGCAACGACATGTACCTGGCTTCGGAAGCGATCCGCTTCCTGATGAAGGACAAGGAAAACGACCTCAACAAGGAAGAGGTCGCAACCCTGAACGCCTACAAGGCCTCGCTCGACAGCGCGACCAAATTCATCCCGACCTGGGTGAAGATCGCCGTCGCCATCGCGCTGGGCCTCGGCACCATGATCGGCTGGAAGCGCATCGTCATCACCGTCGGCGAGAAGATCGGCAAGTCGCACCTGACCTACGCGCAAGGCGCCTCCGCCGAGCTCGTGGCCGCCGCGACCATCGGCGCCGCCGACGTGTTCGGCCTGCCGGTCTCCACCACCCATGTGCTGTCGTCGGGCGTCGCCGGCACCATGGCCGCCAACGGCTCCGGCCTGCAGATGGCCACCATCCGCAACCTGCTGATGGCCTGGGTACTCACTCTGCCGGCCGCGATCATGCTTTCGGCCAGCCTCTACGTGCTGTTCTCGAATTTGTTCTGAGCACGAGCGCATCACGAGAGACAAGGCCCGCGTCAGGCCGCGGGCCTTGTCACAGGTTTATCGACGCGCCGGCGCGCGCTGGCGGTAGGTCCATCGCAAGCACGGTGTCCGATGCAGACTGATATGCCCGTTGCCCGCGTCCTGCTCGATCCCGCGGCAGGCCGAACGGCGAATTCATCCGGTGCAATACCCGGTCTGGTCTGGGCCTTTCGCAGCCTCCCCGACGGCAGCACTGAGCCGCTGCCCGTCGATCGGCCGATCGCATTGGCGCAAAGCGGACTGCTCTGGCTGCATTTCAACCTGGCGGACGGGCGGGCGCTGCAATGGCTGGCGGGCCCTGAACTGGAGCTGCCGGTGCCGGCGCGCGCGCTGCTGCTGTCCAGCGACACCTATCAGCAGATGCATGCAACGAAAGACTGCGTCTATGGCGTGATCTCGGACCTGAAGCGCGACATCGCCGCGGCGACCGAGGAGACGGGTTATCTGCGTTTCGCGATGACCGAGGGCGTGCTGGTCAGCGGGCGTCATCATGCGCTGTGTGCGGTGGACGCCACGCGCCGTGCGCTGGAAGAAGGCCACCGCGTCGACAGTGCGGCGGCGCTATTCGAGACGATCATCGAGAACGTCGCCGACACCATGGATCGCCTCGCCTTTCGCATCGCCGAATCCCTCGACGAGATCGAGGAACAGGTGCTGTCCGACAGCGCATCCGAGCTGCGCCAGAAACTCGGCCGCCTCCGCCGCACCTGCGTGCGCCTGCATCGCCAGCTCTCGGGCCTGCGGATCGTCTTCCATCGCCTGGAGCAGGGCAATCTCAGCGAGGTGAACCCCGCCTTGCAGCTTCGCGCCGGCAAACTGGCGCAGCGCCTCGATGGCCTCGATCATACCGTGGTCGAGATGCGCGAGCGCAGCCGGGTCCTGCAGGAAGAGCTGCATCTGAAGATCGAGGAACAGGGCAACAACAGCCTGCGTGTGCTCTCAGTGCTGACCGCGCTGCTGCTGCCGCCGACACTGGTCACCGGCATCTTCGGCATGAACACCAAGGGCCTGCCGTTCACCGATGTCGAGACCGGCTTCCTGTGTGCCGCACTGCTGATGGCCCTGTCGTCGCTGGCGGCCTATCTCATCATGAAGCGCATCGGACTTATCAGGTAGTCACCATCGAGCGATGAATCGGAACCAGTACGATGTCGTCGCCGAAAGCCTTCATCCTTGCCGCGTGCCTTGCCGGCACGGCGACGGCGGCGCAGGCCGGCGCCAAGGACGAGAGCGCGGCGGAATGGCTCGCACCGAAATGGCTGAATGAGTGGCACGACGGGCTTGCCGACAAGGGGCTGAATTTCGGCGCCACCTATATCGGCGACAACATCACCAACGTGACGGGCGGCACATCGCGCGGGGCCATCCATTTCGGCCGGCTCGACCTCTCCGTCGATGCTGACCTGGAAAAACTGGCCGGCTGGAGCGGTGGCCGGATCTACGCCAACACGTTTGGCATCTACGGCCGCGGGCTGTCGCGCAACTATGTCCATAACCTCGCAACGATCAGCGAGATCGAGGCGCTGCCCGATGTGCGGCTCTACAACGCCTGGTTCGAGCAGAGCTTCTTCAACAACAGGCTCAGCATCCGCGCCGGACAGCAGGCGGCCGACGTCGAGTTCTTCGACAGCCAGACCGACGACCTCTTCGTCAACGGCACCTTTGGCTGGCCCGCCATCAAGGCCAGCAACCTTCCGGCCGGCGGCCCGGCGCCGCCGATTGCGGTGCCTGGCCTTCGTATCAAGGCGCAGCTATCGGACCAGATCACGCTCTTCGGCGCTGTCTTCAATGGCAGCGCAGCAGCGCCCGGCGACGGCGATCCGCAGCTCCGCGACAACCACGGCCTCGCCTACCGCATCAACGATCCGCGCTGGGTGATCGGACAGGTCAGGTTCGACTATTCGCTCAATGCCGGCGGCAGCACGCTGCCCGGGAATTTCACGCCAGGCGGCTGGAAGCACTATGGAGAATTCGACGACCAGCGCTTCACCGTGCAGGGCCTCTCCATCGCCGATCCCAATGGCAGCGGCATCGCGGCGAAGCTGCGCGGCAACTGGGGAATCTTCGCGGTGTTCGAGCAGACGCTCTACCGCCCCGCGTCGGTGAAGCAGGACGGCTTTTCCGCCTCCGCGCCGGGCGTGACCGCGTTTGCGCGGATTGCCTACAGTCCGCCCGACCGCAATTTGATCGACCTATATCTCGACGGCGGCATCGGCGTCAGCGGGCTCGTCCCGGGCCGTCCCGTCGACCGCTTCGGCGTGGCGGCTGCGTTCATGCGGATTTCCGGCGCGGCCAGAAGCCTCGACCGCGACGTGCAATATTTCGAAGGCATGCCGACGCCGGTGCGCAGCAACGAGACGCTGATCGAGATGATCTATGAGGCGCACATCAAGCCTGGCTGGCTGCTCGCGCCCTACTTCCAATATGTGTTTCGCCCGTCCGGCGGCATTCCCAATCCCAACGACCCGAGCGGCCTCACGCGGATCGGCGATGCAGCCGTGTTCGGCATCACCACGACGGTCAGATATTGACGGGGAATCGTGCGGGCCTTGTGCGTTGCGGTATCGATCCCGCGAATAACGCTGCTAATCCCTGCCGTTTCGGGCTATAGCTGACGGGTAACTTGCAAAGAATTGCCAAGAATAATCCGGCGCTAAGCGTCGTTCGATTTTCTGCACCAGTTTCTTTGGGGGAACGTCATGACATCAGGGACGGGAATGGCACGCGCCAGCGTGCTGCTGGCAGCGCTTGCATTGTCACAACAGGCTTTCGCCGAAACCAAGAAAACCACGAGTTCGTCGCCTGCGCCCGCGCCGGTCGTCCGCGCCGCGCCAGCTCCGGCACCAGTGGTACGGCCCGCGCCCGCGCCGGTCGTTAGGGCTGCACCAGCGCCGGTGGTTCGGGCTGCACCGACCCCGGCCCCCGTGGTTCGCGCGCCCGCGACCACGACGGCAGTGAGAACTGCGCCAGCGCCGAGCAAGCCGGCAACGACGGTGGCGGCCAGGCCCGTGGCGACGGCACCGGCAAAACCTGCGGCTACGGCAAGCACCAAGCCGACCACGACGACAACGAACACCAAGCCGGCTTCGACGACCAATGTCGCCAACAAACCCGCAACGACGACCAACAACAAGCCCGCAACGACCGCATCGGTGAAACCGGCCGCGACCACTACGACCACCACCTCGGCCGCGCCGGCATCCGCCGCCGCCTCGGCGCGGGCCAGGGAAGACGCGGCCATCGCCGCTACACGCGCCAAGACGCTCGAGAACAGCCGCCAGAAGGACAAGGAGATCGAGGCCATCAGAGCCAAGCAGATCGCCATCAACAGAGGCGCCGATGCCAAGGCAGGAACGCAGCCGGCGACGACGTCAACGGGTACGCCGACGCAGATGGACAAGGCCAGAAACCGGATTCAAAGCGAGCTGCCGGCCGATGGCGCCGTGCGCGCCGAGCCCGGCAACAAGCCCAGCGCTGCCGGGGTGCAGGCCAGCGAGTTCAAGCCGAAGGTCAGGACCAAGCCATCGGCGGAGCCGCCGGCGCGGGGACAGCCGAATTTCCCGAAGCGCCCGGCCGACCAACCGGCGCTGACCAACCCGCTCAGCCGGTAGACGAGCAGACTGCCTAACCCGTCATTGCGAGCGAAGCGAAGCAATCCAGCTTTCATCGTTGCAACGAAGGAAGCTGGATTGCTTCGTCGCTCTGCTCCTCGCAATGACGTGGAGAGGTCAGCGGGTGGGCAACTGCCTCACGCCGCCAGCGAATTCTCCACCAGCTTGATCCAGTAGGAGGTGCCGTAGACGATCGCCTCGTCGTTGAAATTGTAGGCGGGGTGGTGAAGTCCGGCGCTGTTGCCGTTGCCGCAGAAGATGAAGGCGCCGGGGCGCGCTTCCAGCATGTAGGCGAAATCTTCCGCACCCATCATCGGCGGCGTGTCGGCGACCGCGCCCTCGCCGCCGACTTCCCTCGCGGTACGCGTTGCGAATTCCGTCTGCGTGGGATGGTTCACCGTCACCGGATAGCCGCGCTCATAGACGAGGTCGATCTTGGCGCCGGTCATGTGGGCCACGCCCGTCACCACCTCGCGCACGCGCTGCTCGACGAGGCTGCGCACCTCCTCGGTCAGGGTGCGGATGGTGCCGCGCAGCTCCGCGGTCTGCGGGATCACATTGCGGGCGTTGCCGGCGTGGAATTCACAGACCGAAATCACCGCCGATTCCAGGGGATCGACGGTGCGCGAGACGATCGACTGCAGGCCCGCGATCACCTGCGCGCCGACGAGAACGGAATCGATGCATTTGTGCGGCCGCGCCGCGTGGCCGCCGAGGCCCTCGATCTTGATGTCGATCGCATCGGTTGCCGCCATGATCGGGCCGGTGCGGATTGCGAACTGGCCGACCGGAATGCCCGGGCCGTTGTGCATGCCATAGACCTGCTCGATGCCGAAACGATCCATCAGGCCGTCCTTGATCATCGCCGCAGCACCTGCGCCGCCCTCTTCGGCGGGCTGGAAGATCACGACCGCGGTGCCGGCGAAATTGCGGGTCTCGGCGAGATAGCGCGCCGCGCCCAGCAGCATCGCAGTGTGGCCGTCATGGCCGCAGGCGTGCATCTTGCCCGGCGTCTTGGAAGCGTAGGGAAGATTGGTCTCTTCCTCGATCGGCAGCGCGTCCATGTCGGCGCGCAGGCCAATCACCTTGAGATCGCCGTTGCCGGCCGGCTTCTTGCCCTTGATGACGCCGACCACACCGGTCTTGCCGATGCCGGTTGCGACCTCGGCGCAGCCGAATTCCCTGAGGCGATCGGCCACGAAGGCCGCCGTGCGGTGCACGTCATAGAGCAGTTCAGGGTGCTGGTGGATGTCCCGGCGCCAAGCCTGGATCTCGGGTTGCAGGTCGGCGACGCGGTTCACGATGGGCATGACAGTTTCGGGTCCGTTTTGAGCTGTTTTGTCTTGTCTAGCACGGCAACCGGCGTCCGCCCAACATTCCCGTAAGGCGCGCTGCAGTGCAGAATTCACCCAAAAACGCGTCATGGCCGGGCTTGTCCCGGCCATCCACGTCTGACTAATAGGCAAAGAAAGACGCGGATGGTCATTGGCGGGCAGCGGCGATCAAGACGTGCGCGCTCACCGGGTTGTACGGACGATGGCTACTACTAGACGGGAAAGACGTGGATGCCCGGGTCAAGCCCGGGCATGACGAGTTGGGCGGAAGCATGCGACGGCTTGAAGGCGATTTCGACTATATCGTTGTCGGTGCGGGCACCGCCGGTTGCATCATGGCCAACCGTCTGTCGGCCGATCCCGGAAAACGCGTGCTGGTGCTGGAAGCCGGCGGCAACGACAACTGGATCTGGTTTCACATCCCCGTCGGCTATCTCTTCGCGATCGGCAATCCCCGCTCGGACTGGATGTTCCGCACCGAGGCCGAGCCCGGGCTGAACGGCCGCTCGCTGGCCTACCCCCGCGGCAAGGTGATCGGTGGCTGCTCCGCCATCAACGCGATGATTTCGATGCGCGGACAGGCCGCCGATTACGACCACTGGCGGCAGTTGGGCCTTTCCGGCTGGGGCTATGACGACGTGCTGCCGGCCTTCAAGCGGCTCGAGGATCATTTTCTCGGCGAAAGCGAACATCATGGCGCCGGCGGCGGCTGGCGCATCGAGGCGCCGCGACTGTCCTGGACCATTCTCGATGCCGTCGGCGATGCCGCCGCGGAGATGGGCATCAGGAAGATTCCCGACTTCAACACCGGCGACAACGAAGGCATCAGCTATTTCCACGTCAACCAGAAGCGCGGCCGGCGCTGGTCCGCCGCGCGCGGCTTTTTGAAGCCCGCGCTGTCGCGGCACAACCTGCGGCTGGAAACCAAGGTGCTGGTCGATCGCCTCGTGATCGAAGGCGGCCGCGTGGTCGGCGTGCGCTTCATCCAGAACGGCGAGACGATCGAGGCGCGCACCAGGGGCGAGGTGATCCTCACCGCCGGCTCGATCGGATCGATCCAGGTGCTGCACCGCTCCGGCATCGGCCCTGCCGACTGGCTGTCGCCGCTCGGTATCGACGTCATCCTCGACAAGCAGGGCGTCGGACGGAACCTGCAGGACCATCTGCAGCAGCGCGCGATATATAAAGTTTCCAACGTGCGCACCCTGAACGAGACCTACTGGTCGCTGTTCCGCAGGGGGATGATGGGCCTCGACTATGCCTTCCGCCGCCGCGGGCCGCTTACGATGGCGCCATCGCAGCTCGGCATCTTCACCCGCTCCGACCCCGCGTTCGAGCGCGCCAACATCCAGTTCCATGTTCAGCCGCTGTCGCTCGACAAGTTCGGCGATCCCCTGCACCGTTTTCCCGCAATCACGGTGAGCGCCTGCAATCTGCGGCCTACTTCGCGCGGCACCGTGCGCATCCGCTCGGCAAAGCTCGACGAGGCGCCGTCGATCGCGCCGAATTATCTTGCGACTGACGAAGACCGCCGCGTCGCGGCAGACGCGATCCGCACCACGCGAAAACTGATGCAGCAGCCGGTACTGCAAAAATACAGCCCCAGCGAATATCTCCCCGGCCCCACCGTCGGCGACGACGATGCCTCGCTGGCGAAAGCCGCCGGCGACATCGGCACTACCATCTTCCATCCCGTCGGCACCGCCAAGATGGGTCTGGCGAGCGACCCCTCCGCCGTTGTCGACGAGCGGCTGCGTTTCTTCGGGCTGGGCGGGCTGCGGATCGCGGACGCCTCTGTCATGCCGACGATCACGTCGGGCAATACCAACACGCCGACAGCGATGATCGCGGAGAAGGCGGCTGCGATGATCTTGCAGGACGCGCGCTAGGTGGGCGCGACCGCGCAGGCGCGGCGCTGCTTCTTTGCGATGCGCGCTGGTGTGATCGCGGCGCTCCTGGCCGTGTGGGTTTCGAACGCCATGCCTATGCCAAGCTCGACGAGCCCATCCGGCTGACGATCAGGAGCGGCGACGGCAAAGAGCTGATCGCGGCCGAGACGCAGATCAAGTAGTCCGCAAATCAGCCCTGCCGGATGCGCGCGATGGCGCGATCGAGCGACCAACCTCCCGGCCCACTGCAGGCCATAACGAGGAAGCCGCCCGCGATCGCGAGATCCTTCTGGAAATGCAGCAACTCGTTCTGGCTGGCGAACTGCCAATGAAACAGGATCGCCGTCGAGATGCAGAACACTGCGAACGCGAGCGCCGACAG
>JAKFVP010000303.1 GCA_021732175.1 Bradyrhizobium sp.
GGCGGCCTATGAAAGACAGCGGCTGGAAGCCACCACGCGCATCGTGCTCACCAACCGCAGCAATCCGCCGGATGCGATCCTGCGCGAGGTGTTCCTGCGCAGCAAGGACAAGCCGTTCCGCGTCATCGACGATGTCATCAGCCGCGAGGAACTGCGCGCGCTCTCCGACGGCTACAAGCAGATCGCCGGCTACTCGCTGGATGCCTTGCGCAAGCTGGATGAAAAAGTCGGTTAGCCGCCTGTCAATTACGTCTGATGTGGCGGATCAGCAGTCATCATTGATGCTACAATGGCCAGCAACGACAGGGAACCGGCCGATGAGCACCCCCGACGCCGAGGAGAGGGCGCGCAACCGCGAGATCGCGCAGAACGAGCAGCATCGCAAGGCCGTCAGTGCTGTGCGTGTGAGCGGCTGGGCCATCTTCATTACCCTCGTCATCGCCGCGATCGTCGTCGCAATCGTCTGGGCGTGGACGCACCGCTGAGCGCTTTGAGCTTACCTCGTAAGGGAAGCCGCGGTGCGAGTACTCCCTCTCCCCTTGCGGGAGAGGGTTGGGGAGAGGGGTAACCACAGAAAGACTGCCTCTGTGGTTACCCCTCTCCCGGATCGTATCTGACGATGCGATCCGACCTTCCCCGCAAGGGGGGGATGTGACTGGACCACCCGCGCTTCGTCAGTTCGAATGCTCATTTCGCGTAGTGCGTCATCCGCTTGCCCGGCAGCAGATCGTAGGCCGGTTTCCACCCCGGCAGCTGCGCCATGCGGCCGAGCCAGGCTGCGATGGCCGGATGGCTCGCCGCGAACTCAAAGCCGTGCTCGTCGGCGGGATAGTGCAGATAAGCCATCATCGAGATATCGGCGACTGTCGGCCGCGGCCCGATGGCGAATGCATTCGTCTTCAGGTGCGTTTCGAGGATGGAGAGGAAATCGTCCAGCCGGCGGCGGAAATGTTTCAGCACGTGTTCGTCCGGCGACGAGGTGAACGTGCGCATGAAGCGATAGGTCGCCATGTAGCCGGTGAGCTTGTGGTTGTCCCAGAACAGCCAGCGCAGCAGCTCGAACTTTTCGTCCTCGCTTTGACCGCCGAAGCGGCCATACTGCTCGGACAGCTTCAGCAGCAGCGGCGCGGTTTGCGTGTATCGCTTGCCGTCGATCTCCAGCACCGGGATTTCACCCATCGGATTGACGTCGCGCCGCCATTCCGCGGTGCGCGTCGCGCCACCGGCGAAATCGGTCCATACGCCTTCGAACGTCTCGCCGCACAGCGTCAGCATCAGCGCGAGCTTGTAGCTATTCCCGGACTCCGGGAAGTAATGCAGGCGGTACTTCGGCATGACCGCTACGCCACCGCTCCGGATGCGCGCAGCTTCCTGATCGCGGCCTCGTCATAGCCGGCGTTGCGCAGGATTTCGTCGCTGTGCTCGCCGATGCCGGGCGGCTTGCGCGGCCGCACCTTCTTGGCGCCATCGACCCAGATCGGGCTGGAGATGGTCAGCATGGTGTCGTTCTCGAACGGCACCAGCACCTCGTTCTCGATCATCTGCTTGTCGTGCGGGATGTCGTCGAGAATGCCGACGACGCCGAAAACGAGGCCGTTGCCGTCGAGGATCTTGCGCCACTCCGCCAGCGGCTTGGTCGCAAACACCTCGTCGAAAATCTTCACCAGCGCCAGCGAATTGGCGTGGCGATCCTTCTTGTGCTCGAAGCGCGGATCGCTGACCAGATCCTCGCGACCCAGGCATTTGGCAAGGGTCGGCCACTGCCGGTCCTCGTTCAGCAGCGACAGGATCAGCCAGCGCTCGTCCTTGCACTGATAGTGATTGGTGACCGCATTGAGCGCGTTTTCGCGCGTTCGCCGCGGCAGGAATTTCGCGCCGACGAGTTTCGCCTGCGCCAGCACGGAGGCTGCCCACACGCCGTTCGCCATCAGATTGGAGGCGACATGCGAGCCCTTGCCGGTGCGCTCGCGCTTGTAGAGCGCGGTGACGATCGCGCCGTAAAACGCCATGGCGCAGGGATGGTCGCCCATACCGGCGACGGAACGCGCGGGCGTCGTGTGCTCGTCGGCGCGCACGAGGTCCATCAGGCCGGAACGCGCCCAATAGGCATTGCTGTCGAAGCCGGGTTTGTTGGCCTCTTCGCCCTTCTCGCCATAGCCCGTGAAGGAAGCATAGATCAGCCGCTCGTTGGTCGGCGCCAAGTGCTCATAGGTGATGCCGAGCTTCTGGCGCACCTGCGGCGGCATGTTGGTGATGAAGACATCGGCCTCGGCGGCCAGCTTGTGCAGCACCGCCTGTCCTTCGGGCTTGGAGAGATCGAGTGCGATGCTCTTCTTGTTGCGCGCCTCCAGCATCCACGCGAAATTATGCTCGCTGTGCGGATAGCCCGGCAGGTTGGGCAGATTGCGATAGGGATCGCCCTGGCCCGGCGGCTCGATCTTGATGACGTCGGCGCCGAAATCCGACAGCACGGTGGCGGCCGCTGGTGCAGCGATGAAGCTCGCGCAGTCCAGCACCTTCAGTCCGTCGAAAATGCCTTTTTCTTCCATGGTGGCGTCGCTCCCGTCGCGCGTGGTCTTGTTGGCGGAAATACCGCTTCTGGCCCCAGAGGTTTGGCGGCCATTTGAACCATGTTGGGGGAGCTATGCAACGCCCGCTGCGGCATGGGGCGATGCATCTGCGGGCCGTTGTTCCCGCGGCGCGGACTATTCCGCGCCCGCCAGCAGCGCGGCATTGCCGCCGGCCGCAGCCGTGTTGACGGTCACGGTCTGCTCGGTGGCGAAGCGCGCCAGGTAATGCGGCCCGCCGGCCTTCGGCCCGGTGCCTGACAGTCCGGACCCGCCGAACGGCTGCACGCCGACCACGGCGCCGATCATGTTGCGGTTGACATAGATGTTGCCAACCTGCAGCCGCGCCACGATGTCGTCAACGGTATCGTCGATGCGCGAATGGATGCCGAGCGTCAGGCCATAGCCGCTACGCTCGATTGCCGCCAGCACGCTGTCGAGCGCTTCAGCGCGGTAGCGCACCACATGCAGGATCGGGCCGAACACTTCTTCCGTGAGCTGGCCGGCGTCGGCGAGTTCAAAGATGTGCGGCGCGACGAAATTGCCTTGCGGCGCCTGTCCCGCAAAATGCACGCGCGCTTCCTTCTTCATCCGCGCGATATGCGCATCCAGCTTCTGCTTGGCCTCGGCATCGATCACCGGCCCGACATGGGTTGCGGGGTTGGCGGGGTCACCAAGCCGGAGCTCGCGTGCGGCGCCCGCGATCATCTCGATCATGCGGTCGGCGACGTCGTCCTGCAAAAACGCCAGCCGCAGCGCCGAGCAGCGCTGGCCGGCGGAGCGGAACGCCGAGGTCACGACGTCGTCGGCGACCTGCTCGGGCAGCGCGGTCGCATCGACGATCATGGCGTTGATGCCGCCGGTCTCCGCGATCAACGGTACGATCGGCCCATCCTTGGCGGCAAGCGTGCGGTTGATCGCGCGCGCGACCTCGGTCGAACCGGTGAAGACGACGCCGGCAATGGCGGGATGGGCGACCAGCGCGGCGCCGGTTTCGCCCGCGCCCTGCACCAGATGCAGCGCAGACTCCGGCACGCCGGCTTCATGCAGCAGTTTGATCGCTTCGGCTGCAATGCGCGGCGTCTGCTCGGCGGGCTTCGCCACCACGGCATTGCCCGCCATCAGCGCTGCCGTCACCTGTCCGAGGAAGATTGCGAGCGGAAAATTCCAGGGCGAGATGGCAACAAAGACGCCGCGGCCGCGCAGGCGCAGCACATTGCTTTCGCCGGTGGGGCCGGGCATCGCCTCGCCGCGGCCAAAGAGTTTGCGTCCCTGCGCCGCGTAATAGCGGCAGAAGTCGACGGCCTCGCGCACCTCGGAAACGCAATCGTCGAGTGTCTTGCCGCCTTCGGACTGCAGCAGCGCGATGAACCGCGCCTTGCGGCGCTCCAGCAGATCGGCGGCACGCTCCAGCATGTCAGCCCGCTGCGCGGCGGTCGTTCCGCTCCATGCCGAAAATCCCCTACGGGCAGCCGCAACCGCTTCTTCAGCCTGCGCGGGCGTTGCCATCGTCACCTTGCTTGCCGGCGTGCGCGCCGCGGCGATATCGTTGACGAGCCTGTCCAGCGCGGCGCGCTCGCCGAACTCGATTCCATCGGAGTTCTTGCGGGACGGCTGATAGAGGTCGGCCGGCAGCGGAATGTCGGCATGCGAGGCGTGGATTGCCACGCCGATGAGTTCGGCGGGCCGTCGCAGCAGCGTGTCAACAGCCACATGGTTGTCGGCCGCCTGCGCCACGAACGAGGAGTTGGCGCCATTCTCCAGCAGGCGCCGCACCAGATAGGCGAGAAGATCGCGATGGCTGCCCACCGGCGCATAGGTGCGACAGGCGATATCAGGGCAGTCTGCGCCGAGCTGCGCATACAGCGCCTCGCCCATGCCGTGCAGCCGCTGGAATTCGAAGCCGCCGCTGTCGCCGGCGAGCTCCAGAATGGTAGCGACCGTCAGCGCATTGTGGGTGGCAAATTGCGGAAATATCCGCGGCCGCAACGCCAGCAGCTTCTGCGCACAGGCAATGTAGTTGAGATCCGTCATCGCCTTGCGGGTGAACACGGGATAGCCGTCGAGCCCGCGCTCCTGCGCGCGCTTGATCTCGGTGTCCCAATAGGCACCCTTCACCAGCCGCAGCATCATGCGCCGGTCGCGCCGGTGCGCGAGTTTGTTGACATAGTCGATCAGGTCGCCCGCGCGCTTCTGATACGCCTGGATCGCGAGGCCAAAGCCGTTCCAGCCGGTGAGCGAGGGCTCGGCAAAGGCGGCGGCAATCACGTCGAGCGACAATTCCAGCCGGTCGGCTTCCTCGGCATCGACCGTGAAGTTCAGATCGAACGCCTGGGCGCGGCGGGCGAGATCGATCAGAAGCGGCACCAGCTCCTTCATCACCCGCGCGCGCGACACCGCCTCGAAGCGCGGATGCAGCGCCGACAGCTTTACGGAAATGCCGGGCCGGTCGGGCAGGGGATTTGTCCCCGCCGCATGGCCGATCGCCTCGATGGCGCGCGCATAGGCTTCGAAATAGCGCGCAGCGTCCTGCGCGGTGCGGGCGCCTTCGCCGAGCATGTCGAAGGAATAGCGCTGATGGTGCGCGGACTGCGGCCGCGCCCGCTCCAGCGCCGCCTCGATGGTCTCCCCTAACACGAAATGGCTGCCCATCAGCCGCATTGCCTGCCGCGTGGCGGCGCGCACGGCGGGCGCGCCAAGGCGCTTGGTGAGGCGGCCGAGCGTGCCCTGCGGCGTCTCGCCGGGCTGGATCACCCGGGCCGATACGCCGAGGGCCCAGGCCGATGCGTTGACCAGGAAGGCGGTGGACTTGGTCTCGTGATGGACGAAGTCGCCCTGCGCCAGCTTGTCTTCGATGAACGCGTCGGCCGTGCGCGCATCCGGCACGCGCAGCAGCGCCTCCGCCAGCACCATCAGCGCGAGCCCCTCCTTGGTGGAGAGCGCGAACTCGCGCAGCATGTCCTCGACCCCGCCAAGCGGATCGTCATTGGCGCGGATCGCCTCGATCAGCCGCCGCGCCGTCCGGTCGAGCCGCGCTTCCTGCTCCTCGCCGAGCTTTGCCGCGCCGAGCAGCCGCCCGGCGATGGCGGCATCGTCGGGCGCATAGGGCGCGCTGAAGGGCGGGAGCGGTGATGAATCCGGCGACATGGCGTTTCCTCAGTGGGTGTGTCGAGATAAGGCCAATGCTGCCGTAATTATATAGACAGTTTCGGATTTTTGCCTTAGATAATGAAGAGAAAAAGCATTTCAGCCGGATAAATGGCAGACATAGACAAGATCGACCGCAGAATCCTCTCTATTCTTCAAGGGGATGGCCGCATCGCCAATGTCGAGCTGGCCGAGCGCATCGGGCTGTCGCCGACCTCGATCGGCGAGCGGCTGAAGCGCCTGCAGCGCGAAGGTTTCGTCGAGGGCTATGGCGCGCGGCTTAATCCTCATCGCCTAGGCCTGGGCCTGCTCGTTTTCGTCGAGGTGCTGCTCGACAAGACCACGTCAGACGTATTCGAGAAGTTCGCCCGCGCCGTGCAGAACGCGCCGGAAGTGCTGGAGTGCCACATGGTGGCCGGCGGTTTCGATTATCTCGTGAAGGTGCGCCTGCCCGACATGACGGCCTACCGGAAGTTCCTCGGCGAGCGGCTGCTGGCGCTGCCCGGCGTCAAGGAAACGCGCACCTATGCCGTGATGGAAGAGGTCAAGCGCGACGCGCCGCTGCCGGTCGGCGGTTGATTTGCCTCAAGTGCCTCTGAAGGCGAAACCGGCAATGTGTTGGAGTCCCGATTGAGGAGACTTCCCCATGAAACGTCTGACCCTGGCGGCGCTGCTGCTCGCAACCGCCACTTTGCCGTCATTCGCCCAATCGTCCGAGCATGATCATGGCCAAAAAGATGCGCCGGCGGGCCAGCAGTCCGCGCCGTCGAAGGGCCAGTCCGGAATGGGCGGCATGATGGGTGGCGGAATGATGAAGAACATGGGCGGCAAGATGCCCATGATGGACATGATGCAGATAACGGGAATGATGCGGCCCGGCGGCGGCGGTATGGGCATGGCCACGATCGACCGCGTCGAAGGCCGGATCGCATTCCTGCGAACTGAGCTCAAGATCACGGATGCCCAGAATGCCGCGTGGAATGCCTTCGCAGATGCTTTGCGTGCCAACGCCCGGAGCCTTGGCGAAGTGCGTGCAGCGATGGCCGGCGCATCGCAGCAGGGCCTGGTCGAACGCTTCGGCCTGCAGGAGAAATGGCTGGCCGCGCGTCTCGAAGGCACCCGTGCGATCAAGGCGGCTTTGGCGAACCTTTTCGGCGCCCTGTCCGACGAGCAGAAGAAGGCGGCTGATGAACTGCTTGCGCCGCACATGGGCATGATGGCGATGATGCAGGGCGGACAAACGGGTGCGGGCGCGATGCAGCCCGGGCGGTGAGGCTCCTATGCCTCACCGTAGAATTCCCGGTCGGAAAAGCCGGCCCGCGGATCGGTTCCGCGTTGGCAGCCAATGGCGATTGGGCTAATCCTGCCACGGGTTCGCGCGGGGCCATGAGAAACTTCATGCACACGAAGCGTCTGTGCTGCTGGCGGCGGTCATTGTTGCTTGCGCTCGCGATGGCCGCGAGCGCCGTCGCATCGCCCGGCCTCGCCGGGCCCGTCGACATGAGCCGGGCGGTCGCCGATCTCTATTCCAGCGTCTCGATCTATCCGCCCTCGGCAACCCAGATGACCGTCTGCTACGGCTTTGTCTGCCGCCGCCGCTACACCCTCGATTTCGGCGCCGGCGATCGCGCGGCGCTGGCCGCGATCATGGCCTCCGGCCGCGCCAATGCTGCGGCCGAGCGCGCGGCAGTTCAGAAGGTGGTGGTCTGGTTCGATCGCCGCATGGGGCCGATCCTCGGCACCAACAAGCGGGTGGCGAAGGCGGATTTCCGCTTCCGCGACGACGCGCATAACTACGATTGCTGGGACACCACCCGCAACACGACGAGCCTGCTGCTGGTGCTGCAGCAATGGGGACTGTTGAAATTCCACAGCGTCGGCGATCCCAAATATCGCGGCAATGCGCTGGTGCTGCAGACGCCGCACAACACCGCCGTGCTGGTGGACCGCGCTACCAAGGTGGAATGGGTCGTAGACCTCTGGCCGCGCGGCTACCTGCAGCCGCCGGATGTCATGACCGTTGCGAAGTGGGTGACGGAGGACTAGGCGGCCGGTGGCAGAAAATCCCCCGGTCGCACTGGCTCAGTCAGGTTGGGCTGAACGGCAAGCTTTGGACTCGCCGCGCCGCGTCGTCGAAACCGCCTAGACTTTCAGGTTTTCGGCGGAGGTCTTGCCGCGATTGGCGACCTCTTCGTATTCGACCGTCTGACCTTCGTTGAGGCTCGTCAGTCCGGCTTTTTGAACCGCCGAAATGTGAACAAAAATGTCCTTGCCGCCCGTAGCGGGCTGGATGAATCCATACCCCTTGGTTGGATTGAACCACTTGACCGTACCTTTAGGCATTCACGTCGTCTCCGCGGAATCGACAAAATAAAGCGAACCCCCAGTCCCCGCACTCACCGGCAGGCTCGCAAGGCACAGGATACGCGGGTTATTGCCGGCTTGGTAGCGCAAATGGTGACGCGCTTTTCGGCAAAATCGCCCCTTATTGCCGCACAAAATCGAGTTTTCGCGGGATTTGCGGCAATTTGAGCTCCAACTTTTGGCGAATTCGCAGCATTCCGCCGCCCGCACGCGACACAGGCGCGCGGGGCCCCTGCAGCCGGGAGTAG
>JAKFVP010000217.1 GCA_021732175.1 Bradyrhizobium sp.
AACTCGATCGTCGAGCGGCATGTTGACGGGCTCGACGATCGAGTTCTTCTCCAGCGTGTTGTTGAGGTCGTGCTCGGACTGATCGTTGATGCGATATTCCGGGCGCACCATGGCGTGGCCGAAGCGGAACGCGCCGTGCGAGAATTCGAAGGGGATCTGCCACTCGCCGGCGGCGGGCGGATCCATGAAGCGCGGATTGCTGCCGGAATAGGCCGCATAGATCGCCGGATGCAGCACCCGCCGCATCGCGTCCTTGCGCAGGATGGTCTGGTAAATCGACGTCAGCGCATCGCGCGCGCACAGGAAGCGCCGGTAGGCGGCGCCGAAGCGCGCGCTGGCGTGGCTGACGGGCTCGCCGCGGCGGACCAGGTCGACGAGGCCGTTGTGCAGCAAGGCGAACATCGCGGTGAGCTGCGAGATGATGGCATGGTCGTCGTTGCGGGCATCGGCGACGAGCGCTTCGGTCAATGCCGGACGCTGGCCCGGGATGCTGCGGTCAACGCCGGTGACGTTCTGGGCCTCGGCCCGCGCGATATCGCGGAACGGACAGCCGGCCGTGCGCGGCGTCTCCTTCCAGCGCATGCGCCCGAGGCGCAGCTTGGTGCGGCGATCGTCGTTCGCGGCGTCGAGCGCGTAGAGGTGGGGCGAGCCGACCGGTCCGCTGCCGTAGAGGGTTTCGAGCCGCAGTGGCGTGCGGCGCGCATTGCTCGTGCCTGCGCCCAGCCGTCCCGCGACGGAAAGCGGAATGGCCGACAGCACCAGATCATGCGCGACGAATTGCAGCAGGTAGGTGTAGCCCGAGGGAATCGCCGGATTTTCCCAGCGCAGCCGCGATGCATCCTCAGGCGCAGGCCATGCGATCTCCGCATCCATCCGCCGCGACAGGCGGTGCATCAGTGTGCGGATGTTGGCGACATGCGCCGGATGCTGCAGCGGATCGATGCCGAAAGCGCGAAAACGCTGGGAAGCGCCGGGCGTGCCGAGGAAGTGACGAAAACCGGCCGACGCGCCGCCGACGGGGCAGCGGGGCGCTTGCTCGATCTCGCGAGCCGTCAGAGAAGTCGTATCGGCATTGCGCGTCGCCATCACAGATTTCTCGCCCCGGATTGGAGGTCGAGCGTGCTAGGCCTGCCGTGAAATTATCGTGATTTTTTAGGGGGTTTTTTACGAATTATTGATCGGAAATTTCGCCGAATTTCGATCCTCCGACGCGGGCATAATCGCTCTTGAATTGAAGATATATCATGATGTTTACTTGTGATTGAAATTTCGAAAGTTGGCGCACTGGTGCGTGACAAGTTGGTGCCGCTGGTGTAGATACTTCGCACGCGAACTAAATTGCATTGGCGCAGAATGGACCGCCGGCTGATCTTCCTGCTCAACGTGGCGCACCGCCGCGTGCAACGCTTTGTCGCGACACAGGCGCCGAAAGGCGTCACCGCGACGCAGGCGGGGTTGTTGTTCGTGCTGGGACGGCGCGATGGTGCGTTGCTCGGCGAGGCGGGCGCCGCGCTCGACCTCGGCATGCCCGGCATCAGCGGACTGGTGGAGCGGACGGTCGAGGCCGGGTTGATCGTCAAGCGCGCCGATCCGGATGACGGCCGCGCCTGGCGGCTCTGGCTGACGGCGCCGGGCCGGCGGGCACTGGCGCGCGCAAAAGCCGGTGCTGCGGAGCTCAATGCGCAGCTCATGGAAGGCTTCAGCGACGCCGAAATCGACATCGTCTCGCGCTGGCTCGCCAGCGTGCAGAAGAAATTTCCCAAAGGAGAGAACGAATGACCGAGCATATCAAGACTGAGCGCAAGGACGGCATCTTCACGCTGACCTTCGCACGGCCTGACAAGAAGAACGCGCTGACCAACGCCATGTATGGCGTGCTGGCAGATGCGCTGATTGCGGCCGAAACCGATCCTGCGGCGCGCGTCATCGTGCTGCGCGGCGAGGGCGACATGTTCACCTCGGGCAATGACGTCGGTGAGTTCGCGGCGATCGCGGCCGGCGCAGTCCAGGGTGAGCGGCATGTCTCGCGCTTCATCAGGGCGCTGGCGCAATCCACCCGGCCGCTGGTCGCTGCCGTGCAGGGCCGCGCCGTCGGCGTCGGCACCACCATGCTGCTGCATTGCGACTTCGTCGTGCTGGCCGAGAATGCGCTGTTGTCGACGCCGTTCGTCAATCTCGCGCTGGTGCCGGAAGCGGCATCGACGCTGCTGATGCCGCTGCGCATCGGCCACGCGCGTGCCTATGAGATGTTCACGCTTGGCGACGCCATGGATGCGAACACCGCCAAGGATCTCGGTATCGCCAACCGCGTGGTGCCGCTCGATCGGTTGCATACGGAGGCCGCCGGCGTTGCCGCGCGGCTGGCCAAGTTGCCGGCCGGCTCGCTCGCCGCGACCAAGCGGCTGATGCGCGATGCTGCGGTGCTGACGGCGCAGATCGGCGCAGAAAGCCAGTGCTTTGCCGAGCGGCTCAAGACCGCCGAAGCCCGCGAAGCCTTCACCGCCTTCGCCGAGCGCCGCCCGCCTGATTTCATGAAGGTCGCCTGAGCTGCAAGGCTGGGGTGCGGTATGGCCGCTCAAGGGCGCTTCGTTGCCGTGATAGAAGAGGCTCGCCTGATGGAGCCTCCTCATGCCTCTATGGTCCTGCGAACAATGCGGCGCGCAATTTCCTGACAGCGCCGCGCCGCCGGAGTCCTGTCCGATCTGCGAAGACGAGCGGCAATTCGTCAACTGGAAAGGGCAGACGTGGCTCTCGCGCGAACAGTTTGATGCGAGTCATAAACTCGCCTGGCGCGACGACCTCGGCCTGACCGGTTTTGCCGTCGAGCCGGGCTTTGCCATCGGCCAACGTGCGCTGTTGATCCCCGAGGCCAACGGCTGCGTGCTTTGGGATTGCGTGCCGATGGTCACGCGGGAAGCTGTCGCGCGGGTCAGGTCGCTCGGCGGCTTGAAGGCGATTGCGGTGTCGCATCCCCATTTCTACGGCGCCATCGCCGACTGGAGCGAGGCCTTCGGCGGTGTGCCCATCCATCTGCACGGCGATGACCGGCAGTGGATCACAAGGCCGCACCCTTCGATCGTGACATGGTCCGGCGATCGCCAACGCATTTCGGATGACATCGTGCTTGTCCGGGCCGGCGGACATTTCGCCGGAGGCACCATCCTGCATTGGCGGGCAGGGGCGGAAGGCCGCGGCGCCCTGTTCACCGGCGATATCGCGATGGTGACGATGGACCGCCGCTGGCTTAGTTTCATGTACAGCTTCCCGAATCTCATTCCGCTGAACGCGAGCGCCGTGCGCGGCGTCTGGCGGGCAGTCGAGCCGTTGGCGTTTGAGCGCATCTACGGGGCGTGGTGGGGCCGCAACATCGAGAGCCGCGGCAAGGCGGCGTTCGAAGCGTCCGTCCGGCGCTATCTCGCGGCGATCAACGGCCAATTTCCAGAGTTTCCAATTCCCGGCCGGACCTCACCAAATTTTGTGAACTGTCACACAGTTGAGATCGGACTGCCCTGATATGGTCGTCTCCTATCAAGTTGCAATTCTGGAATGATAAACGCCTGGCTAGATCGAGCCCGATCGCGGGAAGCGGCAATTTATCTCCGAGATGATGCTCGCCGTCCCGCCAACCCATTGGGGGAATGTCATGGACGCAAAGACGCCGAAACCTGTCAGCCGCAAGCCCGTCTCACCCCGCATCGGATATGCGCACAGCCCGGCTCGTTCCGAATTCGACGAGCTATCCCTGCGCGACCTGCTGGATGCGCGCGATCTGTACCATGTCCATCTGATGCGCCATCCGAAGGTGGTGGCGACCGCGATCGGCTACTATCGCATCCGCAGCGAAGACACCCCGCCGGGTGTAAAGCCTCCGGTGAAGGGCACGGGGCCGCGCACGCTGACCAACTCCGAGGTGCGGAGCTATTCCTGGCCGGCGATCCTGGTTTTCGTCGACGAATGGATCCCGGCGAGCGAATTTTCGAAGCGTCCTGACCATCTGGTTCCGAGCACGCTTTATTTGCCGGACGGCCGACGCGTGCCAGTCTGCGTCATCGAGGCCCCACGGGATCCGGTGAGTCCGGCGACACCCGCGGAGGTGCGGCGCCCGCTCAACAACATCGGCAGCGGTCATCCGGTCTTCATCGAGGTTCAGGAGCGCGAGCATGTGGCGACCGTCGCATGCATCGTGACCGACGGCCACAAGGCCTATGCGCTGACCAATCGGCATGTCACCGGAGAGCCGGGTGAGGAGTTGTCTTCCGAACTTGGCGGGCGCCCGACGCCGATCGGCGTGTCGGCCGCGCGGCAGGCGACCCGCGTCGCCTTCCCCGAGATCTATCCGACATGGCCGGGCAAGTCGATTTACATCAACATGGACGCCGGCTTGATCGATGTCAGCGACATCAACGACTGGACGGCAAAACTGCAGGATGGCTCGATCATGGGGCCAATGGTCGACCTGTCGTCGGCGAACTTCCCGATGTCGCTGCTTGGCCGCCAGGTCCGCGGCTACGGAGCGTCCAGTTACTGGATGTATGGAGAGATTCAGGCGTTGTTCTACCGCTACAAATCCAAGGGCGGGTTTGAGTATGTGTCCGACTTCTTCATCGGCCCGCGCACGCCCGGCAAGGATGATCCTGTGCCGCCCGAGTTCATCACCCGGCCGGGCGATTCCGGTACGCTGTGGCTGCTCGAACCGACCCGCGACGATGATGCGGCTCATTGCGTCGATACGTCCCGGAACACTGATCAGCTCCGGCCGCTCGCCATGCAATGGGGCGCCAACCGGCTGTACTCCGGTTTGAGCAGGCAGCCGCGCGCGTATGCGCTGGCGACCTGCCTCAGCACGATTTGCGATCGGCTCGATGTCGACGTCGTGCGCGACTGGAATCTCGATCAGCCGGACACGTGGGGCGCGGTAGGCCACTTCTCGATTGCGAGCAGGGTCGCGGGCTGTCTGTCCGATGCGGTGCCGACGCTGAAGAAGCTGATGCAGAACAACGCGAAGATCGTCAGCCACAACGATCAGACCATCCTCACCTCCGACTTCAAGGGCATGGGCAAGCTGGAGGCGCTTCCGATGGCCGACGTGCCGGACTTCTTCTGGAAGCACGGCAGCCAGGGACATTCCCGCTTCTGGGAGGGTCCAAACCATTTCGCCGACATGGACCAGAAGCGCGACTCTGACGGCATGGACCTGCTCAAATTGTGCGAGGATCCGGCCAACATCGATCCCAAGGTGTGGAACGAGTTCTATGAGAGCGTCGGGGATCTGCTCGATGGCGGCCCGATCCAGATGAAGCATCGCGGCTTGCTGCCGTTCCGGGTCTGGCAGATATTCGATCAGATGGTCGCGTTCGTCCGTGACGACGAGATGTCGGAATTCGTGTGTGCGGCGGGCGTGCTGACGCATTACATCGGGGATTCCTGCCAGCCGCTGCATATTTCCTTCCTGCATGACGGCGATCCGACCCAGTCGAAAGAGCACATCGTCCATCACAGGGACGGCACGACCTCGGTCAAGCATATTGCACTCGGCCAGGGCCTGCACGCCGCCTACGAAGACGACATGGTGAACACGCATCGCGACGACATCCTCGAGGGCCTGGACAAATCTCCGCAGGTGAAAAAGAAGGAACTGATCGCGACCGGGTTCGACGCGGCCAAGGCCACCATCGACCTGATGCGCAAGACGTTCAAGGCGCTGCCGCCAAAGCAGTTGCTGAACGCCTTTCTCAAGGCCAAGAAGGACGGCGAGGATCCTGCAGAAGCCTTTTGGGATCAGTTTGGCGACGGTACGATCGAAGCCATGCAGGACGGTACTCACTTGCTCGCGGTGCTCTGGGAGAGCGCCTGGGTGGCCGGCGGCGGAGAAACCAAGAAACGCGATACCTCGGCGCTCAAGCCCGGCGATGCGATGGATATCTGTGCGCCGGAGGAATTCCTGCCATCCCGTTCTATCGCGGAGATCGGCCAGTTCTTGAGCCCGCCTCCGTAGCCCCGCCGGGGACTACGACGTGCGGTCCGGGATGAGGGGTGGCAAGTCCGATCTTGCCACCCCCAATTGCGTCGCTATATCAGGGCTTTCCCAACAGCTTCGTTTCGATTGAGCCCGCATGACCACCACCACCGCCCCCGAATCCCAGCCGTTCCAGGCCGAAGTCGCCGAACTCCTGCACCTGATGGTGCACTCGGTCTATTCGGAAACCGACATTTTCCTGCGCGAGCTGATCTCCAACGCATCGGATGCCTGCGACAAGCTGCGCTACGAGGCGATTGCGAGGCCCGATTTGATCGCCGACGGCGCGCCGCCGGAAATCAGGATCGTGCCGGACAAGAAGGCGAAGACGCTTGCCGTCGTTGACAGCGGCATCGGCATGGACCGCCAGGAGCTGATCGACAATCTCGGCACCATCGCACGATCGGGCACGAAGTCCTTTGTCGCCCGCCTCAGCGAGGCCAAGGACGGCGCCAATCTGATCGGCCAGTTCGGCGTCGGCTTCTATGCCGCCTTCATGGTGGCCGAGCGCATCGTCGTCACCAGCCGCCATGCCGGGTCGGATCAGGTCTGGGTCTGGTCGTCCTCCGGCGGCAGCGGGTTTGAGATTGCGCCCGCCGACGAGGACGCCGCCAAGCGTGTCGCCCGCGGGACGGAGATCGTGCTCCATCTGAAGAAGGATGCGGAGAAATATCTCGAGACCTACGAGATCGAGCGCATCGTCCGCGCCTATTCCGACAACATCCAGTTCCCGATCTTCCTGGTGCCGGAGGAAGGCGAGCCGCGGCAGATCAATTCGGCGAGCGCGCTCTGGCAGCGATCGAAGTCCGAATTGTCCGATGAGGACTACAAGGAGGCCTATCGCTCGATCGCGGGCGCTTTCGACGAGCCGGCGATGACGCTGCACTACCGCGCCGAGGGCCGGCAATCCTACGCCGTGCTGCTGTTCGCGCCATCGACGAAGCCGTTCGACCTGTTCGACCAGGCGCGCAAAGGCAAGGTGAAGCTCTACGTCCGCCGCGTCTTCATCGCCGACGATGCCGATCTGCTGCCGGCCTATCTGCGCTTCATCCGCGGCGTGATCGACAGCGAGGATCTGCCGCTGAACATCTCGCGCGAGATGCTGCAGAACAATCCGCAGCTGGGCCAAATACGGAAAGCGGTGACCGGCCGCGTGATCGGCGAACTGGAAAATCTTGGAGAAAAAGAACCCGAAGCGTTCACCAAGATCTGGGATGCGTTCGGCGCGGTCATCAAGGAAGGCATCTGGGAAGATTTCGAGCGCCGCGAAAAGCTGCTGGCGCTGTCCCGCTTCACCACCACCTCGGGTGAGAAGCGCTCGCTCAAGCAATATGTCGAGGACATCAAGCCGAACCAGACCGAGATCTACTATCTCGTCGGCGACAGCATCGAGCGGTTGAAGTCCAACCCCAAGCTGGAATCGGCGAAGGCGCGCGGCATCGAGGTGTTGCTGCTCACCGATCCCGTGGACGCGTTCTGGACGTCCGCGCCGATCGATTTCGGCGGCAAGCCGCTGAAGTCGCTGAGCCAGGGCGACATCGATTTCAGCCTGATCCCGCTTACCGAAGAAAAGGTGGACGAGAAGAAAGACGAAGCCGCAGTGGACGAAGGCATGACGATTGCCGTCGTCAAGGAGGCGCTGGGCGATCGCGTCGCCGACGTCCGTGCCTCGCAGCGGCTGACCTCGAGCGCGTCCTGCCTCGTCGCCTCGGGCGAGGCGCGCGACCGCGCGCTGGAGCGGCTGCTAGCGCAGCATGACAAGGGCGCGGTGAAGAAGCCGATCCTCGAGATCAACCTCAGACATCCGCTGGTCGCAGCGATTGCGGAGGCCAAGGATGCGGCAAAGGATATCTCCTTCCTGCTGCTGGAGCAGGCCCAGATCCTCGACGGCGAGCTGCCGGAAGATCCGGCGGCGTTCGCGACGAGGCTCAATCAACTTGTGCTCCGCGGGCTGAAGCTCTAGCCACCTGCGAACCCGGATACAGCCTCGCCCGTATCTGCTACACCAGCGGCGAACGGGACAATTCGGGGTCAAGATGAACACCGCCGGCGCAACGGACGCATTCTACGGCCGCATTCCGGTCTTTCGGGGCTTTTCGCGCCTGATGGACCCGAAACTCTACGTGCCGCTGCCCGACGACTGGACGATCGGCGTTGCCGATATCGTCGAGTCGACCAAGGCGATTGCCGCGCAGCGCTACAAGGCGGTCAACATGGCCGGCGCTGCCGTGATCGCCGCGCTGACCAACGCGCTGGGGGGACGGGAATTCCCGTCCCCCT
>JAKFVP010000497.1 GCA_021732175.1 Bradyrhizobium sp.
TGGAAGCGTGGCTTGCCTTCGGCGTCGATCTCGACATCAATGCCGCGCTCACCGTTTCCCTCGAGGACGCCGTCAACGGCGCCGAGAAGCGCGTGCGCCTGCCGACCGGCAAGGAGCTCAACGTCAAGATCCCGGCCGGCGTTACCGAGGGCCAGCAGATCCGGCTGCGGGGCCAGGGCGAGACCGCGCAAGGCCACAAGCCGGGCGACGTGCTGATCACGGTCAACATCGCGCCGCATCCCTTCTTCAAGGTCGATGGCGGCGATCTGCGCCTCGATTTGCCGATCACACTGTATGAGGCGGTGCTCGGCGGCAAGGTCCGCGTGCCGACGCTTGGCGGCGCGGTGGAACTGTCGATCCCGAAAAATACTTCCAGCGGCCGCACCTTTCGCCTCAAGGGCAAGGGTGTGCCGAAAGCGGGCGGCAACGGCGATCTGTTCGTCACCACGAAAATCATCCTGCCCGACGGGAACGACGCCGAGCTTGAGCAATTGATGCAAAAGTGGCGCGACGGACATCCCTACAATCCGCGCAGCGACTTGGGCTGACCGCCGGTTCCCGTGCGTGCGGGAACAGGGCGGGATAGCCATGCCTGATCGCGTGAGCCGAGAGGTTTGCGTGAGCGGATTGGCGTGACCCCAAAAGGGGTGCGGCCTCGAAAGGGGGACCAGCGCGGTACCAAACCCCGATCGAGGCCGCTTGCGCCGATCGGCGGATCGAGCGCCACTCATTTTCGCGTGATCATCCGGTGCGATAATGAGACGCGTCGGTGGTCTGATTCCAGATATTCAATGTCCAAATTGGGACAATCGGTTACGCCGCAATTCGGCCGCCAATTTTCTTGATCCGGCAAGAATTCCGCCGGACGCGGGCAACAATCCCTGACCCGCGCGGCCTAGCCGCCGAGCTTCTCGCTGAGGTCATAGACGAGCTTGGCGATCTGGGTCAGGCGATCACGGTCGCCGGAGCCGGAGACCACGAACCCGACACCTTTCTCGGCCCAGAACATCGCACTGTCCCGCCCCTGGGCGGCATAGCGCATCTGGGTCGTCTCCACCGTGACCTTGGCCGAATAGACGGTGAAGCGCTCACCCGACGGGCCCTCATACATCAGGAACGACGCCGGACCCGCCGGTCCCGGCAGCAGCCGGCCGCCGACCAGCTTCAGGCCCGCGGAATCCAGTTCAGGCGCATACACCGTCCAGCCGCAGCGGCGGGTCAGCCATTGCTGCAAATGCGCGCGCTCGGCGCCGGGCACTTCGACGGGATGGCGCACCTCGACCACGTAGAGCCGGTGCGCATCCAGCGCCTCGACCGTGAAGCTCTGGAAAACCGAGGGCGTCGCCGCTGCGCCATGTGCGATCCAACCGGCACCGCCGCCGGCGACGAAGGCGACCAGCGCGGCCGCGACGGCGCCGTAGATCCAGCGGCGCGGCGGGCGCGAGAGCTGCTCGAGCTCGAGCCGCTTCGGCACCGGCTCGTCCAGCACCGAATCGTATCGGGCGTGCAGCATCTCGGCCATCGCGCGCCATGATTGCACCCGCGCCGCGTCCTCGGGACGCGCGGCCAGCCACGCCTCGACATCGCCGCGGCGCTCCGCCGGCAGCTCGTTGTCGACGTAAGCATGAAGCTCGTCTTCGGTGACGGGAATTTTGGGGTCGGTCATATCAGTCGTCTCTGTCCAGTCCTGTTCAATTCGTTCGATGCAAGATGCCTGCCGCTATTTGACCCGACGCAACGCGGTACGCTCGCCTTCCAAAACAGCTTTGACATGCGCGCGCGCGCGGGCAAGCCGTGACATTACGGTGCCGATCGGTACGCCCTGGATGTCGGCGACCTCGCGGTAGCTGAGGCCTTCGAGCATCACCAGGAGCAGCACCGCGCGCTGCTCCTCGACCAGTGTCGCCAATGCGCGCGCGATGTCGCGGCCTTCGGCTTCGGTGCCGCTCGCATCGGGATTGTTGTCGAGCAGCGGCATGAATTGCGGGCGCCGCGCCAGCGAGCGGCGCCGGTTCTTGTTGAGGTTGGTCAGGATCGTGTAGAGCCAGCTCCGCACGTCGCCGCCGAGAAACAGCTTCTCCGAACGCAACGCCCGCACCAGCGTGTCCTGCACCAGATCGTCGGCGATGTCGCTGTCGCGCGCCAGCGCCCGCGCATAGCGGCGCAGCGCCGGGATCATGGCTTCGACACTCTGGCGAAACGGGCTCATGCTTCAGTCGTCCGAGGGCGCGCGAGTCGCGCTTTCCAAACATAACACCCAAATGTCGGAACTATTCCGGCCTGCGGCATTCCTGCGAACAGCGTTAACTGCTGTCGCATTTGGGCTTTTCCGCCGTGGAGTGCTGGTGTACCTCACACCACGGATTAATGCGCAAAGCGGAAAAGCCAATGTTGCAGGGTTCAGGCCTGATGAAGGGCAAGCGGGGAGTGATCCTCGGCGTCGCCAACAACCGCTCGATTGCGTGGGGCATCGCCAAGGCATGCCACGACGCCGGCGCCGAGATCGCACTGACCTGGCAGGGCGATGCGCTGAAGAAGCGGGTCGAGCCGCTGGCCAGGGAGATCGGCGGTATCCTGCTGGGCCATTGCGACGTCACCGATCCCGCCACCATCGACGCCGTCTTCGCCGAACTCGGCAGGCAATGGGGCAAGATCGACTTCGTCGTCCACGCCATCGCGTTTTCCGACAAGACGCAGCTCGACGGCCGCTATATCGATACCACCGCCGACAACTTCACCAGCACCATGCTGATCTCTTGCTACTCGCTGACTGCGATCGCGCAGCGTGCGGAGAAGCTGATGACCGACGGCGGCTCGATCCTGACGCTGACCTATTACGGCTCCGAGAAGTGGATGCCGCACTACAACGTCATGGGCGTTGCCAAAGCGGCCCTCGAAGCCAGCGTGCGTTACCTTGCGGCCGACCTCGGCAAGGACAACATCCGCGTCAATGCGCTCTCCGCAGGTCCGATCAAGACGCTCGCGGCGGCCGGCATCGGCGACTTCCGCTACATGCTGAAGTGGAACGAGTACAATTCGCCGCTGCGGCGGACGGTGAGCCTGGAGGAGGTCGGCGCCAGTGCGCTGTATCTTCTCTCCGACATGTCGCGCGGCGTCACCGGCGAGGTGCACCATGTCGACTCCGGCTATCACGTCGTCGGCATGAAGCATCCCGACGCGCCCGACATCTCGAAGACGGCGGAGTAGTTTCGACCCGCCATGCCCGCGCCCACCATCTATTACATCCGCCATGGCGAGACGTCGTGGAACGCGGAAGGGCGGTTGCAGGGCACGCTTGACATTCCGCTCAACGAGCTCGGCCGCAAGCAGGCGGCGCATGCGGGCAACGTGCTCGCAGGACTGCTCGCGCAGGACGGCCGCGACAAGCAAAAGCTTCCCTTCGTCTCAAGCCCGCTCGGCCGTGCGCGCACGACCATGGAGCTGGTGCGCGAGGTGCTCGATCTGCCGCCGGACGGCTATGGCATCGACGATCGCCTGCGCGAGATCGGCTATGGCGAATGGGAAGGCTCGACCCTGGCCCAGATGCAGGCGAAAGACCCCGCGTTCTACGCCAAACGCCTGACCGAGAAATGGACGATGTCATCGCCGGGCGGCGAGACCTATGCGGCCGTGCAGGCCCGCATGCAGGATTGGTACGGTTCGCTAAGGGGGGACATCGTGGCGGTCGCCCATGGCGGCACCTGCCGGGCGCTGATGGTCGCGCTCGGCCACGAGACGCCGCTGTCGGCCGCAGACCTCTATATCGAGCAGGGCACCGTTTACGTGTTCGGCGACGGAACGCTCAGAAAATATAGTTAAGGCCGGGGCCGA
This sequence comes from Bradyrhizobium sp., assembly GCA_021732175.1. GTDB lineage: Bacteria > Pseudomonadota > Alphaproteobacteria > Rhizobiales > Xanthobacteraceae > Bradyrhizobium. The sequence goes on from JAKFVP010000497.1 coordinate 3,832, forward strand.
AATTGACCGCCGAAATTGACCGGGGGGAGCGCCCGCGTTACCACACGGGCAACTTCCGACACCCAGAGCCAGCATGTCCTTCAACACCTTCGGCCACATGTTCCGCGTCACGACCTTTGGCGAGAGCCACGGGGTTGCGATCGGCTGCGTGGTCGATGGCTGTCCGCCGCTGATCCCGCTGACGGCAGAGGACATCCAGGCCGATCTCGACCGCCGCCGTCCCGGCCAGTCGCGCTTCACCACGCAGCGCCAGGAGCCGGACGCGGTGAAGATCCTGTCCGGCGTGATGGCGCATCCGGAGAGCGGCGTGCAGGTCACGACCGGTACGCCGATTGCGCTTGTGATCGAGAACACCGACCAGCGCTCCAAGGACTATTCCGAGATCAAGGACAAGTTTCGCCCGGGTCATGCCGACTTCACCTATGAAGCCAAATACGGCCTGCGCGACTATCGCGGCGGTGGGCGCTCCTCCGCGCGCGAGACCGCGACGCGGGTTGCGGCCGGCGCCATCGCGCGAAAGATCCTGCCCGACGTGAAGGTGCGCGGCGCGCTGGTGCAGATGGGCCCGCACAAGATCGACCGCGCGAAGTGGGACTGGGACGAGATCGCGAAAAATCCGTTCAACTGCCCCGACAAGGACAAGGCCGCCTTCTTCGAAAGCTATCTCGACGGCATCCGCAAATCCGGCTCCTCGATCGGCGCCGTGATCGAAGTCGTGGCCGAAGGCGTGCCGCCGGGCCTGGGCGCGCCGATCTACGCCAAGCTCGACAGCGATCTGGCATCGGCCATGATGAGCATCAACGCGGTGAAGGGCGTCGAGATCGGCGCGGGCTTTGGTGCGGCTGAACTATCGGGCGAGGAGAACGCCGACGAGATGCGCACCGGCAATGACGGCACGCGCTTCCTCTCCAACCATGCCGGCGGCGTTCTCGGCGGTATCTCTACCGGCCAGCCTGTGGTGGTGCGCTTTGCCGTGAAGCCGACCTCCTCGATCCTCACCCCGCGCCGCACGGTGGACCGCCAGGGTGGCGAGACCGAGATCATGACCAAGGGCCGCCACGATCCCTGCGTCGGCATCCGCGCCGTGCCTGTCGGCGAGGCCATGATGGCCTGCGTGCTGGCCGACCATCTGCTGCGTCATCGCGGCCAGGTGGGTTAGGCCGGAGCTCGTCAAGGGCTAGCCCCGGCGCGCAAAGCCCCCCATATTCTCCCTACAGGGGAAGGGCAGGCGACAATGGTCGATGTAACCAACGTCAGGGAATGGCTGATCGACGGCGGACGGTCGTCGCCCGTTGCTGCCAACATGATCGAAGAACTGTGCAAGCGGCTGATCGATGCCGGCATTCCGCTGTACCGCGTTGCCTTCTACATCCGCACTTTGCATCCCGACATTTTCGGCCGCAATTTCATCTGGAAGCTCGGCGAGCCGATCCAGATCGGCACCGCGGATTACAGCATCACGGAGACGCCGCAGTTCCATGCCAGCCCGATTTCCATCGTGGCCCGCGAAGGCCGCGAGATACGCGCCCGCGTCGGCGATCCGGACAGTGCGCGCTGGCCCATCTTCGAGGATCTGCGCGCGGAAGGCGTCACCGACTACATCGCGCTGCCGATCCGCTTCATCGACGGCTCCGCGCATACCACGAGCTGGACCACCAGGCAGGAAGGCGGCTTCACCGATGAGCAGATCGACGCGCTGCGTTCGATCATCGCGCCGCTCTCTCGCCTCGTCGAGGTGATCGGACTGCGCCGCGTCGCCACCACGCTGCTCGACACTTACGTAGGCAACCGCGCCGGCGAACGAATCCTCGGCGGCCAGATCCGTCGCGGTCACACCGAGAACATGAACGCCGCGATCTGGCTCTCGGACCTGCGCGGCTTCACCGCGCTGTCGGACCGGCTGCCGTCCGAGACCGTCGTCGACATCCTCAACAACTACTTCGATCACCAGGTCACTGCGATCAAGGAGCATGGCGGCGAGGTGCTGAAATACATGGGCGACGGGCTGCTGGCGGTGTTTCCGATCGACGAATATGTCGGCGATTCCGACAAGGTATGCGCCCATGCGCTGGAAGCCGCGCGGCAGACACGCACCAGCGTCGAGGCCATGCAATACAGGATCGGCGACACCATCGAGCGCTTCCGCTTCGGCGTCGCGCTGCATGTCGGCCCGATCCTGTATGGCAATATCGGCGGCGGCTCGCGGCTCGACTTCACCTGCATCGGTCCCGCCGTTAATCTCGCCGCGCGGCTGGAAAAGCTGACCGGCCGCCTGCGACGCACCATCGTGGCGTCGGAGGGCTTTGCCGGCATCTGCAGCGGCGGCTGGAACGACCTCGGCGAATTTCCGATCGCAGGTTTTGCCAAGGCGCAGCGCGTCTACGGCCTGTTCGACGAAGAGGCGCAAGCGGCGGCCTGAAGCCGTCTACTCCTCCGGCTCGGTCGTGAACAGCAGCGGATAGCCCTTGGCGCGGCCGGCATCGGTGGCGCGCGTCGCCTTGGTCTCGGCGACGTCCTTGGTGAACACGGCGACCACGCAGACGCCGCGGCGGTGCGCGGTGATCATCACCTTGTAGGCCTCGTCCTCGGTCATGCGGAATTCCGCCTTCAGCACCATGGTGACGAATTCGCGCGGCGTGTAGTCGTCGTTGACCAGGATCACCTTGTGCAGGCGCGGCCGCTCGACCTTGGTCTTGACCCTGGTTTTCGGTTTGACGACGGTGTCGGCCATGGCGGCACTCCAAAACCGCGACAGCCGCAGCGACCAGGAACTGCGGCACGCCTCGAGGCGCGACGCCACGGTCTGATCGCCACGCGCGATTGCGGTCTCCAGCAGTTTACAGGCTCCCGCGGGGTCCCGGAACTGGGCATTATCAGAGAGCTTCAATTCGATCAGCGCAGCCCTTCGCGGCGGCTTTCGTTCAACACGGGATTCCTGAGGCAATCCGGGCCATTACGGGCCGGCCGGCTAAACCGATTGTGATGGACAATTCATGTTACCGCTTTGCGCGACGCAGTTTGCGTGTCACCATCTGTTCACACGACGGGAGGGCCGCAATGCGCTGGTATGTCTCGATCGGAACGGTGCTTGTCGCCGGCATGCTGGCCGGCGGCGACGTGGCGGGCATTGCCGCGCCGGGCCCGCAAGGCCAGACGGGTTCACGTTACGCTGCCGAGAAGGAAGCGACCGTCGATGTCGAACTCGTGCTCGCGGTCGACGTCTCCTACTCCATGGACATGGACGAGCTGGCGATCCAGCGCGAGGGCTACGCCCAGGCCATCATCTCCAAGGAATTTTTGCAGGCGTTGAAGGCCGGGCCGAACGGCAAGATCGCGGTCACCTATTTCGAATGGGCCGCCTCCACCGACCAGAAGATCATCATTCCCTGGCGGCTGATCGACGGGCCCGAGACGGCGGATGCCGTCGCCAACGAGATCATGAAGACGCCGATCCGCCGCGCCTCGCGTACCTCGATCTCCGGCGCGATCAATTTCGCCATGCCGCTGTTCGAGGAGAACAATTATCGCGGCCTGCGCCGGGTGATCGACATCTCCGGCGACGGCCCCAACAACAATGGTCCGCCCGTGACGATGGCGCGCGATGCGGCGCTGGAGAAGGGAATCATCATCAACGGCCTGCCGATCATGGTGAAGGAGCCGTCCTATTCCACCATGGATATCGACAATCTCGATTACTACTACGAGGATTGCGTGATCGGCGGTCCCGGCTCCTTCGTCGTCACCATCAAGGACCGCGACAAGTTCAAGGAAGCGATCCGCACCAAGCTGCTCATGGAAGTCGCTGGCCGTCAGCCGCCGGGATCGGTGGTGCCGGCCGCGTCGCAAAGCCGCGAGCCGCGAGTCAATTGCCTGATTGGCGAGAAGATCTGGCAGGATCGCTGGGGGCGATAAAGCCTCACGGCAACGCCTTCAGCTCCTGTTGCAACTCGCGCAGGATCGCAAGTGCGGTTTCAAAATCGCCGTCGCCGACGAACTGCCAGATGTCGCTGATGCGGTCTGTCAGCTCGGCGAGTGTCAGCGGAAAGCCCGCAGCCTCGTCCAACGCGCCCTTTTCGTTGATGAGATAGCGTTCGTTGCGCGCAAACAGCACTTGCGCGATGCAGGCCAGCGCCCGGTAGACGCAGCCCGCCACATGCGTTTGTTCCAGCCTGAAAGCGGCAAGCTCGGCGTTTTCGATGCTGAAAAGAATCTCCCATTGGAAGCGGCGAACCAGCGCCTCGCGCAGCGGCGCCGGATAGGGCAGGGCGCGCGACTTCAGTTCTGCGACAGCGCCGCCCGGATCGTGCAGGGGCCGGCAGAGCGCGATTTCGCCCGCCCAGATCGCCGAGCAAAATCCGTGCGGATGTCCGGGCTGGTAGTTCATGGTGACGTCACC
>JAKFVP010000498.1 GCA_021732175.1 Bradyrhizobium sp.
CCGGCCCGAGCTTTGCCGACGACGTGGCGCGGGGCCTGCCAACCGCCGTCACGCTGGCGGCACGGGACGAGGCGCTTGCAGCATCGCTGGTACAGGCGCTGGGATCGTCGACCTTCCGCCCCTATCACACATCGGACGTTCGCGGCGTCGAGATCGGCGGCGCCGCCAAGAATGTGCTGGCGATCGCGGCGGGTATCGTGGTCGGCCGCAAGCTCGGCGCATCTGCGCAGGCGGCGCTGACCACCCGCGGCTTCAGCGAGCTCGCCCGCCTCGGCCGCGCCTGCGGCGCACGCGCGGAGACATTGGTCGGCCTCTCCGGCCTCGGCGATCTCGTGCTCTCCTGCTCCAGCCTGCAATCGCGCAATTTCGCGCTCGGCATCGCGCTCGGCCGCGGCGAGGCGCCGCCGGCAGGAAAACTCGCGGAGGGGCAATTCACGGCGCCGGTGCTGGCGGAGCTGGCGGCTTCGCAAGGCGTCGATATGCCGGTATCGAATGCGGTGGCCGCGATCTTGGCCGGCAAGACCACAATCGATGCCGCGATTGAAGGCCTGCTGACGCGGCCGTTCAAGGCGGAGGAATGACAATGGCGTACTGGCTGGTGAAATCGGAACCGTCGACCTGGTCATGGGACCAACAGGTCGCCAAGGGCGCGAAGGGCGAAGCCTGGACCGGCGTGCGCAATTTCACCGCCCGGCAAAACCTCATGAACATGAAGAAGGGCGACAAGGCGTTCTTCTATCACTCCAACGAGGGCAAGGACATTGTCGGCATCGCCGAGATCATCAAGGAAGCCTATCCCGATCCGACCGACAAGACCGGCAAGTTCGTCTGCGTCGACATCAAGGCCGACAAGCCGATGCCGAAACCGGTGACGATGGCCGCGATCAAGGCCGAGAAGAAGCTCGCTTCGATGGCGCTGGTGAAATATTCGCGGCTGTCGGTGCAGCCGGTGACGGCCGATGAGTGGAAGCTGGTTTGCAAGATGGGCGGGCTGTGACTAACCTCATCCTGAGGAGGCGCGCCAGCGCCGTCTCGAAGGATGGCCGCATCGGGGCTATCATGGTTCGAGACGCCGCTTCGCGGCTCCTCACCATGAGGAACTGCTAGGCCGCAGCCGCCAGCACCACTTCGGCCAGCAGCTTCTCGCGCTTCTTCTGGGTCCGATAACCCTTCATGGTCGCCGCGAAACGCTCGAGGATGCCGTCCTCGAACGCGGTGACGATGGTGTCGTGCACGTAGCTCTTGCGGCAGATCGCCGGCGTGTTGGAAAGCTCGTCGGCGGCTTCGCGCACGGCCTGCAGCACCTGTTTCTTGCGGCCGCGCTCGCTCGCCGCCGGTGTGACGCGGGACAGCGACTCCAGCACGACGGCCGACGCCATCAGGGTGCGAAAATCCTTCAGCGAAATCTTGATCCCGGCGATCTCGCGCAGGAAGCCGTTCACCGTCGTGGTCGAGACGGTGCGGATCGTGCCCGAGGCGTCGCGGTACTGGAACATGCGCTTGCCCGGCAGCGTGCGCAAAATGCCGATGGCGCGCACCAGCTTGGCGGCGTCGCATTCCTTGCGCACGGCCTTGCCGCCCTTCGCCTTGAAGGTCAGCACGAAATTGTCGTCTTCCAGCGTGACGTTCGATTTCAGCAGCGTGGTGGCGCCGCGGGTGCCGTTGAGCCTGGCGTAGGATTCGTTGCCCGGGCGGATCGCGGTGCGCGCGATCAGCTCGATGACAGCCGACAGCGCGAACTCGCGCGTCGGCTCGTCGCCGGCCAGATGCGCCGAAACGTTGCGCCGGATTTTCGGCAGCGCGCCAACCAGCTTGGCGAGGCGATGCGCCTTGCGCTGCTCGCGCACCTTCTCCCAGTCGGCGTGATAGCGGTATTGCAGCCGGCCGGCCGCGTCGATGCCGACGGCTTGCAGGTGCGAATTCGGGTCGGCGGGGTAGCGGACCTCGCGATAGGCCGGCGGCACCGCCATGCGATGCAGCCGCCGAATGGTCGGCTCGTGGCGGATCTTGGTGCCGTTGGCGCGAATGAATGAATAACCCTTGCCGCGCTTGATGCGGCGGATGGTCAGCGCGTTCTGGTCGGCGAGCGTCAGGCCATGATGCTCGGCGAGTTCCGCGACGGAAGTTTTCGGCTTGGGCCTTTCGGCCTCGGGCTTCGGCAACTGGCCGAGCATTTCCGCGAGCGCAACAGCGGGATCGGCGGAAGCGGGCTTGGAAGCCTCGAAATTCTGCTGATCCATCATCGTCCTGTTGCCTTAGCTCCGCTGTTTGTTTCCGGTAATGCCCGATATCGGGTCTTCGTTCCGGAAGGGGCCTTGGCCCCCGGGTTGGCCATTTAGGGGGGCCGGGCCGGGAATGCGAGTCCCGAATCAGTTACCGGAGGTATATCAGCACCATTCATGGGTGCCATTCGTCCGATAACGTTGATTTTGCGCTGCCTCAACACGGCGATCCTGGGGCTGTGGTGCTGATTCGGTGGGGCCGGAATAGCAAGCCAAACCAAGGTTGCAGACGTCCGCCGCTTGTCCCGATACGGTCCGGCGACGCATAATCGTGGCAACAATCAAAGCCGTCTCGCGACCCGATTTTGTGTCCGCGAGAGCGTGGGCGTTGTGTGGAGGGGAAATATGTCCGAGAAGATTTACGATGTGCCCGCGGAGTGGTCGAAGCGCGCCTGGATCGACGACGCCAAGTACCGCGAGATGTATGAGCGCTCGGTCAAGGACCCCAACGGCTTCTGGGCCGAGCACGCCAAGCGGGTGGACTGGGTCAAGGCCCCGCACAAGATCGAGAACGTCTCCTTCGCCCCCGGCAACATTTCGATCAAATGGTTCGAGGATGGCGTGCTCAACGCCGCCTACAATTGCATCGACCGCCATCTCGGCAAGCGCGGCGACCAGACCGCGATCATCTGGGAGGGCGACGATCCCTCGCAATCCAAGCACATCACCTACAAGGAGCTGCACGACGAAGTGTGCCGGATGGCGAACATCCTGCGCACGCGCAATGTCAAGAAGGGCGACCGCGTCACCATCTATCTGCCGATGATCCCCGAGGCCGCCTACGCGATCCTCGCCTGCGCGCGCATCGGCGCCATCCACTCGGTGGTGTTTGCCGGCTTCTCGCCCGACAGCCTCGCCCAGCGCATCAACGACTGCGCGTCCAAGATCGTCATCACCGCCGATGAAGGCCTGCGCGGCGGCCGCAAGGTGCCGCTGAAGGCCAATCTCGACGCCGCGCTGGAAAAATCGCCCGGGGTCGACTGGGTCGTCGTGGTCAAGCGCACCGGCGGCGCCGTCAACATGAACCCGACGCGCGACCTCTGGTATCACGACGCGGCCAAGATGGTGACCACGGAATGCCCGTGCGAGCCGATGCATGCGGAAGATCCGCTGTTCATCCTCTACACGTCGGGCTCGACCGGCCAGCCCAAGGGCGTGCTGCACACCACCGGCGGCTATCTCGTGTTCGCGTCGATGACGCATCAATACGTGTTCGACTATCACGACGGGGACATCTACTGGTGCACCGCCGACGTCGGCTGGGTCACCGGCCACAGCTACATTCTCTACGGGCCGCTGGCCAACGGCGCGACCACGCTGATGTTCGAGGGCGTGCCGAACTATCCCGACAATTCGCGCTTCTGGAACGTGGTCGACAAACACAAGGTCAACATCTTCTACACCGCGCCGACCGCGATCCGCGCGCTGATGCAGGGCGGCGACGAGCCGGTGAAGAAGACCTCGCGCAAGACCCTGCGCCTGCTCGGCTCGGTCGGCGAGCCGATCAATCCCGAGGCGTGGGAATGGTATCACCGCGTGGTCGGCGACGAGCGCTGCCCGATCGTCGACACCTGGTGGCAGACCGAGACCGGCGGCATCCTGATCACGCCGCTGCCGGGCGCGACAAAACTCAAGCCCGGCTCGGCGACACGGCCGTTCTTCGGCGTGGTGCCTGAAATCGTCGATGCCGACGGCAAGGTGCTGGACGGCGCGACGTCAGGCAATCTATGCCTGACGAAATCATGGCCGGGCCAGATGCGCACCGTCTATGGCGATCACGCCCGCTTCGAGCAGACCTATTTCTCGACCTACAAGAACAAATACTTCACCGGCGACGGCTGCCGGCGCGATGCCGACGGCTACTACTGGATCACCGGCCGCGTCGACGACGTCATCAACGTGTCCGGCCACCGTATGGGCACCGCCGAAGTCGAGAGCTCGCTGGTGGCGCATGAGGCCGTATCCGAAGCCGCGGTCGTCGGCTATCCCCACGACATCAAGGGCCAGGGCATCTATGCCTATGTCACGCTGATGACCGGCAAGGAGCCGACCGAAGCGCTGCGCAAGGAGCTGGTGGCGTGGGTGCGCAAGGACATCGGTCCGATCGCCTCGCCCGATCTGATCCAGTTCGCGCCCGGCCTGCCGAAGACGCGCTCCGGCAAGATCATGCGCCGCATCCTGCGCAAGATCGCCGAGGACGAGCCGTCGAGCCTTGGCGACACCTCGACGCTGGCCGATCCCGCCGTGGTCGATGATCTCGTCAAGAACCGCCAGAACAAGAAGGGCGCGCCGGCATAAGCCGCCGTCGACCTTCGCAAAAAAGCAGAAGGCTCCGGATCGCTCCGGAGCCTTCTTTCATTGTTGTACTTCCTTGAGCGTGCTCAGCGGATGAAGGTCTGCCTCGCACCCTGACTCGGCGACGCCATCGGCGTCACCTTGGCATTGCTCGAACCGAACGTCGTCTTGCCGAGGCCACCACCGGAGCCGAACCCGGCCGGATTCGACCGCATCGGCGTCACCGAAGTCGTCGGCAGTTTGTTCGACGGTCCGTTGTCACGGTTGATGGTCTTCGGGCCATCGAACTGCGGACGGAGGATCACGTTCGGCTTGGTGGGATTCACCACCGGCCCGATCGTTCCGCCAATGCGGCCGGTCGGACCATTGCCGGTCGCGCCATTGCCGGTCGAACCGATGCCCGTCGTTCCATTGCCTGTCGGATTCGGCCGCACGTCGCCGCCACCCGTGACCGGCCCCTTGATCGGGAGCTTGGGATCGACGGGGATCGTCGTCGTGCCGCCGCCGCGGATGCAGCGCTGGAATTCAGCACCGCTGAGCTTGGCGCAGGGATCGTTGTTCACCACGATCGGCGGCTTGGGATCCGGGCGCGGATTGACCTGCCGGCAAGCGCCGTCGTCGAACACCATCCCGACCGGGCAAACATGCGGATTCGGATCGGGACGCAGCGGAATGCACGCGTTACCGACACGCACCGTTCCGATGCGGCAGGGATCGGGCAACCGGCAGGCACCGTCGTTGTAGAAGGTCCCGACCGGGCATTTCGGCGACGGATCGACCACGATGATCGGCGGATTGCCACCTTCCGGCTTGCCTTCAGGTTTTCCTTGCGGGCGCGACGGGGGCGGATCCGGCTGCGGGTTGTTGATCGGCTGCGGCGCCGGCTGAATCTGCTTGGGCGCGCAGGGGAACGTCACGTTCACGTTGACGACCACCAGGTTGTTCCAGACGAAGTTCCAGTTGATCAGGATCTGCTGCACGAACCAGATCGGCCACGGCCCGAAGTTGATGTCGATGATCACAACCGGACCGACGACATAGGACGGCAGCACGATCACGATGATGCCGCCGACGTATCTGATGTCGGTGACATAGGTCGTTTGCTTCAGCAACACGGGCACCTGCGACGGCGGCGCGATGGTGCCGTTGCAGCCTTGCGCGAACTTTTGGGTCTCGACGAAGATCCAGTAGCCGGCATTGTTGAACGTGGAAGCCGGGATCACCTGCACGTCTTGGTCGGGCATCATCGGCGCCCAGCCGACCCACTCCGGCGACGTGCGCCAGACGACCCAACCCGGGCTGAACTCCGAACCGGGAGTCCAGATCCATCCCATCTGCGCGTCATAGGCCCAGCGTCCGTAGTGATGGACGATCTGGCCCCACGGCGTCTTGTCGTCATAGTACCAACCGTACTTGCTGGAATTGACCCAGTTGCAGGGCGGATAAGGATGCCAGCCTTGCGGCGTTACCGTGGGCACCCAGACCTCACCGTACTTCTGGTGCTGCACGAAGCGGCCGTATTGCGACAGCGTGTTTCTCACGTCGGGCGTGACCTGCGAGCTCTGTTGTTGCTGGACCGCCGCGCTGGTTTCCTGCGTGTCCTGCGCATTCTGTGCGAAGGCCGCAGGAGCAGCGAGCGAGAGCGTGGCGATGGTGAAGGCGATTGCGAAGATCGACTTCGCGCACGCCATAATTTTACTGACAATGGTCATGGCGTGCTCCTTATGGCGTGCAGGCGACGTTGACATTGAAGATCAACGTGTTCTGCCAGACGAAATTGAAGTTGAAGATGATGTCGACGAAGTACCAGGCCGGCCACGGATAGAAGCCGATGGCGATGTCGATCCACGGTCCGATGATGTAGCCGGGCAGCACGATCACAGCGATGCCATCGACGATCTGCAACGCAGTGATGTACTTGGTCGTGCGCAGCAGCACGGGCACCTGCTGCTTGGGAGCGACCTTCGCGTCGCAGCCGGTGGCGAACTTCGCAGTCTCGACGAAGATCCACTGCTCGCTGTTGTTGAACGCGTCGGTCGACATGTTCGCGAACGCCTGATCCGGCGGCATCGGCGCCCAGCCGGTCCATTCCGGCGACGTGCGCCACACCACCCAGCCAGGGCTGAACGCAGAACCGGGATCCCAGGCCCAGCCGATCTGCTGGTCGTAGAACCAGCGGCCGTAGTGATGCACGATCTGGCCCCACGGCGTCTTGTCGTCGTAGTACCAGCCGTATTTCTTGGTCTTCACCCAGTGACAGGGCGCATAGGGATGCCAACCCTCCGGGGTGACGGTCGGTACCCAGACTTCGCCGAAGCGGTCATGCTGGACGAAGCGGCCGTACTGCGAGAGCACGCCGCGGAATTCCGGCGACACCTGCTCATCGGGCATGGCCGCGCGCGGCGCCATTGACGGCTGCGCGAACGCCGGCGCGATCGGGCCGGACAGGATTGATAGACTTAGCAGTAGTGTGAACAAGAGGCGGGCGAAGCGGCTCTGCCGCCACTGGCCTCGTAGGTTTGCAAACATGGCACGAACTCCTCCAAAGGCATTGCCCCTCCGCCGGTAGACGGGGGCGACGCAGTCGGGAGTTCAGGGGTGTTGCCGAATCCCTGACATCTGCGTGATCTAGGTCACGCGACGGTTGCGGATTTCACACGCTTTCTCAGGAACTTGGCCCCGCCTGCGGCGATAGCCGGCCGTACTGTGTCTTTTTCGGGACAAGTGTTGTTTTCAAGTCATTTACTTTAATCCCAACATTTCCTTTGTTCCCTCATCGACAACAGTCCTTCGGCCCGGCGTGGAAACCGTCCGGTTAAGGGACGCAGTTAAAAATGAGTGCGTGAGGCAGACCGGTGTCTTCAGGGTCTGCGTCCAACTGCGCCCCTTTGTCGGGGCATTGGGGAATGGAGAGAACGATGTCGTTGAGGATCGCAGCGGCTGTGGCCGTCACCATCGGGGCAGGAATTGTGCTGTCGTCGCCGGCGCAGGCGCGCCCGGAAATGGTGGGCATGCGCAGCGCCGAATATTCGCCGGGCACCATTGTCGTGAAGACCAACGAGCGCCGTCTGTATCTGATCCTCGATTCCGGCAAGGCCATGCGTTACCCGGTCGGCGTCGGTCGCTCCGGCAAGCAGTGGGCGGGCACGACCCGGATCGACGGCAAGTACACCAATCCCGCCTGGTCGCCGCCGCGCGAGGTCAAGCGCGACAAGCCGAACATGCCCGACGTGATCCCCGGCGGCTCGCCGAGGAATCCGATGGGCGTTGCGGCTATGACGCTGTCCGGCGGCGAGTACGCCATCCACGGCACCAACATGCCGGGCTCGGTCGGCGGCTTCGTTTCCTATGGCTGCATCCGCATGCTCAACGCCGACATCACCGATCTCTACCAGCGCGTCTCCGTCGGCACGACGGTGGTCGTCACGCGCTGATCGATTTCAAGAGTTATCCGAGACAGGGAGCCGTGCGAAAGCGCGGCTCTTCTCTTTTATGGCGTCGCGCCCGCGCACCAGCCGCTGCGATGGCCGCCATTGTAGCTGCGCGCATAGCCGCCGCTGACCAGCGCCGCAGAGACATTCGATGTCTGGCGGGTCGCAACATCGGCGACGACGCGGCCCTGATATTTGTCCGGGCCGATAT
>JAKFVP010000610.1 GCA_021732175.1 Bradyrhizobium sp.
ACAGGGCCCGCCTCGACGATGTCGCCTCGGTCATCAACGGCAAGACCAACGCGTTCCTGGTGGCGCAGGAAATCTTCCCGCGCGTGCTCTACGCCAATCCGCGCCAGGCCTTTGGCGAAGCGCTGGCGCATCTGAACATGCTTGCCTCGATGGGCAAGCTGACGCGCGATGTCGACAGCGATGGCGGAATCGCCTTCGCGCCGGTTTGACTTGCGGTTCCGGCGTGACCCAGACCAGCGACCGTGATCCTCCCCCTGCATCGGCCGGCTGGCTTCATGCCAAGCCGTGGCAGATCGCCATGATCGGGCTGGGGACGGCGGCCATACAGCTCGATACGTCCGTGAATATCGCCTTCCCCGCGATCACGCGCGGCTTCGCGCTTGCCATCGGCGATATCCAGTGGGTCGTCATCTGCTATGTGCTGACCTATGCCAGTCTGCTGCTAGCGCTCGGACGCGTCGGCGACAGCATCGGTCACGCGCTCGTCTTCCGGATCGGCCTTGCCTGCACCGCGATCGGGCTGCTGCTGGTGAGTTGCGCGCCGAGCTACAGCGCGATGCTGCTGTTCCGCTGCCTGCAAGGCATCGGCGCCGCGCTGGTGCTGAGCTGCGGCGCGGCGCTGGTGATTTCGCTTTACGGCGAGGAGCGGCGCAGCCGGGCGCTCGGCATTTACACCATGATGCAGTCGCTCGGATTGATGATCGGCCCTCTGCTTGGCGGCGCGCTTACGGCGGCATGGGACTGGCCGGCGGTGTTCTGGTTCCGAATTCCCGTTGCGCTTACAGCGCTGTTGCTGTTGCGTGGCATGCCGGCGTCGCCGCCGCGACAGGCAAGCGACCGCTTCGATCTGCCCGGCGGCATTGCGCTGGTCGCGGCACTGGTGACGATGCTGATGGCGATCAACCGCGTTCGCGAATTCTCGGCGATCTGGTTCGCGCTTGCGTCTGCCGCTGCGTTTGCTGCCTTCATCTTTCGCGAACAGCGTGCCGAGCGTCCGATCATCGCGGTCGGCCTGCTCAAACAACCAGGATTTGCGCTGCTCAACCTCGTCAGCGTACTGACCAATCTGGCGGCGTTCTCGGTCTGGCTGCTGGTGGCGTATTTCCTGGCGCGCATCCCCGGAACGACGCTAGCCGAGGGCGGCGCGATCCTGGCCACCGCTGCGGCGGGCGCCGTGCTGGCCGCGCCGGTCGGCGGCCGCATCGTCGGAAGATACATCTCCGCAAGATGGCTGACGATTTCGGGCGCGGTCGTGATCGGCGCCGGCCTGCTGTGGATCAGCACGTGGACGGAACAGACGCCGACGATCCTGCGTATCGCCGCGCTTTTCCTGCAGGGAATCGGCTCCGGCCTGTTCCAGCTCGGCTATTCCGATACCGTGACCGCAGCGCTTCCGTTGAGGGATCGCGGCGTTGCCGGCAGCCTCGTCTTGCTGACGCGAACAATGGGCACCGTGACCGCGGCGTCCGTCGTGTGGATGGTGTTCGGCATCCTGAACACCGGTCACGGCTTCCTCGCTGCGTTCCAGCAGACCTTTCACTTTGCCGCCCTGCTGGCATTTGCGGCCGCGGCCCTGCTGGCGATTTCACCGCGCCTGCGTCGGGACCCGGCCGACAGCCAGGGCTAGGCGGGCTCCAGACCGAGATTCTTCGCGGCTTCCAGCCACACCGGCAGCTCGCGCTGATACAGCGCATTGCTTTCCTTGAAGCCGATCGCCGGCTCCAGCACGAAGGTGGTGAGCACTTCCTTCACCTTCGGATCGTTGTTGGCGGCAACGCACAGCTCGGAGATACGGTCGACGATCGGCTGCGGTGTCGCCTTCGGCACGGCCCATCCGGAGAACCCGCTCACCGTGAAGAATTTCGACGTTGCGCCCTGCTCCGGCAGCGTCTTGATGTTGGGGATCGCGTCGACCTTCTTGGAATGCACCGCGAAGACGACACCGTTGTTGCTCTGCAGGACGGACTGCGCAGCGGTGTAGCTGCCCATGGCGACATCGAGCGAGCCTTCGGCGAGCCCCGTCCACATCGGCGCTTCGCCGCGATAGTGGATCGGCTCGATGGTCAGCCCATACTGCTTGTTGAGCTCGTTGATCGTCATGTGCGGCGAGGAGCCGGCGCTGTAGGTGCCGAAATTCACCTTGCCGCTCTTCTTCGCAAAGGCGACGAAATCGTCCAGCGACTTGATGTTGTGTTTGGGATTGGCGACCAGCAGCAGCCCGGCGCCGGGGATGACGCTGACCAGCGTCAGATCCTTGTCCATGTCGTAGCCGGGATTCTTGATCATCGCCCGGTTCATGACATAGGTCGTGGAGATCGAGCACAGGATGGTGTGGCCATCGGGCTCCGCGCGCGCCACTTCCTGGGCGCCGATAGCGCCGGAAGCGCCGGCCTTGTTCTCGATGACGACGGTCTTGCCGACTTGCCGCGAAATGAAGTCGCCGAAGGCGCGCGCCAGCAGATCGGTCTGCCCGCCCGCGGGATAGCTGCAGACCATGCGGATGTTCCGCGCCGGCCAGGCGGCTTGCGTTGAGGCGCTACGCGACAGGAACGGCATGGAAGCCGCCGCAGCGGTGCCGGCGGCAAGGAAGCGGCGGCGATCTATTTTCGTTGGCATTTTTTGTTCCTCGTTGAGTCGGCGAGGAAGGTAGCGCATCGCCCGGCTCCTGCCATCCGCCAAGAGCGGGACAGATTGGCGCATTCGCGCAAAAAAAGGCGGCTGCCGGCGGAGGGAGGCGTTCGCCGGCAGCCGTTCACGCCGCGTTGCTCGGACAGTCGCTCAGAATAGTCCGGGCAGCAGCATCGCAACCTTCTGCCGGTAGTGGCGGTATTGATCGCCGAACAGCGCGACCAGGTCCCGCTCCTCGAGCCAGATCCCGACGAAGATGTAAGCCGTCGTCACCGCCGCGAACAGCAGATGACCCAGCGTCATTGATGGCGTCGACCAGAACGCGATGATGAAACCGAGATAGATCGGATGCCGGATCAGGCTATAGAGGCCCGGCGTCTTGAACTTCATCGGCTCGGTCAGGCGTCCCGCAAAATGGGTGACCACCTGCGTCAGTCCGAACAGCTCGAAATGGCTGATCAGGAAGGTGCTGTAGAGCACGATGAGCCAGCCGAGGAAGTGACCCGCCAGCGCAGCGTAAGCGAGGGCCGGCGTTTCGATCTGCCAGACCACCGTCGTGATCGGCTGCCACTGCCAGAACAACAGGATCAGCGACAGGCTCGCCAGCAGCACGTAGGTAGAGCGTTCGAGCGCGGGCGACGCGAAGCTGACGAACAGCCGCTTGAAGCCCTGGCGGGCCATGCCGCTGTGCTGGACGGCGAACAGCGACATCAGCGCGAGATTGACGATCAGCGCATGCAGCGGCGAGCCCACCGCGCCGCTGTCGATCGTCTTCGGCACGATCAATTGCGAGACGAAGCCGATGGCGTAGAGGAACGTTCCGAAAAAGACGAGATAGGCGAGCACGCCGTAGCCGAGCACGAGACTCCGCGCGACGAGCGAACTGCGGGCTTGATCCGGCCGGGGGACCGGTCCGCTTTGCAGGGTGATGGACATGTTCAGTTCTCCTGGTTTGCGGTGGTGATGCGTGGAAGGCTGCCGGCGAGGAGGGGCACTCGCCGGCGGCCGGCCGTTGCATCAGAGGCAGAAGGGTCCGAGGCAGGCAGGATTCTTGTACTTGATGTGGACGGTCTTGGGCTTCGGGCTGTCCTTGACGACGACGCCGCCACCTGGGTTTCCGTCGCGATGATCACGGACGACGGTCGCGGCAGAGGCCGGCGCAAGCGACATCATCAGGATGCCGGCAATGGCGAATACGGAAGCTGCGGTTTTGGATTTAAGGAGCGAGTTCATGACTGTTTCTCGAAGTTGGTTGGGCTTTGGGGACGCAAGTGAGCAGTGGGAGCAAGCTAGCCGGTCTCGCCGGCTGAGTTCGTGAGGCGCAGCACGTAAGGAAATTGTCGCTATCTGGATAGCAGCGGCAAAGATGCCGACATGGGCACGCGAAGGCCGATGTCCTTCACCTTGCTTTCAAGCATGTTGGCGACTGACCGGTTGACGAACCGGCGCAAGCGCAGCAGCAAAACCTTGAGATAGCTTTGAGCCGGATTCAGCGCGGGCGCTTCGAATAGAGTAGACATTGAAGTCTCCTTGGCAGTTTCCTTCAAATGTGATCGTGAGTGAAACGGCGCCCGCGCTGAAAGCTCGTTACGCGGCGGCCGTGTGTTCAGCGGGGTCACTGCGCACGACGACAGTGGTGGCGACCTTGTAGAATTCCTCGCCGGGCATGCCGACGCGGCGGGCATGCTCGCGGATCGATTCGCCATCGCGCGCCTCGTAGATGCAGAAGGTGCCGATGCGCCCGTCAGCCTCGTGGACCACATAGCTGCGGATCCAGCGGACGCGGTCGGACATCTGCTCATTGCCGATCCGGGCGGATTTCGCGCCGGCGGCTTCCAGTTCTTGCAGGTTTGCCCAGGCGCTCGGACGGCGGATGACGTAGAGTTCCATCAGGTATCTCCTCAGGGGTTTGGACCGTTAACCAATGGCCGCGGATCACCGCCAGCCGTGAGGAGCTATAGGCGCCGTCGGCGCTGACCGTCCTTACCGCGGGCTGATCTTTTCCTGATCTCTGGCTGAACCTTTTCCGACCCTGCCGGACTCACCGGTATGACCCTCAGGTTTGGACCCTTCGAGCTCGACGAAGCGGGCCGCGTTCTGATGTGCGCGCGGCGAGAGGTGTCATTGCAGCCGCGCGTCTTCGACCTGCTGGTCTATCTGGTGCGCAACCGCGAGCGCGTCGTCGCCAAGGACGAGCTGCTGGAAGCGGTCTGGCCGCACGTTACCGTCACCGACAATTCGTTGCAGCGGGCCGTCAGTGCGCTGCGCACCGTGCTGCGCAAGGGCGGCATGGAGAACGCCGTCCGCAACGTGCCGGGCAAGGGCTATCGCTTCTGTCTCGACACCGAATGCGGCCAGCAGGCTGAGCCCGCACCGCCTGCCGTCGATACGACGTCAGATCTGCGGGCGCAGGCGCGGCGCGCTGTGACTGCGCAATCCTGGGAAGAGGCCGCCACGCTGTTCGAGAAGGCGGATGCCAAGGCCGGCGACGCCGACGCGCTCGAGGGCGAAGACCTCCATCAGTGGGCCCTCGCCCTGCAATGCACCGGCAGGAGCGGTGCGGCCATGCCGGTTCTGGTTCGCGCGGTCGCGGCCCATACCAAGGCCGGCCATGTGCGCTTCGCAGTAATCGATGCTGTGACGCTATCGGCGCTGCATTTCGAGCGTGGCCAGGCGGCAATCGCCAAGGGCTGGCTCGCCCGCGCCGAGGACTGGGCTTCGGAATCCGACGACGCCGCAACGACGGCGACGGTGCTCTGGATGAAGTCGAAGGTCGCCGCATTCGACGGCGAGCCGGAGCTCGCGCTGTCGCTCGCTGACGCCGCGTATACCGCGGTCCGGCACAAGGACGCCGTCACTATCGAAGCGCTGAGCCTGGTCTATCGCGGCTTCTACCGGCTGTGCCTCGGCGACACCCGCGCCGGCCTTGCCGATCAGGATCATGCCGCGACGCTGGCGCTCTCCAGCAACGAGCTCGATCCCGTAATGGGCGGCATCCTCTATTGCAACATCCTGTGGGCATCGCGGATGTTCGGCGACTGGGCGCGCGCCGACCAATGGACGCTGGGCTATCAGAAATTCTGCTCGGAAGGCGGCGTCGAGCTGACCGGCTCATGCCAGTTGCACCGCTCCGAAGTGCTTGGCGTGCGCGGCTCGCTCGGCGAA
Source organism: Bradyrhizobium sp. (assembly GCA_021732175.1). Classification (GTDB taxonomy): domain Bacteria; phylum Pseudomonadota; class Alphaproteobacteria; order Rhizobiales; family Xanthobacteraceae; genus Bradyrhizobium. The sequence goes on from JAKFVP010000610.1 coordinate 5,794, forward strand.
GCCTTGATGCGCATCCAGGACTCGCTCGCCCGTCTTTCCAGCGACGCCCCATGGTCGATCGGCGATGCTCACCGCGTGCTCGGCGACATTCAGTCCGCGATCGGCAACGATGACGTCGCGCTCGAAGCCTATGACAAGGCCTACTCGCTCGGCTGGGACCCCGAACCCGGCCGCGCGATGCTGCTGCTGGAACGGGGCGAGGCGGAAGCCGCCTATGCCAATCTCGAGCGAAGCCTGATTGGCAAGAGCTGGTGGACGCTGCAGCGGCGTGGAATCCTGTTCGCGCATCTGGCGCTGATGGCGGCCCACACCGGCCGGCATGAGCAGGCGCTGGAGTTGATCGAGGAGCTTTCCGGCAGTCCCGACCGCTGGCCGATGCCGTCGATCCGGGCACTGACCAACGAAGCGCAGGCCGTGCTGGCGCAGGCGCGGCAGGATTTCGAGGCCGCGGTGCGGCACCTGCATCTGGCGCGGCAGCTCTGGTCGAGCGTCGACGGCCGGGTGCAGGCGGTGCGCCTGCGGCTCAAGATCGCGCAGCTTCAGCTTGAGGGTGGCGACATCCGGGGCGCGGCGGCGGAAGTTCACGCCGCCCAGCTCACCGCGAACGAGCTCGGCTCGCCCAAGCTCACGGCCAACTGCGCTGCGCTGCAAAGCCAGCTCGATGCGCGTAATGTCGCCTACGCCGTGGCCGGCGCGCGGCGCTGAAGTTCGCCTCAGGCGACGTAAGGAAGGCTGCTCACCAGGCCGGCCAGCAACACTGCGTTGCAGAACATCCCGACCCAGTGCAGACGGCGCAGCCGCCGCACCGCATCGGCATCGCCGGAATCCCGCGCGCCAAGCTCCGCATCCATCACGCCCATGAACCGGCGGCGCCCGAGAATGGCGCCCGCTGCAATGAGACCGGCGGCGACGGCGAAGGCCGGCCGGCCCGCCAATGCAAAGGCCAGCGTGCCGATCACCCCGGTGACACCGATCATCACGAACTGGATGTCGAACATGCCGCGCAGGAGCTGGGTGACCTGGGGGATGTCGAGCTTCACCAGCAGGAAAGCGGGCGAAGCCAAAAAGAAATAGCCCATCGGAAAGAGCAGGATGACGGCGGCGGCAAGGGCGGCACCATTGGCTGTCATGCGAGCAAGCCTACTTCGGACGTGCATTCTTCTTGGGCCGGGCGGCGCTGCTCCGGCGACAGTTTATGATAGTGCGCGCCGTCCCCCGCACTATTGGGCTTTGGTCGGAGGCTACACCGCCTGCGCAACTTTCCCGCGTGCCATGGGCAGCACTTCGCGGGCAAAGATGCCGGCGGAATGCAGCACTTCTTCCTGGGAGAGATCGCCGAAAGAGAATTGGCTGATGAAGTAGTTGGCGCCGGCCTCACCAGCCATTCGGCTGATCTGCTCGCGAACCGTGCCGGGCGAGCCCACGATGCCGCCGCCGTTCTTTACCACCGCTTCAAAATCGTCGGGAATGCGCGCATAGCGCGGCTGGGTGCCGTGGATGTTCCAGAGCTTCATGAAGCTCTTGTAGAAGTGCGGCCAGGCGCGGCGGCCAAGCTCCATCGCTTCGCGATCACTGTCGGCACAGACCACGAAGCGGTTGATGCCGATCAGCGGCAATTGCTCCGGCGCATGGCCGGCGGCGGCCCATTCGGCGCGGTAGCGGTCGGAAATCTCGCGGATGCGCGGCAGCGGTCCGCCGCAGACGATGTTGATGCGGTTCTGCGCCGGCCATGCCGCACCTTCCGGCACGGGCACGGCGTACCACAGCGGCGGATGCGGCAATTGCGCGGGCTTCAGGTCGATGGGGACGTTCTTGAATTGAAAGTGCTTGCCGTCGAAGTCGACCTCGTCCTTTGTCAACGCCTGCATGATGACGTTGTAGGCCTCGACATACATCGCCTGCGCCCGGCCGTCGTCGATGCCCCAATAGTTCAGCTCATGGGGCGAGGCGCCGCGGCCGATGCCTACTTCGATCCGCCCGCCGCTGAGATGGTCCAGCATGCAGATTTCTTCGGCGAGCCTTAAGGGATGGTGCGTCGGAAGCACGTAAACCAGCGCGCCGAGCCGGATGCGGCGGGTGCGCTGGGTGGCGGCGGAAAGGAACACGCTTGGCGACGGCGCCACGTTGAGCGGCGTCGAATGATGCTCGCTCACGTGATAGGTGCGGAAGCCGGCACGGTCGTAGAACTCGATCAGCGCGAGGCGCTTCTCGTATTGCTCGGTGAGCGAATACGGGCCGCGGTCGTTCTGATCGAAGATGCCGAACTGCATCGGGGCACCCTACTCCGCTGAGCAACGGCAAGAAGTTTCGAGACCGATCGCGCTCTCTTCGCCTCTCCCGCTTGCGGGGGAGGCCGACGCGCTCGAAGAGCGCGGCGGGTGGGGGCTGCCTCCACGCAGGGAATCTCGATGCCGAGACACCC
>JAKFVP010000133.1 GCA_021732175.1 Bradyrhizobium sp.
TGACGAGGAGGCCATTTCCAGCACACTTAAACCCGTCAGTCGTGTTCGCCTCCGAACCTGATCACGATCACTGGAATCCGTGATCACCATCGCCTGGAACACCTGATCACCATCCCTGGAATGCGCAATCGAACCCTCGTATGCAGCTTGGGAAGCTGCCGTTCTACCATTGAACTACGCCCGCGAAAGGCTTGCTGCCTTTTGGTGCCGCCGTCTTGGAACACCCTTTGCACGGCCTCTCCGGAACCGGCTTTGGCCTTCCCGGATCGTGCCTGCCTCCTGATTAGCTGACCCGGCGCGCGCCGCCAAGCCGGTTCCGCGGGACAGCCCCGTCCGCCTCTTAACCGAACCGCAAGATTCCAGATGCGGCCGATTATGACGGTGTTATGATCCTTGCCGGGTTGGGTGGCGTAATCATGTCGGGGCACGGGTTCACAATCTTCGACACGGCGGTTGGCCGATGCGGCATCGCATGGGGCAATCTCGGGATTCTCGGCGTGCAATTGCCCGAGGCACGCGAGCTGGAAACCCGCCGCCGCATGTACCGCCTCTATCCCGAGGCGCGCGAGCAGCGCCCGCCGGTCAACACTGAAATCGCCATCGAGGGCATCGTCGCGCTGCTGCGCGGCGGCAATGCCGACATGGCCGATGTCGCGCTCGATTTCACCGGCATGCCGTACTTCAACCAGCGCGTCTACCAGTACATCCGCGCCATCCCGCGCGGCGAGACCCGCACCTATGAAGAGGTGGCGAACGGCCTGCGTGTGCACGGCGCGAGCCATTCGGTGGCGCAGGCGCTCGGCCGCAACCCCTTCATGATCATCGTGCCCTGCCATCGCGTGCTGGAAGCCGGCAACTATGCCGACCAGATGGCGCCGAATGCCGGCGTGATCTCCAAACGCAGGCTGCTCACCATCGAGGGCGCGCACCCGACCGTGAGCAAGACGCTCTTCGAGGTGCTGCTGCCGCCGGTTGCCCCGACCCGGCCGCACGGATCGTGACGCGGTCGCTTCGAGACGCGGTCCGGCTCGTTCTTTCCTGGGTTTGATCTGGAGCCTGTACCCATAAGGCCGGGATGCCCGTTTTGTCCTCAAAGGCGGAATGGACGGTGCACCAGGTCTGCTGAGGGCCAGCAGCGGCCAAATTGCAGCGAAGCATAGGCGCCTACGTGGCCCCTCAAGGTCTCGCCTGTTGATCTGCAGGCAACCGCCGTCGGTTCCTGCAACCGCGCCGTCTGTGCAGAGAGGGATACCAGCCCGCTGGACATCGGCTTCGGGTTGTGAAAGCGTTGGTTACTACCAAGATGGTAGAGGTCTTTCCGTAATACGGGGATCAGTCATGCTCGGCTTCGCGGATGGATGTACTGCGAGAGTCTTCAGCACACTGACCTTATCGAGCATCTTTTTTGGGTTGTTGATTCCTTTAGCCGTCTCGGCTGAGCGGGGCGCGACTTCTCATCGATCAAAATCTGGTCCCACGGTCGACCGTTCTGCATCGGCGCCAACCACAAAGTCGCCGGATCCGGCGATCGACGCTTGGCGAGAAACGATGACGCGCACCCCCCGTCCAAAGCAGGGGTGCTTTACCGCTACCTATCCGAATCCGGATTGGCAGGAAGTTCCGTGCACGACCGCCCCACGGCGTCCGTACCAGCCAGCTGGCAGACCGACTCCGCACACGGTAGGCCATGGCGTCGACTTTTCGGCCCGGACAACGCAATCGATCTCTTCGGCAGTGGGCTCATTTGACAGCGTCGTCGGCATAACAAGTTTGACCGGACCAGACGGTGACAATTCCTATTCGCTCCAGCTCAATACGATCCAATTTGCGACGTCGGCCTGCGACAGCACGTCATGCCAGGGCTTTCAACAGTTCATCTATAGCAACTCCGGCGAGCTGTTCATGCAGCTTTGGTTACTCAATTTCGGACCAGATTGTCCGACTGGGTTTTTCCATTTCGATAATCATCCGAATGATTGCACCAAGAATAGTGACAGCGTGACGGTTCCGGTCCAGCCGCTAGCCAACCTTGGCCAGCTTAGGCTGACAGGAACAGCCGTTTCCGGCGGGCTGGATACGATCACCTTGTCGACGGGCAGCACCCTTTTTTCCGTCACGACGCCAGATAGCGACTTAAATCTGGCGTCGAATTGGAAGTTTGCCGAGTTCAATATCTTTGGTGACTGTTGTGGTTCTCAGGTCAACTTCAATGCCGGCGCGGCAATGACCGTCAGAATAAGCGTGGACGATGGGAGCACGAATGCCCCCACGTGCTTTCCAGCAGGATTTACGGCTGAGTCGAACAACTTGAACTTAGTGCGCCCATGCTGCCCGTTTGGCGGGGTATTGCCAGCGATCGTGTTCCGGCAGAGCAGCAATCCCGATGCGACCTCGCTATGCGCCGGCGGCACCAGCATCGGCGATACCCATCTGACCAATTTCAATGGGGTGCTCTACGATTTTCAAGCGTCCGGAGACTTTCTACTCGCGGAGACCGATTCGGATTTCGTCGTTCAAACGCGCCAACAATCTGGCGCACCAAGGTGGCCCAACGCGTCGGTCAATAAAGCTGTCGCCATGAAGATGGGCGAGTCACGAGTCGCCCTTTGCCTCGAACCAAATCGATTGATAGTCAACGGCATGCGCCGAAGCCTCGGCAACGGCATGTCGCTCTCCGTGTCCGATGTCACAATTACGCGCAAGGGCAACGTCTACCTAGTCAAGCGCCCGCGTAGTGGACTTCTCACCGCGACGCTCCACGACGGCTGGATCAACGTCGCGATGACCTTGGGCGTTGATACTGCAATGGCCAATGTGCGGGGCCTTCTCGGCAATGCAAACGGAAATGCCGGCGCCGACGATCTCGCAAGTCGCGTCGGGGCGGTATTGCCGCAACCGATTTCTTTTGCAAACCTCTATCGCGATTACGGGGAAAGCTGGAGAATCGAGCCTGGCGAATCGCTGCTGACCCAGCTCTGCGGGGCCCCCAGATTCGAAGCAGGCATTCCCGAAAGGCCGTTTTACGCAAACGATCTGAATCGAAAGGATTACAACCGAGCGCGATCGAGCTGCGTCGGGGCCGGCGTGACGGAGCAGGCACTGCTCGATGCCTGCATCCTCGATACGGTCGTCTTGGGAGACAAAGCCGCAACCGAGGCTTTTGTCCGAGCCAATCCTCCCCGCCACGTTCTGCAATTGAGATGAAGCTCGAAGCTCACTTCGGGCCGTCGGTCTGAAAGGCGAAAAACTGCTCGCTCTACTTGCCGCCGATGACCATGGTCACACTGACCGGGCACGCGGCCCGCCGCGCGCAGTGAGGGGGACGCAGCCGCTCCGCTTCGGGGCAGACTCGGAAGTCAGGCCGCCCGCCGACCACTTCCAGTTTTACTCCAAGAACGGACGTACCGAGTGACAGGCGCCATGTCTCAAACGGGCCAGCAGCAGCGGCCGGCCTCGTTCGCACTCTGCAGGTTATTTTCTGCCACCTTGCCGGATCGTCCTCACCTGGTGCGGAACGATCTTCAGATCCGACAGGACATGAGCGGACGTTCCGCCGACGTCGGCCTTTTCAAGCACTAACCTGCTCCGATAACCGAGCGCGCGTGCAATCCGGATGTAGTTGGTCAGCGTCGTGCTACGGGTGCCCTTCAGATACCGGGAAATCTGTGCCGGATCGGCTCCCATCAGGTATCCGATCGCCTCCAGGCTGCAGGCTTCTTTTTGCCGGAGGCCTGATATCGCGTCGATCATCGCCTTTTCGTCGGTCGCAACATCTCGCGCAAAATTGTCGCTGGTCTCGCGATCGGCGCCAGGAAAATTGTGGTTGCAAGTCCTCATGGCAAGCTGCTCGTTCTATTTCCTGGAGAACGACTCTGGGGCGGCAATGGATCACATGCCGGCTTCCCTCACTTTGAGACCGGAACAAGAGTTCCGTGTAAAAAGTGATCAGCCGGTCTTCAGCAAGCCAGCTCGGCCGAAATCGGACCCAATGCGACCTCGGATTGCGCTGACCCTGGATGTCCGCCTGCCGGCAACATATCCCTTCGATGGTGTAAGAAGTTTCTCCGGCTGAATCCGGCATCCACTCGGTGGCGCAGGCGCTCGGCCGCACCCCGTTCATGATCATCGTGCCCTGCTACCGCGTGCTGGAAGCCGGCAACTATGCCGACCAGATGGCGCCGAACGCCGGCGTCATCTCCAAGCGCCGGCTGCTCACCATCGAGGGCGCTCACCCGACCGTGAGCAAGACCCTGTTCGAGGTGCTGCTGCCGCCCGTTGCCCCGACCCGTTCGCACGGATCGTGACGTGGTCGCTTCGAGACGCGGTCCGGCTCGTTCTTTGCTGGGTTTGATCTGGAGCCTGTACCCATAAGGCCGGGATGCCCGCTTTGTCCTCAAAAGCGGAATGGACGGTGCACCAGTGATTGTCTGCTGAGGGCCAAACTCGGACGAAAGGGTTCGGAGATTGGCAAGAATTGGGCGGTCTGCTCACTGGCCCGGTTGAGCAGGTGGACTGGGCCAATCCGATCGCAGGTTGTTCGGGTTATTCCGATCGAACAAGTCCTGCCTAATAAGGCCGCTCGGGCGAGGATCAATTGAGGATTGGATTCTGCGAGGCTCATGGCCTGGTGCGACTACGACCCCGGGTCGTACGACGCAATTGGCGGGATAACCAGCGTATTGGCAGTAAACTACGGCACGGCCTGTTCCAGTGCTTCCAGCTAAGAACACAATTATTAGCGACGCCCACAACGCCATGGATCGCTGCATTTTTGCCTCCCGTAGCCAACTCAATGCTATGGCCAATCCGCGAACAGTATGATCGCAAGTAAAGGGTGGCGCTATTGCAAAAATGGCAAGATTCATTGGACAATGGATTCCGCTTCGGGTCACAAGGGCGACGTTCTGGGGTCGGGAGCCGCAGTCCGCTTTCCCTCATTTGCAGACCTGGCTGCACGGCCCGTACAGGTTCACTCCGCACCTCGAAGCGGACATCCGGTGCGACCGCGCCGAGTCCCGGAACGAGCCAAAAGGCGGCCCAATCGCCACCGCCAGTTCTCGGCAGCACTGAGAGAGGACGTACCTTAAGGCCTATTTCTTCACGGGCACCAAGAATGGTTTACCCTTCTCAACCACGAATATGTTGATACTCGTGGCAGGTTGGTCGCCTGTCCTGGCAACATGCACGACACCTGCGGGATGATTATACGATTGCCCGGCACCGATCGTCTTGGCTTCTTCGCCTTCGCGTTGAGTGATCAGCGAGCCCTCCAGGACGGTCGCGTATTCATCCCCAGGGTGAGTGTGCCATGGAGTGGAAACGTTGGCCGGCCAGTCCACTCTGACGACCACTGTCTCTTTGCTTGGATCGGCGGAAAGCGGCGCACTCACCAAGGGCGTTATCTTGTACGGCGGAGCCGGGGGCTGCTGGGCAAGCGACGGGTCGAGAGATGTCACTGCGGCTGCCACAACCCATGCAATCAACATTGTTCTTCTCATCGATAGTCTCCCTTTGCTCTCGCGACTTTCGATCCCATCGCTTGAAGCTTTGCATACGATTTATTTCCCGGCAATTGGTACCGCGTCCGACCATTGCCACCGCCAAAAGTTCATAAGAGTACACACCCTGGTCCGGAAACCGCCTTCCACTTTTCGGGATCATGCCTACATTGATCCGATGATCCGCAGGACGCTGCTTCAGGGCAACCGCATTTCGGTGACCGAATTCCGCTGCACTGCGGGACCGGGCGACAAGCCGTTCGCCGAGGAATTTCCGGCGCATTCGCTCTCCTATGTGCGCAAGGGCAGCTTTGGCTGTTCCTGTCGCGGCCGCTTCCACGAGCTGGTCGCGGGCTCCATCCTGGTCGGCTATCCCGGCGACGAATATGTCTGCAGCCATGACCATGCCGTCGGCGACGAGTGCCTGTCGTTTTTCCTCGCGCCCGAGGTGGTCGATGCCATCAGCGACGTCAGGATCTGGCAGGTCGGCTCGGCGCCGCCGCTGCCCGAACTGATGGTGCTCGGCGAGCTGGCCCAGACGGCAGCAGATGGCAACAGCGACGTCGGGCTCGACGAGGTCGGCCACCTCATGGCCGCCCGCTTTGTCGATGTCGTCAGCGGGCGCAAGGCGAGGAAAGCCACCGCCAGTTTGCGCGACCGCCGCCGCGCCGTGGAAAGCGCGCTGTGGATCGACGCCAATTCGCACCGCGCCATCGGGCTGGACGATGCGGCCGGACAGGCCGGCATCAGCCCGTTCCATTTCCTGCGGCTGTTTTCCGACGTCGTCGGCGTCACCCCGCATCAATATCTGGTGCGCTCGCGGCTGCGGCACGCCGCGCGCCGGCTGGCCGATGACGACAGCCCCGTCACCGACATCGCCTATGATGTCGGCTTCGGCGATCTCTCCAATTTCGTGCGCACCTTCCATCGCGCGGCGGGCGCCTCGCCGATGCGGTTCCGGCAAGCCGCACGACAAGGTTCCCGGGGCGACCGCAAGATTTTCCAAGAACGGTTTTCGCTGAACTGAAAGTGTGTCTCCACGGCGCGCGGGTTTTCGCGCGCATCCACTGGAGACCCCCATGTACGACCATATTGGCCTGCGCGTCGGCAACCTCGACACTGCCGTGCGCTTCTATACTGCCGCCCTCGCCCCGCTCGGCTTCGTGCTGTGCTCGCAAAGCGACGGCTATGCCGGCTTCGGCCCGAAGGATGCGCCGGCGCTGTGGCTGCATCTGCACAAGGGCGAGAAGGCCACCGGCGCGCATCTTGCGTTCAGCGCGAAGGACCATGACGCCGTGAAGAAGTTTCACGCCGCAGGGCTGAAGGCCGGCGGCAGCGACAATGGCGGCGCAGGCCCGCGTAGGGATTACAGCCCGACTTATTATGCCGCGTTCCTGATCGACCCCGACGGCAACAATGTCGAGGCCGTGTGCGCGTGAAGCGCCGCTAAATCACCACCGTCATTGCGAGGAGCGAAGCGACGACCCGTCTACGCTTGCTGCGCAAGCTACGCCGGGCTTGCAGTCCGCCGAAGCTCGGAGAGCGAAGGCGGAAGCAATGCAGCTTTGCTGTCGCCATAAAGGAAGCTGGATTGCTTCGCTTCGCTCGCAATGACGGCTCAATTGAAATCCCTGCAGGAGAAATCCCCATGGCTTCCATCCACAAAGAGATCATCATCGACGCCAGCCCGGCCGACGTCTGGGACGCGCTGCGCGATTTCGGCGCGCTGCATACGCGGCTGGCGCCCGGTTTCGTCACCGACACCAAGCTCGACGGCGATGCGCGCATCGTCACGTTTTCCAACGGCAGCGTGGCGCGCGAAGTGCTGGTCGATTGCGACGACACGAAGCGGCGGCTGGTCTATGCCATCAGGAACGAGCGGCTGACGCAGCACTCGGCTTCCGCGCAGGTGTTTGCCGAAGGCGAGAACCGCACGCGCTTTGTCTGGATTGCCGACGTGCTGCCGCACGAATTCGCTTCCTACATGGCGGGACAGATGGAGCTTGGCCTGGCCGCGATGCAGAAGAGCCTCGGCCGAAAGGCTGCGTAAACCACGACGAGCTGCGGCATCGGGAGTCACCTTTCCCATTGGGAGAGGCATAGGCCGCCTGCCGGCGGCCGTTCTTGAGAACGCCGAAGCGAAGCTTCGGCTATGGCGCAGCGCCGGGTGAGGGCATGCGGTCCCTCGATAGAGCGGTAACCCTCACCCGATTTGCTGCGCAAATCGACCTCTCCCGAAGGGAGAGGTGAACCGAGTGCGCGGCCCTGCCGCTTCAACCGACGACCATCACACAGCTCTATGTGACATTTTTCACAGATCGGCCGCCTGCCCGCTCCTAGCCTCGCTCCATGCGCCCGGACTCTGCGCCGCATCCGGCCGCGCGGGCGCAGGAGGAGTTTTGCCATGACCGGAGCTGATAAGGTGGTGTGCCAGGCGGCCACGCTCCTGCTGCTGTTCACGCTCTCGACAATGCCGGCAAAGGCCCAGTTCGCCGGCTTTGGCGGCGGAGGCGGCGGCGAGGACATGATGACCCAGATGGCGCCGATGCTGGAGATGATGAAGGCGAAGATGGGCAAGCGCCGCTTCGCCATGATGATGCAGACCATGGGTCCGATGATGAGCCGCATGATGGAAGGCGGCGGAGGCATGGGCGGCATGATGGGCGGCATGGGTGGC
>JAKFVP010000596.1 GCA_021732175.1 Bradyrhizobium sp.
CTCGATGGCGTCAGGGGCAAAGGCGGCGTTGGGAAAATCACGCATGGGATCACGCTCACATCAAACGGCCCTGCTATCCCAAAACGAGCAGACGCCAATTTGGTTCGGACGCCGCATGCGACTTTTGCCGATTGCCGTTTTTTCCCGACTTCCGGAACCATCTGCCCCAGCCGCCGTTGTGCCGCCATCATGAGTTGCAGCGGGTGCGCTGCAGAGCAAAACGGCAGCGGGCGCGCTGCTATCAGAGGTGGGACCGTGATTCATCCGCTGCAACTGGCCAGCGCCATGCTGGTGCTTGTGTTCGCAACCAGCCTGTTCGCAGGCACGCAGTTCTTCAGCCAGCAGCAATTCGGCAAGCAGCGCGTCAAGCCTGCGATCCAGATTGCCGCGCTCCCGATGTGAGGATGAACAAGATGAACCGCCCCCTCGCCCCGATACTTGCTCTTGCCATCATCGTCGCCTGCCCGGTCGGCGGCGCACTCGCCGATGACGCCAAGGAAAAGGCCGCTACTGTCACCACCGAACAGACACCGCAGCCAAAAATCCGCGTTATCCTGCCCGCGTCGTGGGAGCCGGCAATCCCGGAAACCTCGTCGCAGCCAACCTCGCCCCAGCGCAGCGCGGCACGCTAACGCGTCGCCTATCGCATGCCTTGCCGCCAGGCCGAGGGTGGCACGCCCATCATCTTCTTGAAGGCACGACTGAAGGCGGCCTCCGACTCGTAGCCGATCTCGGCTGCAATCGTCGCTATGTTGGTGTTGCCGCGCTGAAGCATTTCCGACGCCACCTGCATGCGCCATTTCGCCAGATAGTGCATCGGCGGTGTGCCCGTGAACTGCAAGAAGCGCTCGGCCATCACGGTGCGCGACGTCCCGCATTGCCGCGCCAGCCCCTCGATGGTCCAGTTGAACGACGGCCGCGCGTGGATCAGCGACAGCGCTTTCCCCACCGCGGGATCGCGCAGGCCGGCCAGCCATCCCGCCTCCCTCGGCTGCGCCTCGATGTAGCGCCTGATCACATCGATGAACATCAGCTCGCTCAGCTTCGTCAGCACGCTCTCGCTGCCGGCGCGCTTTTCCGCGACCTCGGCGACTGCAAAATGGATGAACTGCCCGAGCCAGCCATTGTCGTTGCGATGGGGATCGCCGCATTTAAGCATTGGCGGCAGCGCCTCGAGCAGCGGGTTGAACGGCCTGGCATCGCAGGCGAGGTAGCCGCAGACCAGCCGCGCCGTCGGTGTGCCGCCATTGGTCAGGTTGATGTGGAATGGCAGCAGGCCCGCCTCCGCGATATCGATCATGTCGGCGGTCGTCGGATCGGCGCGCATGCCGGCGCTCGACGACATCACATGCGGATCGGCATTGGTGAACATCACCACCTCGCCCGCCTCCAGCAGCACCGCCTCGCCGCCGACGAGCCCGGCATAACAGCGGCCGGAGGTGACGACATGATAGGCGATGAGACGGTCGGCGCCGGGCAGGATGCGCGGCAGGACCACCTCGCGCGCCGGCGAATGCACCGACCAAGGCTCCTGCGCGGCGATGTCGAAATAGGCGGCGCCCGTCAGCCGCACGGCTTTCAGCACATCGGATAAGGTATCGGTGGCCACGCTGGTCGTCCGAACGAAATTAACGAATCATCCTGTGGTCGGCTGAAATGGTGATTTGTTCAAGGCGCCGCTATCCATCGGACGCCATGTCAAGTGATCCGGACGCAACATCAAGCAAGTTTTTGCAAGGCGATCACACTTGCGCGATTCATTCGTGAGTTGCCGATGACATTGCGGACGCTACATCAAGCGACGCATACGCGCGGTCATTCAATTCGCTAATGGATTACGAGAAAAGGACTGCGGACGCGGGACCATCTTCCCGCAAACCGCAAAGGAATACGCAATGACGACTCACAGAGGCAAATGTTTCTGCGGCTCGATCGAGATCGAGGTGCAGGGCGAACCGGAAGGCATGGGCTACTGCCACTGCTCTTCCTGCCGCTCATGGTCGGCTGCTCCCGTCAACGCCTTCACGCTGTGGAAGGCGCAGAACGTCCGCGTCACCAGGGGCGCCGAATTCCTCGGCAAGTTCGCCAAGACCGAGATGAGCAACCGGCAGTATTGCAAGCGCTGCGGCGGCCATCTGATGACCGACCATCCGCCGCTGGGCCTGGTCGACGTCTATGCCGCAACGATCCCGACGCTGAAATTCTCGCCGGGCGTGCATGTCAATTACGCCGAGACGGTGCTGCCGATGAAGGACGGCCTGCCGAAACTGAAAGACTTCCCCGCCGACCTTGGAGGCAGTGGTGCCGCAATGGCTGAGTAGTCCCGTGGTCTGGACAGCGATCGTGCTGATCATGTCCGGCCTCGGGATTTTCCGCGAACTGTTCTGACCTTTCGGCGGTCGTGTCCGCCGAACGGCGGACGTCCGTATCAATCACATCCGACTGACAAGGCTTCCATGCCCCCGCGACGCGGTTCGGGCAATCGGAGAGCCATGCCCCAAACAAAGGAATACGCACATGGATCTCGTGACCTTCAAGAACGCCCAGGGCCCGATCAAGGAGCGCTACGCCAAGGACACCAAAGCAGCGCTGCTCACACTGCGCGCCCAGGGCAGCGCCGATGAAGCCGCCGTCACCTGCAAGGTGGAGACCGGCCGCGGCCTGGCGCTCGCCGGCATTCATCCCAAGTGCGGCGGCTCCGGCCTCGAGCTCTGCTCCGGCGACATGCTGCTGGAAGCCCTGATCGCCTGCGCAGGCGTGTCGATGCGCGCTGCAGCCGCCGTGCTGGGCATTGCCCTGCGCTCGGTCAATGTCCGCGCCGAAGGCGACGTGGACCTGCGCGGCACGCTCGGCATCGATCCCGACGTTCCCGTCGGTTTCAGGGAGATTCGTCTTGCCTTCGACGTCGATGCCGATGTGAGCGCCGCCCAGCTCGATCAGCTCGCCGAGCTCACCGACAAATATTGCGTGGTATTCCAGACCATCCAGAGCCGCCCCAAGACCAGCGTCTCGATCAAGCAGGCCAGACACTGAACACGCACTCATTGCGGCGCGATCTACCGGCTTCCCTCCCGAGATCGTGACGGCAAGGGGCCTGATCCGGCGGCAACCGGATCAGGCCCGTCTCAGCAAGAAGGCTCCCGCCCTTCCCAGGCGGGGCGTTCCAATGGGGGAGCCTGATCCAGCGCCAACCGGATCAGGCTCGAGGCCATGCAGGGCGCCAACCGCAAGCACGGCCCCTGGGGTCCTTACCGCGCGGCGATCGCCGCCGCTTCAGCCGCCGCTCGCTGCATGCTGGACGACATCTCGCCCGTCACCGTGCTCTGCTCCTCCACCGCCGCGGCGGTCGAGGTGACATACTCGCTGACGCCTTGAATGGCGCTGCGGATCGATTCCAGAGCCGAGACGACGTCGCCCGAGATGCCGTTCAGGCTCTCGATCTCGGTGGTGATCTTGTCGGTGGCCTGCTTGGCCTGATTGGCCAAGCTCTTGACCTCGGAGGCGACGACGGCAAATCCCCTGCCCGCCTCGCCGGCCCGCGCCGATTCGATCGTCGCATTGAGCGCGAGCAGGTTGATCTGGCCGGTGATATTGCCGATCAGTTCGACGATGCCGCTCATGGCCTGCGCCGCATCCGTGAGGCGCCTGGCCTCGGTGTCGGCCAGCGTGACCTTGTCGACGGCCGACAGCGCCGTCTCCCGCGACTTCCCCATCGCCTCGGAAATCTCGCGCACCGACGCATTCAGTTCCTCGGAACCCGCCGCCACCGACTCCATCATGGCGCGGACGCGCTCATTGCCCATGCGCACCAGCACCTGCCGGGTGATGTCGCTGGCGTATTTCACCACCTTGAACGGCTTGCCGTTGAGATCCAGGATCGGATTGTAGGAGGCCTGAATCCAGACCTCCTTGGCTCCCTTGCCGACGCGCTTGAATTCGCCCGCCTGGAACTGCCCGCGGTTGAGGGCGGCCCAGAACTCGGCATAGGCCGGGCTTTCGCGCTCGGCCTGCTCGACGAACATACGGTGGTGATGGCCGGCGATTTCGTTCAGCGAATAGCCGAGCGTTTGCAGGAAATTCTGGTTGGCACGGATGATGGAGCCATCGAGATTGAACTCGATTACGGCCTGCGACTTGCCGATCGCCTCGATCTGGCCGGACAGGTCAGCGTTCTTCAGTTTCTCCTGCGTCACCTCGGTAGCGAATTTGACGACGCCGAACGGTTTGCCCTTCTCGTCGAGAAGCGGGTTGTAGGAAGCCAGGATCCAGATTTCCTTCCCACCCTTGCCGATCCGCTTGTACTCGCCGTGCTGATACTCGCCGCGACCCAGCACCGCCCAGAATTCGCGATAAGCGGCGCTTTCGCGATCGGCCTGCGGCATGAACATGCTGTGATGCCGGCCCTGGATTTCACCGAGCGAATAGCCGGTAGCGCCGAGGAAATTTTCGTTGGCGGTCACGATAGTGCCGTCGAGTTTGAACTCGATGACGGCCTGCGCGCGGTTGATCGCCGCAATCTTGCCGGCGTCGGTCAGGCTGCGCATTTTCTTGGTCGTGATGTCGGTCGCGAACTTGATTACCTTGACCGGATTGCCCGATTGATCGCGGACCGGATTGTAGGAAGCCTCGATCCAGATTTCCCTGCCCCCCTTGGCCAGCCGCTTGAACTCGGCCGACTCGTGCTCGCCGCGCCGCAGCTTTTCCCAGAAAGCCTTGTATTCCGCGCTTTCGCGGTAGGCTGGTTCGACGAACATGCCGTGATGCTTGCCCTCGATCTCGGCGAGCGTGTAACCCACCGCGCCCAGGAAATTCTGGTTTGCCGTGATGATCGTGCCGTCGAGATTGAATTCGATCACGGCTTGCGATCGGCCGACCGCGTCGAGCTTGGCGGCCGCATCGGCAGCGCCCGATTTCTTCCAACCCAACATTTCAGTATCCCCCAGGCAAAAACAAAACTTCTAGTCGCGCGCCGTCGTTGGCGCGGACTTCAATGCGGGAGATGATTGATCGAGTCTGCTTAAGGTTCGGCTGCGCCGCCGAGCGCCACGCAATTCCATTCCTGCCGCAGACCTTGGGTAGTGCGTTGCCTGGGCAACCAGCGTTGCGCGACAGATAACGCGATCTTGAACGGAATCTGGATCGGTTTTCGGCATGCGGTGATCTGCACGCATTGCCGGGACGTTCCATCCCCTCAGCCTCCCGCCGATCCTTCAGACCTTTTCAAATGCCAACGACAACAACGCTTCTATTGCATCGATATCCGCTGTTTCGCGCCTCCGGTGTAGAAGAATTTCGCGAAACCTTGCTGACACTCTACGGCGCGTCGGGCGTCGAAATCGGCGAGTCTCGCGATTTCCGCGCCTGGGGCAACACTATCGCCGTCGGCGACATTGCCCTGTACTACGCCGCCTGCAACAGCTCGTTCGCAGTGGACTTTCCCGAGATGGACTACGTGCGCCAGCAAATGGCCCTGCGCGGTCGCTCGACGACCACGGTTTCCGGCGTCAGGGTCGATATCGATCGCGGACAAGCCTGCACGACCTCGCTGGGGCGGCCGATGCGTGTGGAGTGCGCTCCCGGGCACGAGCGACTGACGCTGCGCATCAAGACCGAAGCGCTGGAAAAGAAGCTGGCTGCGCTGCTCGGCACGAGGCCGAAGGCGGCGCTCGAATTCGAGCCCGCGCTCGATCTCGCCACTCCCGCGGCGCGGCAGATGAATCATCTGCTGCGCTATTTCATCGGACTGTTTGACCGCGAAAGCTCGGAACCCCCGCCCGTGGTACTGCGTGAGCTCGAGCAGGCGATCATCGTCAGCTTCCTCGCCACCAATGAGCATCCTTACAGCCGAAAACTGACGGACCCGCCGCCGGGCGCCGCGCCACGGCAGGTCCGCCTTGCGGAAGAATTCATCGAGGCGCATTGGCGCGAGGCGATCACCATCGAGAAGCTGGTCGACGCAACCGGCATCAGCGCGCGCGTTCTGTTCCGCTCATTCCGGCGACACCGCGGCTGCACCCCGATGGAATTCGCAAAGCAGGTTCGCTTGCAGCACGCCCGGCAAATGCTGTCGGCATCCGGCGCATCGGTCACCGCAGTTGCCTTTGCCTGCGGCTTTCTCAGCACCGGTCATTTCGCCCGCGCCTATCGCGAGGTGTTCGGCGAACTTCCCTCCGAGACCATCAGGCGCTCCGGCAACGCCTGACCTGACGTTGCCGGATCGAATGCAACCGGAGCCGGCTACGCGGCCGCAGTCAGGCGCTGCAGGAAATTCGTGACTTCCTGGCGCAGTACCGCGACCTGATGATGGACGCTCTCAGACGCGCCGTTGACGCGCGTCGCCGCCTGTCCAGTATCGGAGGCGGCCGCACTGATGCCGCTGACGTTGGAGGATACCTGGGAGGCGCTTGCTGACGCCTGCTGGATATTGCGCGCGATCTCCCGCGTTGCCGACCCCTGCTCTTCGATGGCGGTAGCAATCGTCGAGGCGATGCCGTTGATCTCGTCGATGGTGCGCGCGATCGTCTCGACGGCGGCGACAGAGGTGGTGGTGCTCTGCTGCATCTCGCCGACCTTGGCGCTGATCTCCTCGGTGGCCCTGGCGGTCTGTGTGGCCAGGTTCTTGACCTCCGAGGCAACCACCGCAAAGCCGCGCCCGGCGTCCCCCGCCCGCGCGGCTTCGATCGTCGCATTGAGCGCCAGCAGATTGGTCTGTCCGGCGATCTCGCTGATCAGCTTGACTACGTCGCCGATCTGCATCGCCGCCTCGGCAAGACCGCGGATCTCGCCTCCGGCACGGTTGGCTTCGTTGACGGCCCGAACGGTGTTCTCGGCGGAGCGGGCGACCTCCCGGTTGATGTCCGCGATCGACACCGCCAGTTGCTCGGCGGCGCGGGCCACCACCTGGACATTGTTCGAAGCCTGATCCGATGCGGCGATCACGCCCGCAGTCCGGTCGCCGGTCTTCTCCACGGCCGCCGCCATCTGGCCAGCGTCCGCTTCGAGATTTGCAGCCGCATTCACCAGATTGCCGGCGATCTCGTCGAGCTGCCTGCCGAACTGACCGGCCAGGCCGCCGATCTCGACGACACGCTTGCCCAGGCTTTCGGTGCCGCCGTTGATCACCGCAGCCGAACGGCGGAACGATCCCGGCAGCCCCCGCACCATGATCTTCCGAAAATGCTTGCCGCGGCTGGCGTAGTCCATCGACGCCGATGCCTCGCGCACGAAGGCATCCGTGATGTCGAGCATGTCGTTGATCGATTTCTGTATCAGTCCGATCCGGCCGGGCAACCGGTCCCTCAGCACCCGCGCTTCGAGATCGCCCCGCGCGGCGCTGCTGCAGACCTCTGCGGCTTCGCTGACGGCCGCGTCCACGCGCCTGAGGCTCCACATCGCATAGGCCAGCAGCACGACGATGGCGCCGAGCAGCATCACCGCCGCCATGCGGGGCAGAGGATCGGCAATAGCGACACCGGCGAGCGCGAGAACGGCGAGCAGGCCGGCAAGACCGCTCGCCAGCTGCACCCTAGAGAGAAAGCACGAATTCGTCATAACCGACGCCTTGTTTCTTGAGCAGATCGACCATCATGTCAAAGCTTGCGCGCATGCCATCCTTGGCATTGGCGTGCCGCGCCTCTTCCGCGCTGAGCGCCTTGTAGATCGGGCCGACCTTTTCCACCGGAGCACGGTCCGGCTTGCGGCGATTGGAATGATAGCCGACGATGTTGCCGCGATCATCGAGCGTCGGCGTGACATGAGCGAAGACCCAGTAATGACTGCCGTCCTTCGCGAGATTGATGACGTAGGCGAAGATCTCCTGCCGGGCTTCAAGCGTGTCCCACAGCAGCTTGAACACGCATCGCGGCATGTCCGGATGCCTGACCAGGCTGTGCGGAGCGCCCCTCAATTCTCGGTACGAATATTTCGCCATGCGGACGAAGACGTCGTTGGCGTAGGTGATGCGGCCCTTCAAGTCGGTCTTCGATACAATCAGTTCCTCGTCGCCGAGCACGTTCTCGACGCCGGTGGGCCGTATGGTTCGGGACATCCTGGATCGTATCCTTGGCAAGGCTGGCGCGTCGTTGCGCCACGACGGCGACGCTAGGCGAAGAGTGTTAACTGAACATAAGCGTGGCGCAACGACGCGCCAGCCTTGCCA
>JAKFVP010000121.1 GCA_021732175.1 Bradyrhizobium sp.
GCACGAACAGGCGCAGCTCTTCCGGCATCTTGGCGTCGATCTCGAGCCGGATCACCGATCCGCGGCGGCGGCGCTTCAGTGCGGTCTCGAACAGGCGGACGAGGTCTTCGGCCTCTTCCTCGATTTCGATTTCGGAGTCGCGGATAATGCGGAACGCGCCCTGGCCCTTGACCGTGTAGCCGGGGAACAGCCGGCCGATGAACAGGGAGGTCGCCTGTTCCAGCGTGATCAGCCGCGTCACGCCTTCCTTGGTCGAGGGCAGGCGGATGAAGCGGTCGATCTTGCCGGGCATTCGGATCAGCGCGTTCATCGGCTTGCCGTCGGCGGTGCGCACCAGCTGCAGCGCAACGGTGAAGCCGAGGCTCGGGATGAACGGGAAGGGATGCGCCGGGTCGATCGCGAGCGGCGTCAGCAGCGGAAAGATGTTGTGGAGGAAATGATCCTCGACCCAGCTCCGCTCGGTCTTGGTGACGTCGCGGCCGTCCACCAGCACGATGCCGACTTCCTCCAGCATGTGGTGCAACTGGCCCCAGATCACCTGCTGATCCTTGGCAAGCTGCGACACCGTCTCGTTGATGAGATGGAGTTGCTCCAGCGGCGTACGGCCGTCGGGGCTGCGTTCGGTGATGCCTTCGCGGACCTGCGCCTTGATACCGGCGACGCGGACCATGAAGAACTCATCAAGGTTATTGGCGGAAATCGACAGGAACCGGACGCGCTCCAGCGCCGGATGGCCGGGATTGACCGATTCCTCCAATACCCGGCGATTGAAATGCAGCCATGAAAGCTCCCGGTTGATAAACCGTTCCGGGCTCGAGGCGATCGCCGGCGGAGCCTGAACTTCGGCCTCTTTCTCTTTAGTTACAATAGCTTGTACGGATTCCATAAGGTCAGGTCCGAGCAAAGGGCAGGTGCGCCGAAATATGGGGGGAAGGTCCCCCATACAATGTGATATTCGGATGACGTTTCGATGACATTGACGTTCCGCGTGGAGCTGCCGTCAAGGCCGCCAGCGCCGGTATTTCAGGCGCTCCGCAGCAGTTCCGCAGCCAGCGCCCGGGTCACCGGACGGCCGAGTCGCAGCGCCTCGCTGTCCAGCAGTTCGACCGCCCGCCGCGCCGCGGCATAGGAACGCTCGATGCGGCTGGCGAGATAGAAGACCAGGCTCTCGTCGATAGCCATCTGCCGGTCGGCGCAGAATTTGACGATCAGCGCGCGGAACAGCAGATCATCCGGTGGCGCCAGCGTCACGACAGGCACGGCGCGCAGCCGCGAACGCAAATCGCGCAGCTCGATTTCAAAGGACGACGGCGGCACGCGCGCGGTGATCAGCACGAAGGCATCGTCCTCGCGCGCGAGATTCATCAGGTGAAACAGCGCGCGCTCGTCAAAGCCGTTTTCCCTGAGGTCCTCGACCACAAGCGCGCCGGTCGCCAGCGCGCTCGGCACGGCGGCGGCGGTGAGCGCATGCGCCGCGATCGAGCGAGCGCCGGAATGTTCGGCCCAGATCGAGGCGAGGTGGCTCTTGCCGGAGCCTTCCTCGCCCGCCAGCACCATGATGCGATTGGGCCAGTCGGGCCAGCGCTCGATCAGCGTCAGCGCGGCTTCATTCGCCGGTCCCTCGAGGAAATTGTCGCGCGTCAGGCTTTCCGCGTGCGGCAGCGCAAATGCAAGCTGTCGGGGTTGAACGCTACCTGCCACGCCGTCACTCCATGCCGAAAATACCGGCAAAGCCTAGCTAGTGTGCCTATCGGGGGCTTCGATCGTGCTCATGTGCCGCACCCACTCCACGAGATAGAGCGAGACTGAAACCAAAGTAAAGACCGTGACGAAGCCCATCAGGATCACGTCATAGGGCTTGCTCGGACGATCGAACGCGAGCGATCCCAATACGAGCGCGGCGAACGCCACCTGCGCAACCGTATTGAGCTTCGACACCATCGAGGGCTTCATCGGTACCGGCTTGTCGAACAGCCATGACACGATCACCGCCGCCACGATCATGATGTCGCGGGACACCACGAGGATGACGATCCAGCGCGGCACCGCGCCCCAGATGCCGAGCGCGACATAGATCGACACCAGCAACGCCTTGTCGGCCAGCGGGTCGAGCAGGGCGCCAAGCTCGCTCGTCATGTTGAAGCGCTTGGCGAGGAACCCGTCGACGGCGTCGCTGACGCCGGCAATGACGAAGACCGCGAACGCGACCTCCATCTGGTTCGAAGCGATGGCCCACACGATGACCGGCACCAGGATGATGCGGGCCAGGGTAATGATGTTCGGAATATTCAACGCGGCGCTTCCCGGCTACCGGCCGGTTTCGGCCCCCCGAGCGGGACCGTCCGGCTGTTATCTACATAGTATAGCGGCAGGCGGCTTGCGAGCCATTGCACCAGGGCGGAATCCGACGTAACCAGCCGCCAACACACGGAAATTGGCATGGCGGACCGCAAGAACGGGCTCACATACGCGGATTCGGGCGTCGATATCGATGCTGGCAACCGGCTGGTCGACCTGATCAAGCCCATGGTCCGTGCCACCGCCCGCCCCGGGGCCGATGCCGAGATCGGCGGTTTCGGCGGGCTGTTCGACCTCAGGGCCGCCGGCTTCAAGGACCCCGTCCTGGTCGCCGCCACCGACGGCGTCGGGACCAAGCTCAAGATCGCCATCGACACCGGCCTGCATGACGGGATCGGCATCGACCTCGTCGCGATGTCGGTCAACGACCTCGTGGTGCAGGGCGCCGAGCCGCTGTTCTTCCTCGACTACTTCGCCTGCGGCAAGCTCGATCCGGAAGCGACTGCGGCGATCGTCGCCGGGATTGCCGAGGGCTGCCGCGAATCCGGCTGTGCGCTGATCGGCGGCGAGACCGCGGAAATGCCCGGCCTCTACAAGGATGGCGATTACGATCTCGGAGGCTTTGCGGTTGGCGCTGCCGAGCGCGGCACACTGCTGCCGCACGGCGACATCGCAGCCGGCGATGCCGTGATCGGTCTCGCCTCATCAGGCGTGCACTCCAACGGCTTTTCGCTGGTGCGCAAGATCGTCGCGGACTCGCGCATCGCCTACGATGCGCCGGCGCCGTTCTCGCCGGTCATGACGCTCGGCGGCGCGCTGCTGACCCCGACAAAGCTCTATGTGAAATCCTGCCTGCGCGCGATCCGCGAGACCGGTGCGGTGAAGGGTCTCGCCCACATCACCGGCGGCGGCTTCACCGACAACATTCCGCGCGTGCTGCCGAAACATCTCGGCGTCGGCATCGACCTTGACCGGCTGCCGGTGCTGCCGGTGTTCAAATGGCTGGCCGAGCAGGGCGGCATCGCCGAGCTGGAGCTGCTGCGCACCTTCAACTGCGGCATCGGCATGATTGCGATCGTCAGGTCCGACGCGGTCGACAAGGTCATGGAGGTCTTCAGCGAGAGCGGCGAGACCGTCGCCTTGCTCGGCAAGGTCATCGAGACCAGCGGCGAGCATCGCGTGGTCTATAACGGTCACCTCGATCTGGCGCTCTGATGAAACGCCGCGTCGCCATTCTGATCTCGGGGCGCGGATCCAACATGACCGCGCTGATTGAGGCGGCGAAGGCAAGCGATTTCCCGGCCGAGATCGCCGTGGTGATTTCCAACCGCGCGGATGCTGCCGGCCTCGCCCGCGCCAAAGCGAGCGCCGTTGCCACCGAGCTCATCGAGAGCAAGCCGTTCGGCAAGGACCGCGCCGCGTTCGAGACGGTGCTGGAAGAAAAGCTGAAACAGCATCGCATCGAGTTGATCTGTCTCGGCGGCTTCATGCGGCTGTTCACCGCAGAATTCGTGCAGCGCTGGTATGGGCGGATGCTCAATATCCATCCCTCGCTGCTGCCCTCGTTCCCCGGTCTCGATCCGCACGGCCAGGCGCTGAAGGCGGGCGTGAAGATATCCGGTGCGACGGTGCATTTCGTGATCCCGGAGACCGATGCCGGCCCGATCGTGATGCAGGGCGCGGTGCCCGTGCAGGACGGCGATACGGCCGAGGCGCTGTCCGAGCGCATCCTCACCATCGAGCATCGCATCTATCCCGAGGCGCTGCGCCTGCTGGCGAGCGGCAGGCTGAGGCTCGAGGGCGATCTCTGCAAGATCGAGGGGAACGGCGGCAGCAGCGAATCGCTGATCTCGCCATCGGCGCGATAGCCACCCGCAAAAAAAGGAAATCCCCCGGCGGGGCCGGGGGGATCATCATGACCTGAGTGGATCGTGATAGTTGGGTTAGGAAACCTTGAGGTTCTCCGCGGATTGTTTACCGCGGTTTTCGACAAGGTCGTATTCAACCGTCTGGTTTTCATTGAGGGTAGAGAGCCCGGCACGCTCCACGGCAGAGATATGGACGAACACGTCCTTGTCGCCGCCCTGTGGCTTGATGAACCCATAACCCTTGGTCGGGTTGAACCATTTAACGGTGCCTTTTTGGCTCGGCATCGCTAGTCTCCTGGTCTGGACGAAAAAAAGACGCGGTCACGTTTCCCAACGTGCCACGCCACAAGCGGCTTCCGGGTGTCTTCTTGAATTTCCAGCTCGCGAAAACGCACAGTCGAACGGCCTAGATCCGATTGTGAGCGGATTGCAACACGAAACCCGCGCATTAGCAAGGTGATGGCTGATCGCACCTATTGCCGCGGTGCCAAGCCGACCTGTGGCTGTCGCACCACAACGGCGGCTATTGAGCCCCGGCGGGGTTCCCAACCGATTGACCTCCCGGCGAACTGGGGGCAAATCGTGCACGGAGCGGCAGGGACCGGGCGTCGTTTGAGGCCTTAACTCCCGGTGGGATTGGGAATTCATGCGCGGCGCATCGCGGCCTTCGCTAGCAGGGGAAACCGGGGCCGGCCGCAGGGTCGTCCGGGCGGTCGTGCGAGCGGTTTTCGGAGCCTTGGCGATCGCCGTGGCGCTGGCTTTCGCGGCCACGTCGCCGGCAAAGGCCCAGCTGTTTCCGACGCCCCAGCCGACGCCCACGCCGGGAATCACGATCGTCAGCTCCGACATTTCGAGCGGTCAGGCCGTGACCGACCTCGGCAGCAATTTCCTCGAACGCCTCGGCAGTCAGGCGACCAATGGCGTCAACCGCATCGGCCGCAGCAATCCCGGTGGCGGCGGCGCGTCGGAAGCAGCGGATACGCCGAAGGTCCGCGCCTGGCTTGAGGGCTATGGCATTTCGTCGAGGACCGACGCACAGGGCGACTTTGCGGGCGACACGCGAAAGACCTATGGCGGCGTGGCCGGTATCGGCGCGACGGTCGCGCCCGGAGTCAATGTCGGCCTTTCCTTCGACCACAGTCACAGCAAGATCGACGTGCCGCTCGCCTTTCAGTGGGCGACGCTCGACCTCAACCAGGTCGGCGGCAACTTCTCCATCGACAAGGGTCCCTGGACCTTTGCCGCCGCAGCCGTTCACGGCTTTGGCAAGGTCAATGCGTTTCGCGACACCGGCTTTAGCATTGCAACGTCGGGTTACGCCGCCACCGTCGATGGCGCGCTGGTCGAAGTCGACTATTACTGGATGAAGGACGAGTTCCGCATCGTACCGAAGGTTGCACTGGAATATGTGCGCTCGCATACCGACGGGTACACCGAGCAGGGGCAAAACTTCTTCCTCGTGACCGCAAGCGATGCGACGGCGGAACGGGCGAGGGCGCTGATTGGCGCCGAAGTCGGTCGCTACTTCATCCTCGACCGGACGATCCTCGATCTGTCGGCCTACGGGAAGTTCATCGACAACTTCCACCAGAGTTTCAGCACGGTGAACGTCAGCATTCCCGGCTTCCAGCCGGTCGCCGTGCAGGGCATTGGTGAAAGCCGCCATGGGGCGGACGCGGGCGCGGCGGCTTCGCTGAGCCTCACCAACAAGTTCCGTCTCTACGCCCGCTATGACGGCAAGTTCCGCGAGCACTTCATCTCGCACCAGGGCGTCGCCGGCGTCGAAGTGAGATGGTAGCCGCGCCTTTTTATTGGAGCATGATCTCTTCCGAAAACCGGTTCCCACGTTGCGCTAAAGCGGCCCTCCGGGTCGGGATCATGCTCTAAGCCGGCCCGGTCGCGGTGAAGCCGCGCAGGCCAAAATTCCGACCCGTCTCCTGCATCAGCGGCACCAGGTCGCCCGGATGAATGAACTCGTCCCGGAAACAGGGATAGGTTTTGGGATCGAAGATCTTCTTCAGCCAGTCGACAACGATCTTGTGCCGTGCGGAGGTGCGGAACTCCTTGTGGTATGTGAGCCACAAATCGGTGTGGTGGCTGACGCCCATGTCGACCGGGATCAACGGCGCCCCCAGCGCCACACATGCCGTCGGCAGGAAGCCGATCCCGGCGTCCCGCTCTACCGCGTAGAGTACGCCGATGGAGGAGTTGGTCTTGATGCCGACCACGCCCTCCAGTGAAGTGAGACCGAGGATGCGGGCGTAGGCGGTATCGTCAAGTTGCGGCGCGCTTTGCTTGATGATGCGGTGGTCCTTCAACTCCGCCAGCGTCCGGGGCATGCCGTAGAGCTTGCGATAGCCCTCCGACACAAAGGGATAGATGTGCAGCCGGCCGAGCCGGGCCACGATCAGATCGGGGTTGGTAGGCCGCTCGAACTGGATCGCGATGTCGGTTTCAAGGCGGGCCACGTCGGCCTGTTCCATCGCGCAGCGCAGGTCGACGGTGATCTTGCGATAGGTGCGCTGGAAGTCGATCAGGCGCGGCAGGATCCAGAAATTGCCTGGCCCTTCCGTCACGGCGACGCGGACGGTTCCCGCGGCGCTGTCGGAGGCGCGCGAGGCGCGGCGGAAGATGTTGAAGGCGTGGCGCTCCATCTCGGTGAGATCGGCGATCATGGCGAGGCCTTCCTCGCTGATCGTGAGCCCGCTCTGGTCGCGCAGGAAAAGTTTGCAGCCGATCCGCTCCTCGAGCCGGTCGATCCGCCGCATCAACGTCGTGCTGGTCACGCCCAACAGGTCGGCGGCGTTGCGAAAACTCCTGTGACGGGCGCAGGCCAGGAACGATTTCAGATCATCCCACGACGCATCCAGGACGTCTTCCGGCTTGTGCTGCGTGAACGCACCACCCCGGTGCAATACTTGCTGCATACCCCATTTCCCAGCCCGCTATCTTGCTCAACGAGGGCTCGAGTAACGATAGAGGCGCAACCTGGACATGGAAAGTCCCACTTTAGCGGCGCGGCACGATTTCGATACTCTTTCGACCGCTGGTCGGATCGAGGTACGGCCGGCAAAGCACGTGGAAATACCTGATATTGCCCTGATGGCCCGGACCATGGTTCCGGGGGTCCATATCTCCGAACAGGCCTTGCTGCAGCACTACCTACATGACGACGAATGCATCCTGATGTTCGCCTGGGAGGGCCGGCTGCTCGGCGGAATGGCATTCCTCTACCTCAATGAGCGCGGGCTGGAGGCGCTGCTGTCGGGCGAGCTGGCGCCGGCGCATCCGGATTTCAACCTGCTGGCCAACAGAGACGAGCAGGTTGCCGCCATCTACATCTGGGCGATCGGTGCGACCGGCCGCGGCATCGCGGGGCTGGGCAAGATGTCTGCCTTCCTGCGCCGGCCGCGCTACGTCAACGCCAATTGCTTTGCGCAGCCTTCGACGGTGGCAGGCCGCGACCTGATGATCGCGACGGGCTTCCGGCCGATCGCCAGTTCCCAACCCGATCTCTGGTGCTACGAGCGGCCGTGGAAGCGGCTTCCCGCAAGCCTTGGAGCAGCAGGTCTTGAAGCAACAGGGCTTGGAGCAACAGGTCTTGGAGCAGCACATTTCCAGCAAGGGAGCATGTCCAATGCACGGTACTAGACCGCCGAAGCCGCCTGCGCGCGCCATCACCGTTCGCCTCGCACGCGATCCCAACGATCTTATGACGGTCACGGCGATCCGTTCCGCCGTCTATCTCGCCGAGCAGGACTGTCCGATCGAGGAGGAGTTCGACGGCAACGATCTCTGTGCGGCGCACTTCCTCGGCTACATCGGCAGCGAGCCTGCCGGGTGCCTTCGCGTGCGCTTCTTCGGCGAGTTCGCCAAGATCGAGCGGCTCGCGGTGCGGCATCAGTTCCGCCGCACGCGGGTGTCGTTCAAGCTAGTGCAGGCTGCCGTCGAATACATCAAGCGCAAGGGTTT
>JAKFVP010000197.1 GCA_021732175.1 Bradyrhizobium sp.
ACATGAAAGCTGCCGCTGGCGGCAGCTTTCATGTCGCGCTGCTCGACGGCGTCACCGGTTCGGGCAAGACCGAGGTCTATTTCGAGGCGATTGCCGAAACCATCCGCCGCGGCAAGCAGACGCTGATCCTGATGCCGGAGATCGCGCTGACCGGCCAGTTCCTCGATCGCTTCGCGCAGCGTTTTGGCGTGCGCCCGATCGAATGGCACTCTGAACTCACGCCGCGCACCCGCGCGCGCAACTGGGCGGCAATCTCCGCTGGGACAGCGCCGGTCGTGGTCGGCGCGCGCTCGGCGCTGTTCATGCCCTATGCCGATCTCGGCCTCATCGTGGTCGATGAAGAGCACGACCAGGCCTACAAGCAGGATGACGGCGCGCATTACCATGCCCGCGACATGGCCGTCGTGCGGGCGCATATCGCGAAAATTCCGGTCATCCTCGCCTCGGCCACGCCCTCGGTCGAAAGCGAGGTCAATGCGCGCAAGGGCCGCTACCAGCGCGTGGCGCTGCCGGCGCGCTTCGGCGGCCAGCACATGCCGCATATCGAGGCGATCGATCTGCGCCGCGAGCCGCCTGCGCGCGGGCGGTTCATTTCACCGCGGCTGGCCGAGCAGATCCTGCACGCGGTGGAGCGGCGCGAGCAGGCGCTATTGTTCCTCAACCGTCGCGGCTACGCGCCGCTGACGCTGTGCCGCGCCTGCGGCCATCGCTTCGCCTGCAACATCTGCGATGCCTGGCTGGTCGACCATCGCTTTCGCCAGCGTCTCGTCTGTCACCATTGCGGCTTCTCGATGCCGCGCCCGCATGTCTGCCCGAATTGCGCGGCGGAGGAATCGCTCGTTGCCGTCGGCCCCGGCGTCGAGCGCCTGCAGGAGGAGGCGGCATCGCTGTTTCCCGATGCACGCACCATGGTGCTGTCGAGCGATCTCATCACCTCGATCGAGACCATGCGCAGCGAGCTCAACGAGATCGCGGAAGGCCGCGTCGACATCATCATCGGCACGCAGTTGGTGGCGAAGGGCCACAATTTCCCGCGGCTCAATCTGGTCGGCGTCGTCGATGCCGATCTCGGCCTTTCAAATGGCGATCCGCGCGCGGCCGAACGCACATTCCAGCTGCTCAACCAGGTGATCGGCCGCGCCGGCCGCGACCAGGGCCGCGGCGTCGGCTATCTGCAGACGCATCAGCCCGAACACCCCGTGATGAAAGCGCTGGTGGCGAGTGATCGCGAGGCGTTTTACGCCAGCGAGATCGAGCAGCGCGAGCGCGCCGGTTATCCGCCGTTCGGACGGCTGGCGAGCCTGATTATTTCAGCCGGCGACCGCCCGACGGCCGAGAGCTTTGCCCGCAAGCTCGCCGCCATCGCCCCGCTCGACGATCGCATCCAGGTGCTCGGCCCCGCCGAAGCGCCGCTGGCCGTCATCAAGGGCCGCTACCGCTTTCGCCTGCTGGTGAAGTCGCTGCGCAATGTCGACCTGTCGGAATATCTGCGCGAGTGGCTCGCCGCCGCCCCCAAGACCAAAGGCAATCTCAAGCTCGAAGTGGATGTCGACCCGCAGAGCTTCCTGTGACGCTGTAATCCCTCCACTCGTCATTCCGGGCTCGCGACTTCGTCGCGTCCCGGAATGACGAAGGGAGAGGTCGGGACGCAACAAAAAAGCCTGCCGTCGTGACAACGGCAGGCTTTCCTTGAGCGCGCAGAACTTGCTGCGGCTTTACGCTACGCAACGCTTACCGAAGTTGGGGGTGGATTCGGAAACGGAGCTGGGCTTCGTCCGCGAGGTCTTACATGACCTCGGCGGTGACGTGGCCGACGCCCGAGGACGTCAGGCCGACGGCGCGCGCGGCGCCCTTGGAGAGGTCGAGCACGCGTCCCTTGATGAAGGGTCCGCGGTCATTGACGGTGACGACGACGCTGCGGCCCCGGTGGGTTACGCGCAGCTTGGTGCCGAACGGCAGCGAGCGGTGAGCCGCCGTCAGGTCGTTCTCGTTGAAGCGCTGGCCCGAGGCGGTCTTGCTGCCGGCCTCATTGCCATAGAACGAGGCGACGCCGGCAAAGCTGCCGGAACGCGACGGGATGGCGGCATTGGCGTCCTTCCAACTCTGGCTGGAATGGGCGCGGTGAGCGTGGTGCTTCCGTGATTTGGCAGCGGCTTCTGAAAGGCCCCCGGCCAGGAGAGTGGCGGCGATGAGCGCGGTCGCCGAAAGCGACCGGGTTACGCCCGGCGCCGACTTCTTGGTCTTCAGCATACTATAGTCCCTTGATAGTATTGCCACATTTGTGACAGGTGGAACCCCCGTCCCAGGTGGGATGAGTGGGCGTTTCCCTTCGCAATGCGGCATGAATTGGGCAGTAAAGCCAGATTATCTCGGGCTGAAACATCTTGTTACTGATGGGTAGAACTACGGAAAGTTCCGTAATGCTTCGCTTTAATGAATTTTTAACTACTTCTATACTTGCAAATACTGATTTTATAAGTCGTTTGCTGCGATGCGAAGACGTCGCCAAGTAAAGCGCCAAGTGCTAGGGAAACCCGGCGTGGTTCGGGCGCGCCAGCCTCCCGGAAGGCGCATGGAACGATGCCGGGTTGCGCTGAAAAGCCGGTCGCGGGCGGCAACACGGGCGGCAATAAGAGGGGTGGTGCACCGGGCCGATGAGCAGGGTGGGGTTGGGCGCGTTTCGCAGCCGAAAAAATCTGACTTCCCGCGGAGTGGAAAAGCCTCTGCGACAAGGCTTCCGATCACGCCCGCGTCATGTTGCACCTGCGCGCTTGCCATGCTAGCAAAGCCGCGATTTTAACGACCCCGGCAAGACTTCGCCGGTCGAAAATCGAAGTCCCGCTTGAATTCCAAGGGCTTGGGTCGCTAGGCGCCGCTGTGTGGCGACGGTCTTTCCCTTGCGAATTTGACAGCTAAAAAGAGCGCGTCTGTGGCTGCACAAGATCCGTCGGTTTCCGGAGTCTCCGGTCGTTATGCAACGGCCTTGTTCGAGTTGGCGCGGGATGAAAAATCCATCGACGCCGTCTTGGCCGATCTCAACCAATTCGATGCTCTGCTGAGCGACAGCGCCGATCTCAGGCGTCTCGTCCGCAGCCCGGTGTTCTCCGCCGAGGTGCAGATGAAGGCGCTGGATGCGGTGCTCGACAAGGCCGGCATGACCGGTACTCCGGCAAAGTTCCTCAAAGTGCTCACCGCCAACCGGCGCCTGTTCGCGGTGTCAGACGTGATCCGCGCCTTCCGCGCGCTGGTGGCGAATTTCAAGGGCGAGGCGACCGCCGAGGTCACCGTCGCCGAACAGCTCAATGACAAGAATCTCGACGCGCTGAAGGCCGCACTGAAGACAGTGACGGGCAAGGACGTCGCGCTCAACGTGAAGGTCGATCCTTCCATTATCGGTGGCCTGGTGGTCAAGCTTGGCAGCCGCATGGTGGATAGTTCGCTTCGCACCAAACTCAATTCGATCAAGCACGCGATGAAAGAGGCAGGCTGATGGACATCCGCGCCGCGGAAATTTCCGCGATCCTCAAGGACCAGATCAAGAATTTCGGCCAGGAAGCCGAGGTCACTGAAGTCGGACAGGTGCTGTCCGTCGGTGACGGTATCGCCCGCGTCTACGGTCTGGACAACGTCCAGGCCGGCGAAATGGTCGAGTTCGAGAACGGCACCCGCGGCATGGCGCTCAACCTCGAAACCGACAACGTCGGTATCGTGATTTTCGGCGCCGACCGCGAGATCAAGGAAG
The DNA here is from genome assembly GCA_021732175.1 of Bradyrhizobium sp. Taxonomy (GTDB): domain Bacteria; phylum Pseudomonadota; class Alphaproteobacteria; order Rhizobiales; family Xanthobacteraceae; genus Bradyrhizobium. The sequence continues at coordinate 3,743 of JAKFVP010000197.1, forward strand.
GCCAGACCGTCAAGCGCACCCGCGCCATCGTGGACACCCCGGTCGGCAAGGGCCTGCTCGGCCGCGTCGTCGACGCGCTGGGCAACCCGATCGACGGCAAGGGCCCGATCCAGGCCGAAAAGCGCATGCGCGTCGACGTCAAGGCGCCCGGTATCATTCCGCGCAAGTCGGTGAGCGAACCGATGGCGACCGGCCTCAAGGCGATCGACGCCCTGATCCCCGTCGGCCGCGGCCAGCGCGAGCTGATCATCGGCGACCGCCAGACCGGCAAGACCGCGATCGCGCTCGACACCATTCTCAACCAGAAGCCGCTCAACGCGCAAAAGGACGAGAACATCAAGCTGTATTGCGTCTATGTCGCGATCGGCCAGAAGCGTTCCACCGTCGCTCAGTTCGTCAAGGTGCTGGAAGAGCAGGGCGCGCTGGAATATTCGATCATCGTCGCCGCCACGGCGTCCGATCCGGCGCCGATGCAGTACATCGCGCCGTTCACCGGCTGCACCATGGGCGAGTACTTCCGCGACAACGGCATGCATGCCGTGATCATCTATGACGATCTGTCCAAGCAGGCCGTTGCCTACCGCCAGATGTCGCTGCTGCTGCGCCGCCCGCCGGGCCGCGAAGCCTATCCGGGCGACGTGTTCTATCTGCATTCCCGCCTGCTCGAGCGCGCGGCGAAGCTCAACAAGGACCAGGGCTCGGGATCGCTGACCGCGCTGCCGGTCATCGAAACCCAGGCCAACGACGTGTCGGCCTACATCCCGACCAACGTCATCTCGATCACCGACGGCCAGATCTTCCTGGAAACCGACCTGTTCTTCCAGGGCATCCGCCCGGCGGTGAACGTCGGTCTGTCGGTGTCGCGCGTGGGTTCTTCGGCGCAGACCAAGGCGATGAAGAAGGTCGCCGGCAAGATCAAGGGCGAGCTGGCGCAGTACCGCGAAATGGCGGCGTTCGCGCAGTTCGGCTCCGACCTCGACGCCTCGACCCAGCGCCTGCTGAATCGTGGCTCGCGCCTGACCGAACTCCTGAAGCAGCCGCAGTTCTCGCCGCTGAAGATGGAAGAGCAGGTCTGCGTGATCTGGGCCGGCACCAACGGCTATCTCGATCCGCTGCCGCTCAACAAAGTGAAGGCGTTCGAGGAAGGCCTGCTGTCGACGCTGCGCGGCAAGAACGCCGACCTCCTCAACACCATCCGCGACAGCCGCGACCTCACCGACGACACCGCTGCCAAGCTGAAGTCGGTGGTCGAAGGTTTCGCCAAGACTTTTGCATAAATGGCGTCATGCCCGGCGTACGGCCGGGCGTGACGAACAGAGAGGCTTGCGGTCTGACAGCAGTCGGACCGCCGGGGTGAACGAAGAATGGCTTCACTGAAAGACATGCGGGTCCGCATCGCCTCGACCAAGGCGACGCAGAAGATCACCAAGGCGATGCAGATGGTCGCGGCGTCCAAGCTGCGCCGTGCGCAGACCGCCGCCGAAGCAGCCCGGCCCTACGCCACCAAGATGGATGCCGTGATCGGCAACATCGCGGCGGCAGCCGCGGGTTCGCCCGGCGCGCCGGCGCTGCTGGCCGGCACCGGCAAGGACCAGGTGCATCTCTTGCTGGTCTGCACCGGCGAGCGCGGCCTGTGCGGCGCCTTCAATTCCGCCATCGTGCGTCTCGCCCGCGAGCACGCGAATGGGCTGATCGCGCAGGGCAAGGAAGTCAAATTCTTCTGCGTCGGCCGCAAGGGCTACGAGCAGCTCCGCCGCACCTTCGAAAAGCAGATCATCGAGCACCTCGACCTGCGCAGCGTGCGCCAGCTCGGCTTCAACAATGCCGAGGACATCTCCAAGAAGGTGCTGGCGCGCTTCGAGGCCGGCGAATTCGACGTCTGCACGCTGTTCTATTCGGCGTTCAAGTCTGTCATCGCGCAGGTCCCGACCGCGCAGCAGGTCATTCCGCTTGTTGTCGACGACGAAGGCAAGGGCAGCGGCCCGGCCACGTCCTATGAATACGAGCCGGAGGAGGACGAGATTCTCACCCGCCTCCTGCCGCGTAATCTGGCGGTGCAGATTTTCCGCGCGCTGCTCGAGAACAACGCCTCGTTCTACGGCGCACAGATGTCGGCGATGGATAACGCCACGCGCAACGCCGGCGAAATGATCCGCAAGCAGACGCTGGTCTACAACCGCACGCGTCAGGCCCAGATCACCAAGGAACTCATCGAAATCATCTCCGGCGCAGAAGCAGTCTGACCGGGCACGAAATTCGGATCGAAGGAGACAGTCAAATGGCTACAGCAGCCAACCAGATCGGTCGCGTCACCCAGGTCATGGGCGCCGTCGTCGACGTGCAGTTCGAAGGCCATCTGCCGGCCATTCTCAACTCGCTGGAGACCAAGAACGGCGCCAACCGCCTGGTGCTCGAAGTCGCCCAGCATCTCGGCGAATCGACCGTCCGCACCATCGCGATGGACGCCACCGAAGGTCTGGTCCGCGGCCAGGAAGTCACCGACACCGGCCAGCCGATCGCGGTGCCCGTGGGTGACGGCACGCTCGGCCGCATCATGAACGTCATCGGCGAGCCGATCGACGAAGCCGGTCCCATCAAGTCCGACGGCAAGCGCGCCATCCATCAGGAAGCGCCGACCTACACCGACCAGTCCACCGAAGCCGAGATTCTCGTCACCGGCATCAAGGTCGTCGATCTTCTCGCTCCCTACGCGAAGGGCGGCAAGATCGGCCTGTTCGGCGGCGCCGGCGTCGGCAAGACCGTGCTGATTCAGGAGCTGATCAACAACGTCGCCAAGGCGCACGGCGGTTACTCGGTGTTCGCCGGTGTCGGCGAGCGTACCCGCGAAGGCAACGACCTCTATCACGAGTTCATCGAATCCAAGGTCAACGCCGATCCGCACAATCCCGATCCGAGCGTGAAGTCGAAGTGCGCGCTGGTGTTCGGCCAGATGAACGAGCCGCCGGGCGCGCGCGCCCGCGTCGGTCTGACCGGCCTCACCGTTGCCGAGCACTTCCGCGACCAGGGCCAGGACGTGCTGTTCTTCGTCGACAACATCTTCCGCTTCACCCAGGCAGGCTCAGAAGTGTCGGCGCTGCTAGGCCGTATTCCGAGCGCCGTCGGTTATCAGCCGACGCTCGCCACCGACATGGGAGCGCTGCAGGAGCGCATCACCACCACGCAGAAGGGTTCGATCACCTCGGTGCAGGCCATCTACGTTCCGGCCGACGACTTGACCGACCCGGCGCCGGCGACCTCGTTCGCGCATCTTGACGCCACCACGGTGCTGTCGCGCGCGATCTCGGAAAAGGGCATTTATCCTGCGGTGGACCCGCTCGACTCGACCTCCCGCATGCTCTCGCCGCTCGTCGTCGGCCAGGAGCACTACGACACCGCGCGTATGGTTCAGCAGGTGCTGCAGCGCTACAAGTCGCTGCAGGACATCATCGCCATTCTCGGCATGGACGAACTGTCGGAAGAGGACAAGATCGCCGTGGCGCGCGCCCGCAAGATCGAGCGCTTCCTGTCGCAGCCGTTCCACGTCGCCGAAGTCTTCACCGGTTCGCCCGGCAAGTTCGTCGAGCTCGCGGACACCATCAAGGGCTTCCGCGGCCTCTGCGAAGGCAAGTATGACCACCTGCCGGAAGCCGCCTTCTACATGGTCGGCACCATCGAAGAGGCGGTCGAGAAGGGCAAGAAGCTCGCCGCTGAGGCGGCTTAACTCTGACGTGTCATTGCCGGGCGAAAGCGCGAAGCGCGTCTTTGCACCAGAGGCCCGGCAATCCATCGAAAGAGAAATTTTGACCGACGGACCCGCGGGTCAATCCCGCGGGTGACAATGGGAAAAGCGGATAGACCATGGCCACCTTCCACTTCGATCTCGTCTCTCCTGAAAAATACGCCTTCACCGGCGAGGTCGATCAGGTCGACATTCCCGGCGTGGAAGGCGATTTCGGCGTGCTCGCTGGCCACGCGCCTGTGATCGCGGCGATCCGCCCGGGCATCATCACGGTGCACGTTGGCGGCAATCGTGAAAAGATCATCGTCACCGGCGGTATCGCCGAGGTCAACGAAAAGGGCCTCACCGTGCTGGCTGACGTTGCGCGCTCCCTCGAAGAACTCGATCGCGCCAAGCTCGCCGACGTCATCGCCGAGATGGAAGCCAAGCTCGCCGAGAAGGAAGGCGACGAGTTCGACAGCGCCCTCGAGCGCCTCGATCACTTCAAGACCGTGCAGCAGCAGGTCCAGTCCACGGCCATGCACTAGCAGGCTGTTGAAAAAGGCGCTCGCGGCCGACGGGCGACCGTGATTCATTGGCTCCGGCGAGATTCGGAGATGGCACGTGCGGGGCGGCGACAATCGAACGGGCGAGTTGTTCAGCTACGTTG
>JAKFVP010000598.1 GCA_021732175.1 Bradyrhizobium sp.
CCGCTATGTCCGCCTGGACACGATCCTGCGCCTGCGCTGGCTTGCGGTGCTCGGCCAGCTCGCCGCCGTCTTCATCGTCTCGCAGGGACTGAACTTCGATTTCGCCGTCATTCCCTGCCTCGTCATCATCGCCCTGTCGGCGGCAATCAATCTGGCGATGCAGACCATCTTCAATCCGATGCAGCGGCTGGAGCCGTTCTGGGCGGCGGCCCTTTTGGCGCTCAACATCGTCGAGCTGGCCGGGCTGCTGTTCATGACCGGCGGCCTGCAAAATCCCTTCTCGTTCCTGTTCCTGGCGCCGGTGCTGATCTCCGCCACCGCGCTGCCGGTCCGCATGACCATCGCGCTGGGCTTTGTCGCCGTGGCCTGCGCCTCGAATCTCGTGTTCTACCACTACCCCCTGCCCTGGGATTCCGACGATCCCCTGGTGCTGCCGCCGATCTATCTGTTCGGCGTCTGGCTCTCGATCACGCTCGCCATCGGCGTCACCAGCCTCTACGCCTTCCAGGTCACCGAGGAAGCGCGCCAGCTTTCCGACGCGCTCGCCGCTACCGAACTGGTGCTGACGCGCGAGCAGCATCTGACCCAGCTCGACGGCCTTGCGGCGGCCGCAGCCCATGAGCTAGGCACACCGCTGTCGACCATCTTCCTGATCTCGCGCGAGCTGGAGAAGACTGTTCCCGAGGGCCCGCTCTCTGCCGACCTCAAGACGCTGCGCGAGCAGGCGACACGCTGCCGCGACATCCTGGCCAAGATCGCGCAACTCTCCTCCTCCGGCGCGCCGTTCGATCACATGAAACTGTCGCTGCTGATCGAGGAGGTGGTGGCGCCGCACCGCGATTTCGGCGTCGACATCAAGGTGCGCATTGCGGTGGCGCCGACGCGCGAGCCGGTCGTCGCGCGCAATCCCGCGATCCTCTACGGCATCGGCAACATCCTGGAGAACGCCGTCGACTTCGCCCGCGATGCCGTCGAGGTGAATGCGTGGTGGAACAGCGAGACGGTGGAGATCGTGATCTCCGACGATGGCCCGGGCATCGCGCCGGACATGCTCAAGCGCATCGGCGAGCCCTATGTGTCGCGCCGCACCAGCGCGGACGAGGGCGACCGCCGCGGGCTTGGCCTTGGCGTGTTCATCGCCCGCACGCTGCTGGAACGCACCGGAGCCAAGGTCTCGTTCTCCAACCGGACGTTCCCCGATCACGGTGCTGTGGTGCAGATCGTGTGGCCGCGCAAGCGCTTTGAGACGGAACCTCTCGACGAACCAACGGGTTAACCATTCACCAGCGGTAAATCGCCGCGCCTCATCAGACCTTTTACGGCCTTGGCAGCGCCAACTTGCCACGCCATATCTATTGCATCGTTCACAACAGGGATCACCGACTTGACCGCCGCCACAGCCGAACTGATGGATGTTGCCGACCGCTCGCTCCTGATCGTGGAGGACGACAAGCCGTTCCTGGAGCGCCTGTCGCGCGCCATGGAGACGCGCGGCTTCACCGTTACGTCCTGCGAGACGGTGACGGATGGCCTTGCCCAGATCGGCCGCTCGGCGCCGGCCTTTGCGGTGGTCGATCTCAGGCTCGGTGACGGCAACGGCCTCGATGTCGTCTCGGCGCTGAAGCGCAAGCGCCCCGAAGCGCGCGCCATCGTGCTGACCGGCTACGGCAATATCGCCACCGCCGTCACCGCGGTGAAGATGGGCGCGGTCGATTATCTCTCCAAGCCCGCTGACGCCGACGACGTCGTCGCCGCGCTGCTTGCCACCGGCACCGAGAAATCGGAACTGCCGGCCAACCCGATGTCGGCGGATCGCGTGCGCTGGGAACACATCCAGCGCATCTACGAGATGTGCAACCGCAACGTCTCGGAAACCGCGCGCCGGCTCAATATGCACCGCCGCACCTTGCAGCGGATTCTGGCCAAGCGCGCGCCGCGCTGATCTTCCGCGAAGTTTCTGTTCGTCATGCCCGGGCTAAAGCGCGAAGCGCGTCTTCGCGCAGACGTCCCGAGCATCCACGTTTTATGTGTCACAAAGTCGTGGGATGGCCGGGTCAAGCCTGGTCAAGCCCGGCCATGACCTTGTTGGAGGATGAGGGTCAGCTTGCGGCCTTCGCAGCGGCCTTGGGTTTTCCCGGCGGCTTCACGGCCACCTTCCGGCGAATCCGCACCGCGCCTCCCTTCAGCTTCTCGATGTCAAATGCTCCGGTCTTTCGCAGGAGGTCGCTCAGCTTGCGACAGCCGTAAGTTCTGGGATCGAAGTCGGAAGCAAGGTTGCCAAGCCGTCCACCAACTTCCCCCAGCAATACCCAGCCATCTTCGCTATCGATCTGGGCGACGATCCGCTCAATGATCGGCGTCGCCGCGCTGGCCGGTTGCAGCGGCTTCGGAGCCGGAGCGGCGTCCAGGCTGTTCGACACCCCTGCAAGCAGGTTCTCGGTGTAGACGAACCTTCGGCAAGCCTGGCGGAAACTTTCGGGCGTCTTGTGCTCGCCGAAGCCAAAGACATCCACACCCTGCTCGCGAATGCGGGCGGCAAGCCGGGTAAAGTCGCTGTCGGAGGAGACGAGGCAGAATCCATCGAGCCGGCCGCCATGCAGCAGGTCCATCGCGTCGATGACGAGCGTGATGTCGGATGCGTTCTTGCCGGTCGTGTAGGCGAACTGCTGCTGCGGGATGATGGCGTGTCTGGCGAGGACATCGGTCCAGCCCTTCGACCGGGGACTGGCGAAATCGCCGTAGACTCGGCGGACGCTCGCCTCGCCGAGCTTCGCGATCTCCTCGAACAATCCGTCGACGATTTTCGCGGACGTATTGTCGGCATCGATGAGGACCGCAAGGCGCGGTGAGCGGGCTTCGGACGGCATCGACATCTCCAAACAACAGGGTACGTGCCGCTTGCCTCGATTTGATGTGCAGGCGGCTAAATCTCTTCGTGGCCCTGCGGATCGACCAGGCGGTTGATGCGCCCTGCTGCGGCCATGGCAAAGCGTACGGTCATCGACTTGCGCGTCGCGGCGGGCAGGCGATGCTCCGGCGCCTCGCACTGCATGTGGGCGCCATAGGCATCCGCAACAATCAGGCCGGTGTCGGCGGGAAAAATCTCGCAGGGCAGATCGGCGGTGAAGGCGAAGAAAAGCCGGTCGCAATGGGCGCGGTAATCAGGCCATTTCTGGTCGGCGCGCAAATCCTCCAGCGACGACTTGATCTCGACGATCCAGATCTCGCCGCGCTCGTTCAGCGCCACGAGGTCGGCGCGGCGGCCGGACGGCAGCGGCAATTCGGACACGCAGGCAAAGCCGAGCGAGCGGAGCAGCCGCGCGGTGCCGCGCGCGATCGCCAGCGCCGTCTCCGACTGGCGGCGGTCCGGCGGCGGTACGAGCTGAATCTGGCGGGCAGGCGATTCCATACCGGCCAAGCCTAGCCGATTTCCGCCCCGGCGAACATGAATGAACAGCGTTCATCAATGGGTCGGACCGGCCGCAAATTGGTACGCAGCCAGCCCTGATTTGGACCTCAGGGAACCGCGAAGCGATGGGAACCTCTCCTTTAGGGGACGACGCACTGGAGGAGAACAACGATGCCGCGCATCGTCACCCGAACGCTTTTCTTAGCTGCCCTTTCCGCCCTGCCCCTCGCCGCCCCGACGGCCGCATCCGCCAAACCCGCCGTTGAAGTCGCCTTCGTGCTCGACACCACGGGGTCGATGGGCGGCCTGATCGAAGGCGCCAAACGGAAGATCTGGTCGATTGCGACCGCAATCGTCGATTCCAATCCCGACGCCGATATCCGCATGGGGCTGGTCGCCTATCGCGACATCGGCGATGAATACGTCACGCGGAAATTCGAACTCACCACCGACATCCAGGACCTTTACGCCAATCTGCTCGAGCTGAAAGCGCGCGGCGGCGGTGACTGGCCGGAGAGCGTCAACGAAGCGCTCGACATGGCCGTCAACAAGATGAAGTGGACCGACGGCGGCGACGTGCGCCGCATCGTCTTCCTGGTCGGCGATGCCCCGCCGCACATGGACTACGCGCAGGACACCAAATATCCAATCACCCTCAAGGTCGCCAAGCAGAAGGACATCATCGTCAACGCGGTGCTGGCCGGCAATGCGCAGGACACCGCGCGGGTGTGGCGCGACATCGCCCAGAACGGCAACGGCCGCTTCATCCCGATCCCGCAGGACGGCGGCGAGGTCGTCGTCATCGAGACGCCCTATGACGAGGACATCATCATCCTGCAGCGGGAGATCAACGGCACCGTGATCCCCTACGGCCCGGGGAGCCTGCAGAAGCGCACCGAAGAGAAGACCAGGCAGCTCTCGCAGGTGGCGGCCGCAGCACCCGCGCAGGCCTCGGAGATGGCGAGCTATCTCAACAAGCGCGCCAAGGTGAATTCGGAAGCCGTCACCGGCGACGGCGATCTCGTCGCCGACCTGAAGGCGGGGCGCACCTCGTTCTCCGCCCTCAAGGACGACGACCTGCCGGCGAACATGCGCGCAATGAAGCCGGCCGAGCGCGAGGCCGAGGTCAACAAGCAGATGGGCCAGCGCAAGGCGCTGAACGACAAGCTCGCCGCCATTGTCGCCAAGCGCGACAAGTACATCGCCGAGCACCGCGAGAAAGCGCCGCCGAAGGCGTCGTCGTTCGACCGCGTCGTCGAGGAGACGCTGAAGGCGCAGATCAAGCGGTGAGGCCTCCGCGTGGCCCCTCTCCCCGCCCTTGCGGGGAGAGGAAACCGGCGGCTACAGCCAAAACATCGAAAACAACCCCATGCAAAGTAGCCGTGGCGGGACGATGATACCTATGCCGCGACGATCACGCCCTCATTGCCGCGCAGGTCGAGCCGGCCTTCGGCTTTCTCGCTTTGCCGGTCCAGCAAGGTAGACAGCAATATCTCGCCGCCGACGGCTACTGACGCCGGTGTCGCGCCGAGATTGAGCGCGATCGTCACGGAGCTGCCCTCGAACTCCCGGCGATAGACCAGCAGGTCAGCCTCGGCCCTGACCGGAACGTAGGCGCCGGCGCTCAGCGCCGGCAGCTTGCGGCGCAGCGCGATCAGCGCACGATAGAGGCTGAGGATCGAGCGCGGATCGGCGTCGAGCAGCGCGACGTTGTCTCTGACAAAATCCTTGGCGAGCGGCAGCCACGGCGTCGCCTGCGAAAACCCCGCATGCTCGGTGGCGTCCCATTGCATCGGCGTGCGGCAGCCGTCGCGGCCGACGCCAATGCCCGGGACGTTCTTCTCGAAGGGATCGCGCACGTCTTCCGGCGCGATGGCAACCTGGGGCATGCCGATCTCGTCGCCGTAGTAAAGCGTCGGCGTGCCGCGCAAGGTGAGCAGCAGCATCGCAGCGACGCGCGCCTGATCGCGGCCGATGCGGCTTGCCAAGCGCGCCTTGTCGTGATTGCCGAGCACCCAGTTCGGCGATGCCCCGGCCGGCAGCGCCGCCTCGTAGCGCGCGATCAGATCCTCGATCTCGCGCGCATGCCAATTGGCGGAGATCAGTGCGAAATTGAACGGCAGATGCGCGCCCGCAAGATCCTTGCCGTAATAGGCAACCAGCCGCTCGACCGGCAGATAGATTTCGCCGATCAGCACGCGCGAGGGAAACTCATCGCTGACGCGCCGCATCCCGGCAATGACGTCGTGGATCTCCGGCCGGTCGGCGGAATGGACATGCCTGATGACGCGGTTCGGCGGCATGCCGTCGCGGAAACCCGGATTGGGCGGATCGTCGCGGAACAGATCGTCCTTGATCAGGTGCCAGATCACGTCGACGCGAAAGCCGTCGACACCCTTGCCGAGCCAGAACCGCATCACGTCGAAGATCGCTTCGCGCACTTCGCGGTTGCGCCAGTTGAGGTCCGGCTGCTCCTTCAGGAAGGCATGGTAGTAATACTGCTCCGTCGCGGCGTCGTATTGCCACGCGCTGCCGCCGAATTCCGACAGCCAGTTGTTGGGCACGCCGCCATCGGGAGCAGGGTCTCGCCAGATGTACCAGTCGCGCTTCGGGTTGTCGCGCGAGGCGCGGCTTTCGACGAACCACGGGTGCCTGTCCGAGGAATGGTTCGGCACGAGGTCGAGGATCAACTTCAACCCGCGAGCATGAGCTGCCGCCAGCAGCGCATCGAAATCCGCCATGGTGCCGAACAAGGGATCGATGCCTTTGTAGTCGGCAATGTCGTAGCCGAAATCGGCCATTGGCGAGGTGAAGATCGGCGACAGCCAGACGGCGTCGACGCCGAGCGAGGCGATATAGGGCAGGCGCTGGATGATGCCCCTGAGGTCGCCGACGCCGTCGCCGTCGGAATCCTGAAACGAGCGCGGATAGACCTGATAGAAGATGCCGCGCCGCCACCAGTCGTCTTGTTCACTTGCGGTCACGTTAGCTTCCCGATTGTTCGCGTTGGGCAACGCGGGAACATTTGTTCGGTTCACGACCAACAGGGATTCGGCGACATCCGTGTGACGATGTCGCATGGGTTCCGGTGGCCAACCACATTGTCATCGCGAGGAGCCAACGCGTCCGCGCGAAGCGCTGCCCGATGACGTGGAAAAATCACCCGCGCATCCGCGACGCCAGCTGATAGATCGTCACCAGCACCTCGAACAGGATCAGCAGCACGATGATGATTTCCAGCCGCAGCGAGCGGCGGGTGTCGATGATGTCGGTCAGCACCTGCGCGGTCTCGGCGATGACGCCCAGCTTGCGGTTAAGCGCTTCGGCACGCTCCTTCAGCTCGTACTCGTCGGCGAGCCGCGCATAGAGGCGCTCGAGCTGCGGCTGGTCCCAGAGGATGTCGGGCTTCTCCGACACTGCGACGGGCCCGGTGACGCGATGCTGCACCGACAGCGCATTGCCGATCTGTTGCAGGATGGCGCGGCGCCCGCCATGCATCTGTCCGCTTTCGGCAAGCTCGCGCGCAAACGGCTCGGTCTTGTCGAACACGGCGGCGACCTCGCGCTCATGCCGCGCCAGCACCACGCTCTTGGCCAGCGCCTCGGCAATCAGGATCAGCCGTTCCGGCGACAGGCTTTGCAGGCAGATCGGGCCGCCCGGCGGAATCTGGTCTTCCTTGTCGGTGACGAGATCGATGGCCGCGATCTCCTCCTCGCGCCGCGCGAACGCGCCGGTCATGCGGTGATCGAGCCCGCGCAGGAATTCGTCCTCTTCGAGCGCATTCAGCCCGATCAGCACCACGACGCCGTAACGAAACAGCACGGCGACGCCACCATTGCCGACGCGGAAGGCCAGCGGCGCGGTGGACAGCACGTCGCCGCGCTCGAGGCCCGCGGTATTGATACGCTCGGCGACGAAGAAGGCGCGCGCGGTGATCCGTGTTCCCGGCAGCGGCGATTTGGAAGCCTGATCCATGCGAAATTCCGTGGCCTGCCCTTGCGGAAACCGGCCCTGCCCCACAGCTCTCTGACTGACCGCGACCCTATCACAGATCGGGGAGCTGCGTTCCACGCCCCTCGGTTGACCCCTCCCGCGCACGGACTATGGTGGCCCCATGGATGAGAGAACCCAGACAGAGGCCAAGGGCCAGGCGAAGGCCGGCGCGATGATCGTGCCGGTGACGCTGTTCGAGCAGAACTGCACCATCATCTGGTGCGAGGCCACCAAGAAGGCGGTCGTGATCGATCCCGGCGGCGATGTGCCGCGGATTCTGGAAGCGATCAAGCAGACCGGCGTCACGGTCGAGAAGATCTGGATCACGCATGGCCATATCGATCATGTCGGCGGCGCCGCCGAACTTCGCGACGCGCTCGGCGTGAAGATCGAGGGCCCGCACATCGCCGACAAATATCTGCTCGACAATATCGTCTCCTCCGGCGAGCGTTTTGGCATCACCGGCGTGCGCAATTTCGGACCCGACCGCTGGCTCGACGAGGGCGAGCAGGTGACGATCGGCAATCTCACTTTCGACATCCTGCACTGCCCCGGCCACTCGCCGGGCTCGGTCGTGTTCTTCTCCAGGGAGCTCGGCTTCGCCCATGTCGGCGACGTCCTGTTTGCAGGGTCAGTCGGCCGCACCGATCTGCCCGGCGGCAGCCATGCCGAGCTG
>JAKFVP010000594.1 GCA_021732175.1 Bradyrhizobium sp.
GCGTCGGGGGCGCGCAGATAGCACGGCCGCGGCGTCGCCATCGTTGGATCGACCGCGGCGGCAAGCCAGGCTACCCAGGCGATGTCGGGTGCGGCCTGCTGATCGATCTTCACCGGCGGTGCGGCGTCCTTTAGCCAGCGCTCGGCGAGCAGATTGGCGGCATTGCCGGCAAGGATGGGTGCGCCGAAGCGCGAGGCGGCGAGTGCTTCCTCGATCGGCGCCACGCGCGGCGTCACCAGCGGTCCGCCATGGCCGCTCACCACCTGGAGAAAGACATGGTCGTGCCGGGCATCGATGGCCGAGATGATGGGGTGCTCGCCATGCTCGCTGACATGGGGCGCGGCGTAAGCGGCAAGCGTGGTGATGCCGACGGCAGGCTTGTTCGCCGCCAGCGCAATGCCGCGTGCGGCGGAAAGCCCGACGCGCAATCCCGTAAAGCTTCCGGGTCCGGTCGTCGCCGCAACGCGGTCGAGCGACGTGAAGGCGATGCCTGCTTCCTTCATCACCCGCGCGACCAGCGGCATCAGCGCCTCGGCATGGCCGCGTTTCATCGCCTGCGATTCCTGCGCGATCAGCTTGCCTTTGTCCGTGTCGAGCACGGCGGCAGCGCAGGCTTCAAGCGCGGTATCGATGGCGAGGATCAGCATGGATTGATGCTAGCATTAATCTCAGGCGTCATGGCCGGGCAAAAGCGCGAAGCGCGTCTTCCTGGGCTCGTCCCGGCCAACCACGCCTTTGCCATCCCAAAACGTGGATGCCCGGCACCCGTCTCCGCAAAGGCTTCGCCGGGCCAAGAACTCACTCGGCCGCCGAAGCTTTAGCGAAGGCGGCAAGGCCGGGCATGACGAAGATTGGGAGTTCTGAGCCACGCATCACATCGGGCGGACTTCGACCACGTCGGGCACGAAGTGGCGGAGCAGGTTCTGGATGCCGTGCTGCAAGGTCGCGGTCGATGACGGGCAGCCGGCGCAGGCACCCTTCATGTTGAGATACACGACGCCGTCCTTGAAGCCGCGGAAGGTGATGTCGCCGCCGTCATTGGCGACCGCCGGCCGCACCCGCGTTTCGATCAGATCCTTGATCTGCGCGACGGTATCGGCGTCGGCCTCGTTGAAGAACTCGTCGGCTTCGTCGGCCTCCTCGTCATTGGCGGCGGAGCCGTCGGCGAGCAGCGGCGCGCCGGACATATAGTGCTCCATGATCGCGCCGAGGATGGCGGGCTTCAGGTGCTGCCAGTCGCCATCCGCCTTGGTCACGGTGATGAAGTCGTAGCCGAAGAACACGCCGGTAACGCCGGGCACATGGAACAGGCGCGCGGCCAGCGGCGAGCGATGGGCGGAATCGTGATTGGTGAATTCCATCGTGCCGGCGTCGAGCACGACGCGGCCGGGGATGAACTTCAGGGTAGCGGGATTGGGGGTGGCTTCAGTCTGGATGAACATGGCTTTCTCCGGCGTCGCCGGTTCAAGGCCGGCGCGTGAGGTTTGTCTAGCAGATGGCGTCGCGCCGCGCACGGTCAAGGGTGCGGCGGGGTCATTTGCGCGTTGCGTCAAGGGCTTAAGAGCATGGATTCGGCCCGTCCAGCTTGCGCTGGCGCAAGGAGGGGCGGGGGACGGGTCAGGACAGGCCGTCGATCTCGGCGTCGCTCAGCGCGCCGGAGATGATGACGAGCGGAATCGGGAACGAGCCGACCGTCTTGGCCATGGTCGTGATGATCGGCCCCGGGCCTTCGGCGCCGGGGTTGGCGGCCAGCACCAGCATGGAGATGTCCGGATCCTTGTCGATGACGTCGAGGATCTGCTCGCCCGGATTGCCCTCGCGGATCACCCGTTCGGGCGTGATGGCGGCCACCCCGTTGGCGCGGCCGGAGGCGCGGTCGAGCGCCTCGTTGGCGGCTTCATAGGCCTCGGCGCGCATCACCTCGGCAACCCCAAGCCATTGCTGGTTGGCATCCTCGGTCTCGATCACGCGCAACATCACTACGCCGCCGCCGACCCGCATCGCCCAGCGCGCGGCATAGTAGACCGCGCGGTCCCACTCCGCGGTGTCGTCGACGATGACAAGGCATTTTGGCTTGTGGCCGGATTCGTAGGCGTGTCGCTGGCTGGTCATGCATGTCCCGGTGCTGCCAAACCGGCGCATGCTGCCACACTCCCTCGGCCCTTGGGTAGGGGGAGCGTGGGTTCCTTGTCTATTTCAAATCCGGATAACGCAACGCCCCAGTTCCTGCCGTATGTACAAAACACTTTCTGACAACCACCTCGTTAGCCCCGGCAAGTCGGGCGGCATATTCATGTGCTGGCCGCGAGCCTGAGAGGTGGTTGGCAACCACCAACGAGCTGCGCTTGCCAGATGCATTCTCTCGATGGTGAGAGACCCTACAAGGTCGTTGAGGTCCGGCGTAGCTTGCTCGGCTCCGAAATCTTCAACAATTTCATCGGACGCAGCACTGAAGGCTTGGGTCTTCTGTCCTGCGAAGCTCTCTAGGATGTCGACCTGCCAATGCGGGTGAGCGGCGCCAGGCGTTTGAAAAGAAAGTCCGGCGCCGCTCCAATCTCGTATCCCCGGCCACTCGAGGCGGAAGGCTTGTGGTTTTATAGGATCGCCGCGATAGCCAAAGTGCACAGTAAGACTGAGTTGGCGAAACAAAAAGGGACGAGGACCGGGGCCGATGTCCCAAACTTCCTGCAGGCCCAACCAGGCGTGCAAATCCCTTTGCAACGCCCGCAAAGGAACAACCCGAGCCGCGCCACCTCGATTTCGACTCACTCGCTCACATGCGCTTCCCTGCAGGCCAGCCCAAACTTTCTCCGCCTGCGACTCAGCATCGATCCGAAGCTCACCAGAGCCAAATCCCAGCATCGACGAAAGCTGCGATGAGATTAAGAGCCATCGCTGCTCAAGTGCCCCCCTTGTGGCGCGAAGTTCGAACAGAGGCGTTTCAGAGGTTTGCGAGGGTCGGTGAGCCATAGAGATCCGTCACTAACTGGGCTGTGCGCGCGCGCCAGAGTGGATCGGCAAGATCTATCGACCTTCCTCTTGCCGCCAATTCTCTAACCCAATTTCCGCGGCTCGATTCGACACTCAATTCGCGGAGGTTGGGTACAGGAATCGGGCCGACGTGCCGAGAGCTAACGTCATACTGGCCACCGGCAACGTGCGGCGAATAAAGAGACAGGAGCTTGATGAATACAGACGAATTGAACAACGCCGTATATGCCAAGAGGATTTCCGAGGTTGGCAGTTGCTGAGGATCGTCGTCGATCAAGATTGATTTTGGCATCCAAGCATGACCCATTACCGGGAGATATTCGGCATCAAGGTCGGCCGCGAAGCCGCCTTCTGCGGCGAAGAATTTCGAGATAATGCGCGGCTTTTGATCAAAAGCGTATGCACGAGCGCGCATCAATCCCCACCAATCGACCCGGCGGGTGCGAGCAATAGAGGCTCTCCCGGCCAATCTTTTTCGGTTGGGAGCCAGGTATTTTGCAAAATAAGTAGGTGCCGCACGTTTGACCTCTTGTTCAGTTTCGAACATGGGTCCGGTTGCGCTGTAAGGAAAAAACACTCTGTAAGGTTTGAGCAGCCGGGCATTCTGAATTGAGTCAGACATGGTTGCGAGCCTAAAGAGACTGCGCTCCTTAGCAGGCAGGGCCCGCCATTCCTCTATTGAAAGAAGCAGAACTTCATTCAGACCAGTTTGAACGCCTTGAGCGACGTCAAACAAGTCGCTTATCGATGGCAGCAATGAGTCACCAAGCTCCCGAAGAATTCGCTCGGTACTTGGAGTGGGAAGACGCCATGTTGGGCGTCCGTGCAGAGCCGAAACAGGCACCGGGAAAAGATTCCAGCCATCCTCCACGACTGCGTATCCGGGAGCTTGGCCGCCCAGCTTTCGCAGGTATCGGAGCGCGGAGCCGGTGGCGCTAGATTCATTTTCGGTGACGACCGCAATGAACTCAGTTGACCGTCCGCTTTCCGATCTTTGGATGACTGCACAGGCAACCTGTACCATGGCATGGGTGAAAAGTCCGAAATCGCCAATCGATCCTAGCAACTTGACCGTTCCCAAATCTAGTAGACGTTCGCGCCACGAGCTGGCTGCCCTGAGGGAAAGCAAACTTGAAGGAAAAAGGGCTCCGACGACCCCGCCCTCTTTTACGGCCTCCAGTGCACGTATCACGAAGGCCATGCTGTAATCGCCACGTGCAGCGGACGCGTCCGTTGCTCGTCGCAACTGCTCACGCTGTTCGAGTGTTTGAGCACCAAATGCGATGAACGGAGGATTCATCACAATGACGTCGGCTTTGCTGGGCATTCCCAACTCGCCCAAGGCGTCGCCGACCTGCAACTTAAGCTCAACGCCACCCTGAGGTTGCCAATCTCTCGTCGCGGCAGATAAAACGAACTGCGCCATAGAAATAGCTGCACCCGAAACATCGGAACCCACGAGCGTGACGTGGCCATGGAAATCCATTCTGCGCAGAGCTCGATAGGCCTCATGGAGGAAAGCTCCCGAGCCACAGGCGGGATCACCGATTGTCAGCTGCTTTCTTTTCGTTAGGTCCGATACCGCGCTGAAGGCTTGTTCGACGATGCTCCTCGCAAGTGCTGGAGGGGTAAAGTGGGTCCCTCCTCGGCTAGCCGGTTTGACTTCAGGAGCGCCAATTAGGCCGAACAAATCAAATCCTGGCCCACCCCGCAAAAGCTCAAAATGCGCCTCTTGGAAGAGTTGTCCTCCTGCGTGCCTCACAGCGAGCGCAGGATAAAGCTTAAGTAGCGAAAGGGAACCTGATGCCTGTTCGATTTCCGCTATGGCCGCTGCTACTCCGATAGCGTTGAGTTTGTCGAAAAGTGAGGGCCCGTCCTCGGCGAGCCCATAAGATACAGGGTTCTCCGATGCAGCATCACGATCAACAAGAAACGCTAGAGCCGTTGCAAAAAGGTCGGTTGCTCTGATGTCGGCAACGCCTGCCTCGTGGCTCAGCGCCCTTATCCGGCGAAAGAAGCCGAGGAGATGATCGACTACCGTCTTGTTAGATCTCAGCCGATCACCATTGAGATATGCATAGAAGCGATCCAGCCCGCGATCGACGCTGCTTCTGTCGAAGACACGAGGTTCGGTCGGCTTATCCCACCTAGTAACGGCGACCTTCTTTTCGGTCACCGTGACGTGGTGAGGAATGTCGCTAGACCATGCCCATGCGGCGGGAGCCGTTTGTCGCCACAACTCATCCTCCGATGAGGATAGTGCAAATGTTCCGCTGCCGCCGTCGAGCATCACGGTATGATCACCAGGAGGCACCGCTTCGTTGCCGTCGAACAACGGAGCCGTTGCTAAGCCGAATTGACTGCTCCAAAGCTGCGTCGTTTTCGACTGGCTCATCGAGGCACCCTGATCGCCGCAAACAGGGGGAGCTGCAGCTCAGAGGGAGCCGCTTCATCTAGGGCAAGCGCTCGGAGGTGGGGGTCTAGTGGTAGAATTACGAGAGCGCCGAACTCCACGCAATTTGAACTTTGTATCAGCACGGCCTCATTGGCATTTGGAAATGCGACAGATGTTCCCCACAGACCGGGGAAGGAAGATTGGCGGAGGATCTTCTGGCAGCGGCCAATTCCCTGTCGCCATGCCACCACCTCGATGCCGAAGCGAGTTTGAAGTTGGTTCAAAACGCGCAGCGACAGAATGGTTTGCCAAGAAAACAGTGCATGCCGACCCCTTCCTGCCGCAGGCACGTCTGGAATTACAACGGCCCGCCTCCCGCACCATTCACGCAGTTGGTTGGGCGTCAGGCCTGAAAGACGAATAGCGTCCGATGCTTGAACGAGTTCCATATCGGATGGGTATCATGCCCATCATAAGCAACAAAGCTTTTCTTTCGCCAAAAGGGCATCACCGGCTTCGAAGAGCAATCACAAATAGCGATCAACGCCCGACCAAGATTAATGGATGAAGCCGACGATGTCCTTGGTCTTGCGCATGGTTTCGTCGGCAAGGACGCGCGCGCGACCCGCGCCATCGGCGAGGATCGCATCGACATGGCCGGGATCGGCGACCAGGCGCTTCATCTCTCCGGCGATCGGCGCCAGTTTTGCGACGCACAGTTCGACCAGCGCGTTCTTGAAGCTTGAGAACTGCCCGCCGCCAAAATCCCTGAGCACCGCCTGCTTGGACACGCCCGCGAGCGCCGCGTAGATGCCGACGAGGTTGTCGGCCTCGGGACGCGGCTCGAGCCCCTTCTCTTCCGTCGGCAGCGGCTCCGGATCGGTCTTCGCTTTACGGATCTTCTGCGCGATGAGGTCGGCATCGTCGGTGAGGTTGATGCGCGAATTATCCGACGCATCCGACTTCGACATCTTCTTGGTGCCGTCGCGCAGGCTCATCACCCGCGTCGCCGGACCCGTGATCAGCGGCTCCGGCAAGGGAAAGAACAGTCCGTCATTGATGCCATGGCTACGAATCGAATCGCCAAAATCGTTGTTGAACTTCTGCGCGATGTCGCGCGACAGCTCCAGATGCTGCTTCTGGTCCTCGCCGACAGGCACATGCGTGGCGCGATACAACAGAATGTCCGCCGCCATCAGCACAGGATAGTCGTAAAGACCCACGGAAGCATTCTCGCGGTCCTTGCCGGCCTTCTCCTTGAACTGCGTCATGCGGCTGAGCCAGCCGACGCGGGCGACGCAGTTGAAGATCCAGGCAAGCTCGGCATGGCCCGAGACCTGGCTCTGGTTGAACACGATGTGCTTCTTCGGATCGATGCCGGCCGCGATGAAGGCTGCGGTCACCTCGCGCGTGGAGCGCGCCAGTTCGGCCGGTCCGCCCCAGACTTCGGGGCCTTGCGTGATCGCGTGCATGTCGACGACGCAATAGATGCAGTTATGCGTTTCCTGCAGCTTCACGAAGTTGACGATGGCGCCGAGATAATTGCCGAGGTGCAGATTGCCCGTCGGCTGGACGCCTGAAAAAACCCGTTCCACGAACGCCATGTTCTCGTTCCCGTCTGTATCAGGGGCGTCGTTTGCCACGGGTTTTTCAGCTTCGCAAGTCGCGTCGACCCTCTTTGAGCGCGTTAACTGTCTCGCGCCAGCCGGTGACGCCGAAAAGCTGCAAAAGCAGGCCGTACAGCGCGGCGCCGGCGGCGATGAGGACCATGAGGCAGACCGCCTGGGCGAGGCCGTGCAGCTTCGCGATCGGCACCAGCCACAGCACGGCAGCCATCGCGGCCGCGGCAGCGACGATGCGCGGCAGCCGCCGGCGCGCTGTGGCATCGATCGAGAAGCCGAACCGCGTGATGCTCTCGCGCAGCAGAGAAAGCGTGCAGCCCCAGGCGCCGAGCGCCAGCCCTGCGGCAATGCCTTCGGCGCCGGACCAATGGCTCAGCAGGAAGGCGGTCGCGGCCGCGAGCAGGATGCCTTTGAGCACGGCGACCAAAGGCGTCGTGGTGTTGTCGCGCGCGAAGAAGGTGGACGCCAGCGCCTTGAACAGCACCTGCGCGGGCAGGCCCAGCGCCAGCCACATCAGCACGCGGGCGGTTGCCGCGGTATCGGTGGCGGTGAACGCGCCATGCTCGAACAATAGCCGCACGATCGGCTCGGCCAGCACGATCAGCCCGAGCGTCGCCGGCAGCGCCAGCCCCGCCGTGAGTTCGAGCGCCCGCGATTCCGCATGCGAGACGGCCGCTACGTCACCGGCGTGCACGGCGCTCGACAATTCCTTCACCAGTACCGTGCCCATGGCGACGCCGACGAGCCCCAGCGGCAGCTCGATCAGGCGATTGGCGAAGTAGAGCCATGACACCGCAGACGGTGTCGCCGACGCGATGATCGCCGCCGTGACCATCAGCAGCTGCGGCCCGCTGCTCGCGATCATGCCGGGCACGGCTTTGGCGAGGAAGCCGCGCATTGGCCCATCGAATGAAATGCGCAGGGGTGTCGCAGTGTTCTCGCCGCCGCGCAGGATCAGGATCGACAATTGCAGGAGCCCGGCGATGCCGACGACGCCGGCGAGGATCATCGCCGCCCGCGCGGTATCCTGCCGCCACAGCAGCAGCACGGCGATGGC
>JAKFVP010000382.1 GCA_021732175.1 Bradyrhizobium sp.
GCCCGAGGAGGCGTGATGCACGAGCTGCTGCACCGAGGACCAGTACATGTATTTGAAATTGGTGCGGCAGATGTTCTTTGCCTCGTTCATGCCATTGGCACGGAGCGAAACGTCGAGCTCCATGTCGTAATTGTTCGGCCGGGCCTGCTTGAGGTAGGCGAGCGGCTCCGGCTCCTGCTTCGGCCCGTGCAGGCGGAACGGCTCCAGCGCCTCCCGGGTCACGATCCACGGGCTGATCGAGGTGGCGAACGCCTTGGCCTGGAACGGGCCGAGCGGCACATATTCCCATTGCTGGATATCGCGCGCGCTCCAGTCGTTGAGGATGGTGAAGCCGAAGATCATTTCTTCCGCCTGCGCCTCGGTGAGCATCTCGCCCATCTTCGAGGGCTGGCCGACCACGACGCCCATCTCGAGCTCGAAGTCGAGCCGCTTGCAGGGCCCGAAACTCGGCAGCTCGACATTCGGCGGCTTCAACTGCCCGCGCGGCCGCTTCACTTTGGTGCCGCTGACCACGACGGTCGAGGCGCGGCCGTTATAGCCGATCGGCATGTGCAGCCAGTTCGGCTGCAGCGCATTGTCCTTGCCGCGGAACATGACGCCGACATTGGTGGCGTGCTCTTTCGACGAATAGAAATCGGTGTAGCCGGAAACCGCGATCGGCATGTGCAGCTTGACGTCGGCCATCGGAATGAGCGCCCGCTGGCGCAGCTTTTCATTGTCGCGCAGTTCCGGATGGTCGTTGCGCAAGAGCTCGCTGATGCGCGCGCGCGTGCTCGACCACACTTTCGGGCCCAGCGCCATGAACGGGTTCAGGCTGGACGCGGCAAACACGCTGGTATCGCGCACGTCGATACGGCAATCCTGCGCGAGCTGCCAGAGATCCAGCACGTAATCGCCGATGGCGACCCCGACGCGCGGGGCGAGACCGTCCTTGGCCGAGAACACGCCGTAGGGCAGGTTCTGGATCGGGAAGTCGGAGGTTGGATCGACTGAAATGAAGGAGCGGAGTTTGGGATCGTTGGGGTGGGGCACGATGAAGTCCTGTCTGGATTGCGCCGAACTCTAACCGTCGTCATTCCGGGGCGCGCCTCTTGGCGCGAGCCCGGAATCCATACTCACGAGGGCGGTTATGGATTCCGGGCTCGCCGCTGCGCGACGCCCCGGAATGACAAGTGGAGAGATTTACGGCTTGTTCGGATCGAACCGCTTTTCCAGTCCCTTCCAGCAGTCCGAATAGTCGCCTTGCAGTGTCGATGCCTTCGCGGCGTATTCGGTCACCCGCTGCGGAAAACGCGTCTCGAACATGAAGGCCATGGTGCCCGTCAGCTTCACCGGCTTCAACTCGCCATTGCTGGCATGGTCGAACGCCTGGCGATCGGGGCCGTGCGGCAGCATGCAATTGTGCAGCGATGCGCCACCGGGCACGAACCCTTCGGGCCGGGCGTCGTAGACACCGTAGATCAGGCCCATGAATTCGCTCATGATGTTCATGTGATACCACGGCGGGCGGAAGGTGTTTTCCGCCACCATCCAGCGTTCCGGGAAGATCACGAAGTCGATATTCGCGGTGCCCGCGGTCTCCGACGGCGAAGTCAGCACGGTGAAGATCGAGGGATCGGGGTGATCGTAGGCGATGGCGCCGACCGGCGAGAAAGTGCGCAGATCATATTTGTAGGGCGCATAATTGCCGTGCCAGGCAACGACGTCGATCGGCGAATGCGGCAGCTCCGTCTTGAACAGCGAGCCGCCCCATTTCACGTAGAGTTCGGTCGGCGTGTCCTTGTCTTCGTAGGCGGCGACCGGCGTCAGGAAGTCGCGCGAATTGGCCAGGCAATTGGCGCCGATCGGACCACGCTCGGGCAGCGTGAGCGCGCCGCCGTAGTTTTCGCAGAGATAGCCGCGCGCCGGACCGTTCGGAATCTCGACGCGGAATTTCACCCCGCGCGGGATCACCGCGATCTCGCCGGGCTCGATGTCGATGCGGCCGAACTCGGTGACGAGGCGGATGTTGCCCTGCTGCGGCACGAACATCAGTTCGCCGTCGGCATTGTAGAAATTCTGGTCCACCATCGACTTGGTGATGAGATAAATGTGCGCCGCCATCCCGCCTTGCGTGTTGGCATCGCCGGCGGTC
Organism: Bradyrhizobium sp.; assembly: GCA_021732175.1. GTDB lineage: Bacteria > Pseudomonadota > Alphaproteobacteria > Rhizobiales > Xanthobacteraceae > Bradyrhizobium. Next base: position 2,135 of record JAKFVP010000382.1, read on the forward strand.
GTCATGGTGTGCACGCCCTGCAGGAAGGTGACGTCGCCCTTGGGCAGCGGCGCCGGATTCCAGCGCAATTGCGCGATCGGCAGGTCGTATTCATGGCAGGGCGCGGTGCGCCAGAACCCCATGTCGACCTTGGTGAAGCGGCCGGAATGCTTCACCGAGGGGCGGATGCGGTAAAGCCAGGAGCGCTCGTTGCTGCCGCGCGGCGCGGTGAAGGGCGAGCCTGACAATTGCTCGGCATAGAGCCCGTAGGCGCAGCGCTGCGGCGAGTTGCGGCCGATCGGCAGCGCGCCGGGCAATGCCTCGGTCTCAAAGCTGTTGCCGAAGCCGGACATGTAGCCCGGCGTGAGCTGCACCGAACTGCGGCTGATGGTGTCGGGCGAGGTGTTGATGTTCATGTCTATCCTCCTCCTTGCAGGGCGGCCCACATTTCGCGGTCGCGCGCGTCGGTCCAGATCACGGGATCGTCGATTCCCGAGGCCTCGTCGAATGCGCGCGAGACGTTGAACGGCAGGCAGTGTTCATAGATGGCAAACGTCGAGAATTTCGGGTCCATCACCTCGCGCGTCGCCGCCATCGATTCCTTCAGGGAACGGCCCTTGGCGACCGAGGTTTCGGCTGCACCGTAGAGAGACGTGACGAAGTCGCGGGTCATCGCAATCGCATCGCGCACGGTGGCAACGCCCTTCAGCGCATCGCCGCGGCCCGGCGCAATCGCCTTGGGATTGAAGGCGCGAATCTCGTTCAGCGTCGCCGGCCATTCGCGCAAGTAAGCGTCGCCGCAATAGCAGGCCGAGTGATACTCGATCAGATCGCCGGACAGCATCACCTCGGCATCGGGCACCCAGGCGACGATGTCGCCGGAGGTGTGGCCGGCGCCGAGCGACATCAGCCGCACTTCGCGCTTGCCGAGATAGATCGTCATGTCGGTTTCGAAGGTCAGCGTCGGCCAGGTCAGGCCGGGAATGCTCTTGGCGTCCTGGAACAGGCGCGGGAAACGGCCGTATTCGGAATCCCAATCCTGCTGGCCGCGCTCCTGGATCAACCGGTAGGTCTCTTCGGAGGCAACGATGCCCTGCGCCTTGTAGGCGGAGGCGCCCAGCACGCGCACCGCATGGTAATGCGACAGCACGACATATTTGATCGGCTTGTCGGTGACGGCGCGCACCCGCTCGATCACCTTGTTGGCCATCGCGGGCGTTGCCTGCGCATCGAACACGAGGCAGCTATCGTCGCCGACGACGATCGCCGTGTTCGGATCGCCTTCGGCGGTGAAGGCATAGATGTCGGAGCCGATGTCGGAAAAGGTGACCTTCTTCTCGGCCATATCTCCGGTAGATGCGAAACTGACAGCCATTAAACCAATTCCCTGAGCTTATTGTTGTTGCTGTTGTTGCTGCTGGCTTGCATCCAGCATGCGTCGCTTGGCCAGCGCGATGGCTTCCTTGAGCACCTCGATGTCGCCGATGTGGTTGGCGAGCACGAGCACGAGTGCTGCATCGAGATCGGCGCTCTCCGCCTCGCTCAAGCCGCGATGCGCCTCGACGACGGCGCGGAACGCGTCGTCGGGCCTGGCGAAGTTGGAGCTGGTCGACAGCGGCATCGCGAAATCCTTCAGCTCAATCCGCAGGCGCGCGCCAGCGCAGCCTCGATCGCGGGTCGTGACGGCTCGCGGAAACGCGCGGCCACATAGCCGTCGGGCCGTAGCAGATAGGTTGCGCCGCCGTCGGCGTCGTAGCGCTGGCCGGCAAATCCTGCGGCGTCGATCATGCCATCATCGCCGCCGACCTTGATCGTGCCGACGCCCTCGGGCGCATCGATGCTCTTGCCATTGCCAAATGTCAGCAGCGTGAAGCGCGTTCCCTTGCGGATGAAGGCTTCGGTCAGGAACATCGGATTGCCGGTATGATCGGCCACCGGCGCATCCGGCATCGACGTTCCCGGACGCGGGCCGCCGCGCCAGACATCGGCATCCGGCGTCGAGAGCGGCGTATCATAGACCGACGGCACCGACAGCCGCCCGCCATTGACCATGCGTTTGCCGAACTCGGTTTCCTTGGCGAGCGACAGCACCGCCCGGCGCAGCCGCGCTTCCTGCTCCGTCGTTGGCGCCATGAAATCGGTGGAGCGCGTGGACTCGCGGATATTCTCGTCCGCCGCCGCGCTGCGCTCGGTGTGATAGGTTTCGAGCAGCGTCTCGGGCGAAGTTCCGCGCAACACGCGGTCGAGCTTCCAGGCGATGTTCTCGGCGTCCTCAAGCCCGGAATTGGCGCCGCGCGCGCCGAACGGCGAGACTTGATGCGCGGAATCGCCGGCGAAGATCACGCGGCCATGGACGAAGCGGTCCATGCGCCGGCACTGGAACTTGTAAAGCGATATCCACTCGAAATCGAACTGCTCGTGGCCGAGCATGCGGGCGATGCGCGGCGCTACGTTTTCCGGTTTTTTCTCGACGAGCGGATCGGCATCGGGATGAAGCTGCAGATCGATGCGCCAGACGTCGTCCGGCTGCTTGTGCAGCAGCGCCGAGCGGCCGGCATGGAACGGCGGGTCGAACCAGAACCAGCGTTCGGTGGGAAACGCCGCGGTCATCTTGACGTCGGCGATCAGGAACTGGTCCTCGAACACTTGGCCTGAAAATTCCGCGCCCACCATCTGCCGCAGCGACGAGCGCGCGCCGTCGCAGGCGATGACATATTGCGCATGCAGCGTGTAGGGACCTTCGGGCGTCTCGATCGTCAGCGCGACATGATCGTTGCGCCGATCGAGTGCGCTCACCTTGTTGCGCCAGCGCAGGTCGATGTCGGGCAGATGCTGGACGCGATCGACGAGGTAAGCCTCGGCATAGAATTGCTGGAGGTTGATGAAGGCCGGCCGCTTGTGGCCCTGCTCCGGCAGCAGGTTGAACTGGTAGAGCTGGGAAGCGCCGTGGAAGATCTTGCCGACGCTCCACACCACGCCCTTCTCGACCATGCGGTCGCCGACACCGAGCCGGTCCCAGAATTCCAGCGAGCGCTTTGAGAAGCAGATCGCGCGCGAGCCCTCGCCGATGCGGTCGGCATCGTCGAGCAGCACCACCTTGTGGCCGCGCTGGGCCAGATCGATGGCCAGCGACAGGCCGACCGGGCCGGCGCCGACCACCACCACCGCATGCCCGGCGGGCGCTCCTCCCGGCCGGTCCTGGTCGGGGTGGCGTCGATAGCCGAACTGGACTTTGCTCTGCGCCATAATACTGCTCAGGCGGATTTTGCTCTGGCCAACAGCCGGCGGCCCTGTTAATTAGTCGCACTTGCAACTATCTTAAACTCCGTCCGCGGCCCGCCGTCAACTCAAATTGGAGCGAACCTCTTGGCCAAGCCATTGGCGAGCGAGCCGGCCGCCCCGCCCCGCGACGAGACCGTGGCGAAGAAGGGCGCGCGGCTCGATCTGTTCAAGTTCGTGCCGTTCCGCCTCAACCGGCTGGCGGCCGAGGTCTCCGGCGCGCTCGCGGTCGAATACCAGGCGCGCTACGGGATCGATATTCCGGCGTGGCGGGTGCTTGCGACGCTAGGCTTCCGCAAGGAACCCTGCAGCGCGCAATATGTCGCGGAATGCACGCGCACGCACAAATCGACGATCAGCCGCGCAGTGACAGCGCTGCTGCAGCGCGGCTTCATCGAGCGCGTCGAGAACGAGAACGACCGCCGCGAATTCCGCCTGCGCCTGACCCGCAAGGGGCGTACGCTCTACGAGGAACTGTTTCCACGCCTGTTGCAGCGCGAGCAGGAAATCCTCGCCTGCTTCTCCGCACAGGAGCGCCGCGATTTTGCGGTGTTGCTCGGCAAGCTGGAATCGGGCCTTGGCCTGATCCAGACCAGCGAAGAAGCCGACGCCAAGGAGACGTACTAGTCTCTCTCCCCGTCATTGCGAGGAGCGAAGCGACGAAGCAATCCAGCTTTCTTGTTGCGGCGAAGGAAGCTGGATTGCTTCGCTTCGCTCGCAATGACGGTGAAGCTACCCGCCTGCTACTTCACCGCCGTCACCACGATCTCCACGATGTGCGGCGGTTCGAGATCGACCCCGAGACAGGCGCGCATCGGCGGATTGTTGCGATCGACCCACTCATCCCAGGCGCGGTTCATCTCGGCCTTTTGCCCGATGTCGGCGATATAGACGATCGCCGAGAGGATCCTGCTCTTGTCCGTGCCGCATAGCGCAAGGCTCTCGTCGATGCGCGCGAGCGCTTTCACGCTCTGCTCATACATGGATGGACTGACCGGATCGGGCGCCACCGCCACGGTGAAGACGAGATCGTCATGCGCGACCGCTCGGCTGCGGGTCGGCGTTAGGCCGGCAAAGCGCGTGATCATGGGTGCCCCGTCCTATTTCGCAAACGAGCGCGACGGCGCCAGATGCAGCGCAAAGGCATCCACCTTGTCGCTGGCGCGCGGATAGATTTCCGACACGATCGGGTCGTGGCCGGGAATGAAGCGGTCGGGATGGCCGGCCAGCCGCTCGACGATCTCCCATGCCGTCGCCATGTCGCCGACATTGTAGACGATCGGGAACGGGCTGCGCTTCTGCAGGTTCGCGTAGTAATGCGCCGCGTCCGACGCGAGCACGACAGGGCCGCGCGCGGTTTCCACCCGCACCACCTGGAGGCCGTCGGAATGCCCGCCGACGCGATGCACGCTCACGCCGGGCGCGATCTCGCCGTCGCCGGAATGGAAGGTGACACGCTCGCCATAGACATGGCGCACCATCGTCGTGACGTGCTCCACCGAGAAGGGATGGCGCAGCATGCCGTTGCACATGCAGCGCCCCGTCGCATAGCTCATCTCGCGATCCTGCAGATGGAAGCGCGCATTGGGGAAGCGGTCGAGATTGCCGGCGTGGTCGTAATGCAGATGGGTGACGATGACGTCCTTGATCGTCTCCGCCTTGACGCCAAAGCGATCAAGCGCGTCCACCGGATTGAGCGTCAGCTTGCGGGCGCGCGCCTTGGCCTCCTCGGCATTGAAGCCGGTGTCGACCAGGATGTCGCGGCCGCCGCCCCGGATCAGCCAGACGAAATAATCGAGGTCCTGGGCCGTGGTGTCATGCGGATCGGGGACGAGAAAGTTCATCTGGGGCGTGCGCGGCGACATGGTCGCATAACGGAGCGCGTAGATTTCGTAGGCGTTTCCCATGGGTTTTTGCTTTTCGTTGCTTTGAGGTCACGCGAGGCACCAAGCCATTGTGACAGGCAAAGGTCAAACCGCACCGCGCGCATGTCAGGCGTGTGGCGTCGCAGCGGTCGTGTGGCGTATCTCGGCCGAGCGGAGACACGATGGCAATGTGAGGCCAATCACATTGATTTGGCAGGGCTATCGGTAAAGGAACCGGGGTCCGTCTGTCCGGCACATCAGGGCAGGCGCCACGAAGCGGCGGTCTATTCCGCCGCCCCGGAAAATTTTGTCGCGGTCAATTGTCGCAATTAACAGTGAAGCCGCAAGCGGTTGACGGTCCGAATGGCGGGTTTGATAATGCTGTTTTCGTCGAGTAAGGTCGCCGCGGCGCGAAGCTGGATCGGCGCCTTTTTGGGCTGGACCGCCGCCGCTATGAAAATCCGCGCATTGCTTCTCTCCCTGCTGCTTTCGATTTCCTCGGCCGTGCCGTCACTGGCCGCGGGCGAGCGCCTCGCCCTCGTGATCGGCAACTCCAAATATCCCGACGCCGAAGCGCCGCTGCGCGAACCCATCAACGACGCACGCGAGTTCGCCGCCGAATTGAAGCGCGACGGCTTTACCGTCGAGGTCGGCGAGAACCTGACCGGCGACCAGATGCGCCGCGCCTTCGAGCGGCTGTACGGCAAGATCAAGCCCGGCACGGTGGTGCTGCTGTTCTTCTCCGGCTACGGCATCCAGTCCGGCCGCCAGAGCTACATGATCCCGGTCGATGC
>JAKFVP010000299.1 GCA_021732175.1 Bradyrhizobium sp.
GGGCAGACGCGGGCGATATCATGACCGGCAAACCGCCGCCGCCGCCCGTCGGCCAGTCGAACAGCACGACGACGACCCGGTCGATACAGAAGAGCAAGAAGGACAAGCAGTCCTTCCTCGATGACAGAAGTTTCATCGCGGGCTATCGCGCGGCCTATGCGACGATCTACGAGCGCAACGAATACGGTTCCGCGATCGCGCAGCTCAGGGCGCTCGGCCATGACGACTTCGCCAACGTCGCCAATCTGATCGGCTACTCCTACCGCAAGCTCGGCGACTACGGGCAATCGCAGATATGGTACCGGCGCGCGCTGAAGTCGGACCCGAACCACGTCCTGACCTGGCAGTATTACGGTCTCTGGCAGATCGAGCAGGGCAACCGCGAGCAGGCGCAGTATCATCTGGCGCGGATCGCGGAGATATGCGGCACGGCGTGCGAGGAATATCGCTCGCTGGCGGCCGCGCTGGAGCAGCCGCCCGGTACGGGGCTGGTTTATTGAAGGCGCGTCCGGGCGAGACCGCCGGAGAACCAGGAGCCATCGCGGCTGCCGGCGCGTGACGCCAGCAGCCCGGAATGATCAGGCCTGCGGCCGCGACTCGACAGCTCCGTTGCCGGTGCTGCTGCCGTTGGCGCGCGTGCGGAAGTAGTCCAGCACGAACAGGCGAATCGCCGACGACAGATTGCCCTGCTGGCGATTGCTGTCGATCTCGCCGACCAGCTCCGACAAGGTCATGTCGCGCGTGCCGGAGATTTCCTTCATGCCGTTCCAGAATGCCTCTTCGAGACTGACGCTGGTCTTGTGGCCGGCGACGACGATCGAGCGTTTGACGACGGGCGACTTCATGACGCCTCTCCATCGTCGAGCCGGTGCTGATCGAGCAACGCCTTCGCGCGTTCGCGCTGCTGTTGCTCGCCCGCGCGCTCCGGCTTGCTGCGGCCGAACTTGGCGCGATTGGCGTCGGCTTCCTTTGCCGCTGCTTCCTTCGCGGCGCGCTTCCTGAATCGATTCAGATTGACGACTTCACCAGCCATGCTCGTCTCCATTATGCGAAGACCGCAGCAAAAGAGCGACAGCGTCGCGCAAAAATAGATCCAATAACCATCCAGAATCCCCGTATGCCCATATCTGATAACACCAATAACTGAATTTCGCTCTGCGAAAACGAATTTTTTATTGCTGTAACACGCTGGCGCGCGATGGCGATAGCAGCGGGCGGCTCGTTCTTTAGATGTTATGATCTATAATAATAACAGGCCTTCGCCATACACACACATTCACGAGAGACGGTACTAACCCGGGTGTGTCATTTTGTCCGGTCGTACAAGACGGTCAAATTCCGCAGCGGTTACAAAGCCAAGTCGCAATGCTTCTTCCTTCAGCGTGGTGCCGCGCGCGTGCGCTTCCTTGGCGACCTTCGCGGCATTGTCGTAGCCGATCTTCGGCGCCAGCGCGGTCACCAGCATCAGCGACCGCTGCATTAAGTCGCGGATGCGTTTTTCGTCGGCGCGTATTCCCCTCACGCAGTTCTCGGTAAACGAGCGTGAGGCGTCCGCCAGCAATTGAATGGAATGTATCATACAATATGCCAACAGGGGCTTGTAGACGTTCAGCTCGAAATGTCCCTGGCTGCCGCCGACGGTGATGGCGGTGTGATTGCCGAACACCTCGCAGCACACCATGGTCATCGCCTCGCACTGGGTCGGGTTGACCTTGCCGGGCATGATCGAGGAGCCCGGCTCGTTCTCCGGCAGGATCAGTTCGCCGAGCCCGGAGCGCGGACCCGAGCCGAGGAAGCGGATGTCGTTGGCGATCTTGAACAGGCCCGTTGCGACCGAGTTGATCGCGCCGTGCACGGAGACATAGGCGTCGTTCGACGCCAGCGCCTCGAACTTGTTCGGCGCGCTGGTGAACGGCAGCTTGGTGATTTTTGCGGCATGCTTTGCGAACATTTTCGCAAATTTGGGTTTCGAGTTGAGGCCGGTGCCGACGGCCGTGCCGCCCTGCGCCAGCGGATAGAGCTCCTTCAAGGCGACTCTCAGCCGGGCCAGTCCGCTCTCCACCTGCGCGGCGTATCCGGAAAATTCCTGGCCCAGCGTCAGCGGCGTCGCATCCTGGGTATGGGTGCGGCCGATCTTCACGATTTTCGCGAAGGCCTTCTCCTTCTGCCTGAGCGCGCGCAGCAGTTCGGTCAACGCAGGAATGAGGTCGGCGACGATCTTGCGCGCGGCGGCGATGTGCATCGCCGTCGGGAAGGAATCGTTCGATGACTGGCTCATGTTGACGTGATCGTTGGGATGGATCGGCGACTTGCTGCCGATCTTGCCGCCGAGCAACTCGATGGCGCGGTTGGCGATCACCTCGTTGACGTTCATGTTGGTCTGGGTGCCGGAGCCGGTCTGCCAGACCACCAGCGGAAAATTGTCGTCGAGCTTTCCCTCGATCACCTCGCGCGCGGCGCGAACGATCGCCCCGGCGCGTCTGTTGTCGAGCAGGCCGAGTTCGCGGTTGGTTTCGGCCGAGGCGAGCTTGACGATGCCGAGCGCATGAATGATTTCGATCGGCATTCGGTCGTGACCGATGCGAAAGTTTTCTTTCGACCGCTGCGTCTGCGCGCCCCAGTAATGGTCCGAGGGCACCTCGATCGGACCGAAACTGTCGGTCTCGGTGCGGGTCGATGTTGATTTTGGCGATCGGGCCATGTCGGACGTCCATTCCAGGTAAGTCAGGAAGTCCAGTCTACCGCGCCGATGAGACGCCCGCTATTTCTTGCGGAAGCGGTCGAAGCGCACCACGGTTGCGCCTTCGTTGGCGGGCGGCTGCTCTTCGGCGGCCGCAGGCTCAGTGGTGGTTGCAGGCAGGGAAGGGGACGGCGCCACCGCCGGCAGCTTTGCCGCGGATGTCTCGGCCGCTTCCTGCGGTTCGAATTGCAGGCCGAACTGCACCGAAGGATCAAAGAAGCTCTTGATCGCGGCAAAGGGCACCACCAGCCGCTCGGGGATGCCGCCGAACGACAGCCCGACCTCGAAGCGATCTTCCGTCACCGTCAGGTCCCAGAATTGGTGCTGCAGGATGATCGTCATCTCCTCCGGATATTGCGCCAGCAGCCGCGGCGACAGCTTTACGCCGTCGGCCTTGGACAGGAAGGTGATGAAGAAGTGATGCTCGCCCGGCAGCCCGTGCTCGGCGGCATCGCTCAGCACGCGACGGAGCACCCCTCGCAGCGCGTCCCGCGCCAGCACGTCATATCGGATGTGATCGGTCGCCATGGTCTTCCTTGCAAGTCATCAACTGGGCTGTGGCGGTCTGCCCGACTCGCCTCGTGGCCATCATGCTACCCCGGCTGCACGCGCAGGTCAGCAGGCGAGGGAGGCGGAATTTGGGGCAGTTGCGCGCTTCTGGTCAGGGCAATTGGAGCGAATGAAGAGGGAGTGAAGGGAGTGGGATCAAATGAAAGTGGAGGCTTCTGTTGCCAGGTGCCTCCGAACCCCGCCTGACGGAGCTTAACCCGTCAGGACTTTAAGATGGTCTTTCAAACTGCGTTACGCAGCCTGAGCAACCGGAGCATAGTTGTCGTTGGCAACTATAGCAGTAGCCCGATAACGGCGGAACAATACCGGGAAAAAACACGCCCTTTACGCCCTCGTCGATCCTATTTCGCCCCCGCCGAAGCCCGCCCGATGCGACGGGCTTGGGTGGAGGCGCCGGGTACCGCCCCCGGGTCCGAATGGTTTATTGCGACGGCCATTTATTTCCATAGCCGGCGAACCGGCACCCTCAATATAGGGGCCAAAAGTTGAGAAAAACAGTGCCGGAAAACCACGCTTTAGGGGCATGAATCCCGTTTTGGCGCGACTTTGCCAGCCTTGCACGGCCGTTCTAGATTTTTCGCCATGCCGCCCGATTCCCCGCCGGCCGAGGCCCCCGCGCCGGTTGAACCCCATCCGCCGTTCGAGCCGCCGAGCCTCACCGCGCTGTTCCTGGCGTTCGCCAAGATGTCGCTCGCCGGGTTCGGCGGCGTGCTGGTATGGGCGCGGCGCGGCATCGTCGAGCAGCACCGCTGGATGACCGCGGAAGAGTTCAACGAGACCTTTGCGCTCTGCCACTTCCTGCCCGGTCCGAACATCGTCAATCTCTCATTCGTATTCGGCTCGCGCTTCGGCGGATTTGCCGGCGGGGTCGCCGCCTTCGCGGGCCTGATCGGTCCGCCCATGCTGATCGCGATCGTGCTGGCCGCGCTCTATGCGCGCTTCGGCGAAATCGAGACGTTGCGGCGGATCCTTGCCGGCGTCTCCTCCGCTGCCGTCGGGCTTCTGATCGCGGTGGTGCTGCGCATGATGATGCCGCTGGTCAAAAAGCGCGACGTCGCGGGCATGCTGATGCTGATGGCCGTGTTCGTCGCCATCGGCGTGCTGCGGCTGCCGCTACAGGTGGTGTTGCTGGTCACCGTCCCGCTCAGCTTGTTGGTGACGTGGTCCCTGCACGGGCGAGGTTCATGAACATGAACGCGCCGAACCAGCTTTGGACCCTCGTCTGGACTTTCGCTTTGATGTCGTTATTTGCGGTTGGCGGCGCCAATTCGGCCATTCCTGAAATGCATCGAGTTGCGGTCGAAGTTCATGGCTGGATGAGCGACAAGGAATTCGCCGACATGTTCGCGATTTCCCAGCTCTCGCCGGGACCGAACGTGCTGATCGTGACCCTGATCGGATATTCCGTGGCGGGGGTATTCGGCGCCGTGGCGGCGACGCTGGCGATGTGCGGACCGACCGCGATCCTTGCTTATTATGTAAGCGGTTTGCTGCGGCGCTCCAGCGGATCGCGCTGGCCGGTCATCATCCAGGCCGCGCTGGTTCCGCTGTCCATCGGGCTTATGGGGGCGAGCGCGCTCATTCTGGCCCTGACCTCCGACCGCAACTGGGTAGCGGCACTGCTTACAATTGTCGCAGCCGCACTGGCCTTCGCCACAAAACTTAATCCGTTCTGGATCTTGGCGGCCGGGGGGCTTTTGGGTTTTGCTGGCGTTATCTGACGAAAGTCGCTAGCAAGGTCTTGGGATTACATCAAAGCTAAAGCAGAACAGGCGGAAAGCCTTCTTTCTTTCGGGGGGAGCTACGTATGAGTGATACGCCGAGCCATGAGGCTGGCAAATCCATTTTCCCAAAATGGATCAAGGGTCCGGAGGACTTCATCGGCGGCCTTGTGCTGATGGCGTTCGCGCTGTTTGCGTTGTGGGCTTCGCGCGATCTGCAGGGCATGCACGGCTTCTCGTTCGGCGCCGGAACCGCGCCGCGCATGTTTGCCGGGCTGCTTCTGGCGCTCGGGTTCGGCGTGATGCTGATGGGCCTGATCTTCGAGGGGCCGCCGCTCCAGAAATATCACTGGCGCGGACCGTTCTTCGTGTCGCTGGCGATCGTCTCCTTTGCCTTCACCATTCGTCCGCTCGGCCTTGTCATCTCAGCGTTTGCCAGCTTCATGATCGCCGCCCTCGGCACGGAGGAAACGAGGTGGATGGAGGCCATCATTGTCGGCATCTGCCTTACGGTTGGATGCAGCCTGTTGTTTCCCTATGCGCTGGGGCTGCCGTTTCAGCTCTTCCCGCGCTTCATGATTCAGTGAGGCTACGATGGCTGATCTCGTTCACAATCTCGCCCTCGGCTTTGGCGTCGCGTTCACCCCCATCAACCTGATGCTCTGCCTGATCGGCGCGCTGGTCGGCACGCTGGTCGGCGTGCTGCCCGGCATCGGCACCATCGCGACGGTCGCGATGCTGCTGCCGATCACCTTCGGCCTGCCGCCGGTCGGTGCGCTGATCATGCTCGCCGGCATCTATTACGGCGCCCAGTATGGCGGCTCCACCACCTCGATCCTGGTCAACATTCCCGGTGAAGCAACATCGGTGGTGACGACGCTCGACGGCCACCAGATGGCCAAACAGGGTCGTGCCGGTCCCGCGCTCGCCATTGCCGCCATCGGCTCGTTCTTCGCCGGCTGCGTCGCTACCGTGCTGATCGCCGTGCTCGGCGCCCCCCTGACCAAACTCGCGCTTGCGTTCGGTCCGGCCGAGTATTTCTCGCTGATGGTGCTCGGCCTGATCTTCGCCGTGGTGCTGGCCAAGGGCTCGGTGCTGAAGGCGATCGCGATGATCGCGTTCGGCATCCTGTTGTCGATGGTCGGCTCCGACATCGAAACCGGCGCCTCGCGCATGGCGTTCAACATTCCCGAGCTTGCCGACGGTCTCGGCTTTGCGACGGTCGCGATGGGCGTGTTCGGCTTTGCGGAGATCATCCGCAACCTCGACGCCGGCGCCGCCATGAGCCGCGACCTGGTGCAGCAGAAGATCACCGGTCTGATGCCCACCAAGAAGGACATGCTCGAGGCGGCGCCCGCGATCGGTCGCGGCACGGTGCTCGGCTCGATCCTCGGCATCCTGCCGGGCGGCGGCGCGGTCATCGCCTCGTTCGCGTCCTATACGCTGGAGAAGAAGATCGCGAAGGATCCGAGCCGCTTCGGCCGCGGTGCGATCGAAGGCGTGGCGGGACCCGAAAGCGCCAACAACGCGGCGGCGCAGACCTCCTTCATTCCGCTGCTCACGCTCGGCATTCCGCCGAATGCGGTGATGGCGCTGATGGTCGGCGCCATGACCATCCACGGCATCGTGCCGGGTCCGCAGGTGATGCAGAAGCAGCCCGAACTGGTCTGGGGCATGATCGCCTCGATGTGGATCGGCAACCTGATGCTGATCATCATCAACCTGCCGCTGGTCGGCATCTGGGTCCGCCTGCTGCGCGTACCCTACCGGCTGATGTTCCCCTCGATCGTGATCTTCTGCGCCATCGGCATCTACTCGGTGAACAATGCACCGGTGGACGTCATCCTCGCCGGCGCCTTCGGTCTCGTCGGCTACTGGCTGATCAAGCACGATTTCGAGCCGGCGCCGATGCTGCTCGGCATGGTGCTGGGGCCGCTGATGGAAGAGAACCTGCGCCGCGCGCTCTTGATCTCGCGCGGCGATTGGTCGGTGTTTCTCACCCGTCCGCTGTCGGCCGTTTTGATGGCGACCGCCGCCGCCTTGCTGATCCTGGCCGTGCTGCCGTCGCTGCGCAAGAAGCGCGACGAGGTGTTCGTGGAGGAGGGCTGACCTGCGGCGGCACGCCGCAGGCGGAAGTCCAATCGACTTCCTCTGCACTGTGGTCAAATGAAAATGCCGGCCCCGAACGGGCCGGCATTTTTGCTAACGGACTTTTTCGGAGAGATCGAATGAACTGGCACCGCGCGCTCGCGCAGGCAACTTTGGTCGCGGCCGTCTCGCTCGGCGCATCGGTCGCGCAGGCGCAGACCTATCCGACCCGCAACATCACCATGATCGTGCCGTTCGCGGCAGGCGGGCCGACCGACGTGATTGCGCGCATCGTTACCGGCCAGATGGCGCCGGGCCTCGGGCAGAGCATCATCATCGAGAACGTGGTCGGCGCCGGCGGCACCACGGGCGCCACCCGCGCGGCCCGCGCCGCCAATGATGGCTATACGCTCATCACCGGGCATATGGGCACGCACGCCGCCTCGGTGCCGCTCTATCCGAAACTCGCCTATCACCCGGAGAAGGATTTCGAGCCGGTCGCGCTGCTTGCGGGCACGCCGATCCTGATCCTGGCGCGCAAGGATTTTCCGCCGAAGGACCTCAAGGAGTTCGTGGCTTACGTGAAGGCCAATGCCGACAAGGTCAACGCCGCCCATGCCGGCATCGGCTCGGTCTCGCACGTCTCCTGCGAACTGCTCAACTCGATCCTCGACATCAAGCCGGTCGGCGTACCCTTCAACGGCACGGGCCCGGCGATGAACGCGCTGGTCGCAGGTCAGGTCGACTACATGTGCGACCAGATCGTCAACGCCGTGCCGCAGATCAACGGCGGCACGATCAAGGCCTATGCGGTGGCGACGCCCGATCGTAACCCGTCGCTGCCGAACGTGCCGACCACGACGGAAGGCGGCCTGCCCAAGTGCCAGGCCCAGGCCTGGAACGCGATCTTCGCCCC
>JAKFVP010000298.1 GCA_021732175.1 Bradyrhizobium sp.
GTGCCGATACCGACCAGCACCATGCCGGTGAGCACTTCGGCAAGATGCGATGACAGCATCAGCACAAGGCCGATCGCGGCCAGCGCCAGCGCAGCCCAGATCGCAGGCCGCATTCCGAACCGCGCCACGGCCCTGCCGGCGAGCAGTGTGGTGACGACCGATGGCGCAAACACCAGGTACACGAGGCCCAGATCCATCATGCCGAGCGAAAGCGGCGGACGGACCAATACGAAGTTGACGAAGGTGAAGGTGCCGATGAAGGCAAACAGGATGCAGAAACCGATGGCGAAGGCCGCACGCAACTGCGGGCTGCGCCAATGCGCCAACGTCGCGGCGAAGGGCGACTGCGCGGCCGGCATGGCGTGCATCGGCTGCACGCGCTTGATGGTGAAGTAGACCAGGACGGCACCGGCAAGGTTGAGCAGCGCAAAAAAGTAGAAGTTCCACGCGAGGCCAAGCGTATCGGCGACCGCCGCCGACACCAGCCGTCCCACCAGATTGCTTGCGACATTGCCGGTGATATAGGCGGCGAACGCGCCGCCGGCATCCATGGCGCTGCACTGCTCGCCGAGATAGGCCAGCGTCAGCGCAAAGGCCGAAGCCATGCACAGACCCTGGGCGATGCGAAGCAAGGTGAACGCTGAAAGGTTCGGCGCACTGGCCAGCAAGCTCGTGGGCACCGCGAGCACAACGAGGCTGATCAGGATTCCGAGCCGGCGATCGATATGCGGGCTCAGGAAGCCGACCACGAGACTGGCAATCGCCATGCCCATGGTGCTGGCGTTGACGGCAAACCCCATCGCGGCGGGCGTGACGCCATAATGCCGCGTCAGCGACGGCAGGATCGCCTGCGTCGCAAAGAGGTCGACGACGGTGAGGAAGGCCGTGAGCCCGATCACCAGCGAGCGCAGCACCACGCCTGGCGAATGGCCGTGCATGCGGCTTACTCTCATCGATGCGGCAAGGTCGCTCATCGGCCTCACTCCGAAAAGAAGGGGGATGTGACGCCGCGGGCGTGCGGGGCAACACGGGGATTCCGCAGCGTCACATCCGATAACGAGCAGGGCAAGGCTCGTTAAAGGGCTCGTTAAAGGCGGCGCGTTACATGTTGTGGTCGTGCGGATCCTTGCGGACGTCGCCGACATAGAGGATGACGGTTTCCTTGCCGAGGTTCTTCCACCAGTGCGAGGTGCCGGACACTTCGGGGCGGATATCGCCGGCCTTGTGCACGATCGGATCGGCGCAGTTCGAGGCGTATTCGACGATCTCGCCCTGCTGCACGAAGATCAGCGCCGGACGATCGTCATGGCTGTGCCAGGGCACGATGCCGCCGGGCTCGATGGTCAGCTTGCGGAAGCGCAGCTCGCGATCCTTGATATGCGCCGGCTGCTTTTCCAAATTGATCGCGCCGAGCGTGACGTCGGTGACGCCAACCGGCTTGAAGTCGACCTTCTCGCGCACATTGGGCTTCATCTTGTCGGCAGGGCATTCGCCGGCGAAAGCCGGGCCTGCGGCGAAAACGCCCGCGACCGTCAAGGCCGCGAGCAGCGGACGCGAAATTTTGCTGGACTTGAACATGTCATATCTCCTTTGGCCATCTTGGCCGTTGCGCCCCGGCCCCGATTGATCTGGCCGGCTACGGCGCCAATTTCGTTGAGAGAGCTTCAAGAAGGAAATGCCTGGCTGCTCTGGGTTCGATAGCGACGCGCTATCTGCCTGGCGGCTGCGATGTCATGCTCGTTCGCTATCGAACCGATCAGCGATCGATATTTTTCTTGCCGCCCAAGTGGCCTTCTGATGGTGCCGCGCCCGATTGGCGGGCGTTACCCAAGGAGCCCCCAATGACCAACCTGTCCAAGACCCTGATCGCTGCCGCGGCGCTCGCCACGATCGCAACCGGCGCCTTTTCGCAAGTCGCCTGGGAATTCAACCCGGGCATGGCCTACATGTATGGCGGTCCCGGCAAAATGAGCGCCATGGCGATGGCCGCGGGCGAGAAGAACCACGACGCCATGATGCGGCACGCCACCAAGGTGCCTGCCAACACCACCTTCTTCATGCACAACAACGAGCTCTATTCGGTGTCGGGCACGCTCGATCCGACCGGCAATTTCTATCGCCCCTGATATCGCTGTCGATACGCGGCCGCCCTTGCAGGCGGCCGCGCCCCGCAAATATGATCAACAACTGAAGATGCCGGAGCCTGATATGACGCAGCTTTCGCCTGCCAACGCCGAGCGACTGCGAAACGCCTTCCAGCAATGCCGCGACATGGAAGGCACCTTGCGCGACCAACTCGAAGCCTATGCGGCGGCGGGGCGCGAGATATTTCCGGCCTATGGCGAGGCGGTCGACCGGCTGGTCGAACGCGTCGGCCAGAACGGCGGCGGCGAGAATGCACCGCGGCCGGGCGAACCCATGCCGCCTTTCGTGCTGCCCGACGATTCCGGCAGACTGGTCACGCTCGACTCCCTGACGGCAAAGGGACCGGTGGCGATAATGTTCTTCCGCGGCCATTGGTGCCCGTATTGCCGGCTCAACGTCCTCGCGGTCATCCAGGCCATGGGCCGCATCAAGGCGATGGGCGCGCAGGTCGTCGCGATCATGCCGGAGCTGCAGGAATACGCCGAAAAATTCAAGGCCGAGTCGCGCGCGCCCTTTCCGGTGCTGACCGACCCCGACAACGGCTATGTGCTGTCGCTCAACCTCGCGATCTGGCTCGGCACCGATATCCAGCGCTTGCTGTCGTACTACGATATGCCGAATTTCCACGGCAATGACGGCTGGGTGCTGCCGATCCCCGCCACCTTCGTCGTCGGCCGCGACGGTTTCGTGAAGGCGCGCTTCGTCGATCCGGATTTCCGCAGGCGCATGGAGATCGATGATTTGCTGGCGGCGCTCAAGAGCGCGAGCGAAAGCTGAGGCTGACCTACCGGGCTTCCTTCGCGAGAAATCGCTGCCAGTCCGCGCCACGCAGTATCCGCATCACCGCCGCCCCCACCGCCGTTCGCTCGCGTCCGGCGACGCCGTAGAGATGCACGGTCCGCCGTGCATCGAGGCCATCGAGGCTGGTCCGCTTCAGCGTCTTCGGCGTCCTGGCCGTGTGCGGCATCACGGCGACGCCGATATCGGCTTCGAGCAGATCGATCAGATCGCGCTCGGAAGAAATCTCATGCCTGTGATCGACGTCGAGGCCGCGCTCGCGCAGCGACTCGTTGATGCGGTCGGCGTGCTCGCAATAGAAGCGTGACAACAGTTGCTCGCTCCTGAGATCTTCGAATTCGATATGGCCGCGCTTCGCCAGCGCATGCTGGCCATTGACGACGAGCTCAAACCCCTCGGTGAACAATGGCCAGACGTCGAGACGGTCCCAGTCGCTGCCAAGTTCGGCGGCGATGCCAAGTTCGGCTTCACCACTCTTGAGATACTCGCCGACCTGCCGAGCATCGCCACGCAGGAAACGGAATTCCAGCCGGTTGAACTGACGCTTGATCTGGTCGAGATAGGGAATCAGCAGCGACAGATCAATGGAATGCGTCAGTGCGATGCGCAGCGTCCCGGCATCGCCGCTCTTCAAGGACGCCGCCAGCGATCGCGCGCCGCTGGCCGCGTCGAAGCATTGCTGCAACAGCGGCTGCATGCGCTGGCCAAGCTCGGTGAGCTGCACCGGGCGCTCGCGGCGAAACAGATCGCCGCCGAGTTCGGCCTCGAGCTGCTTGATCGCGCGCGTCAGCGAGGGCTGCGCCACGTTGCACTCGTCGGCCGCCTTGGTGAAATTCAGCGTACGCGCCACCGCGAGGAAGTAGCGCACCTGGTGCATTTCCATGATCGTCTGTCCCGATCCCTGATACCGCCAAGCTAGCCGACAAGGCGCTGAATTGACAGGGAAAGCGCAATAGCGGGCGACTATGGTTTCGGGAGTCAACGGGTATTTCTCTTGTCATGCCCCGCCCGGCAGATTGGCCCGGCATCACGGCAAGAGGGCCATCATGAATATCCAGATCAAGACGCAAGGCGCGGCAGCGACGCGGCCGCTCGCCGGCAAGGTCTCGCTCGTTACCGGCTCGACCAGCGGCATCGGTCTCGGCATCGCACGCGGGCTGGCGGAAGCCGGCTCGGCGGTCGTGCTCAACGGCCTCGGCATCGCGAGCGAGATCACCAGAACGCGCGAGCAGATCGCCGCCGATTTCGGCGTCAAGGCCGGCTATTCGCCGGCCGACATGACGCGGCCCTCCTCCATCACCGAAATGATCGACGTGACGCTGGCCGAACATGGCCGGTTCGACGTGCTCGTCAACAATGCCGGCATCCAGCATGTCGCGCCGCTCGAACAATTCCCCGCCGACAAGTGGGACGCCATCCTCGCGATCAATCTCTCGTCGGCCTTCCACACCACGCGGGCCGTGTTGCCTTCGATGCGTCGAAACAGATTCGGCCGCATCATCAACATCGCCTCCGCCCACGGTCTCGTCGCTTCGCCCTACAAGGCGGCCTATGTCGCGGCCAAGCATGGCGTCGTTGGCCTCACCAAGGTTACGGCGCTGGAGACCGCTGAGGACGGCATCACCTGCAACGCCATCTGTCCGGGCTATGTCTACACGCCGCTGGTCGAAGCGCAGATCGACAGCCAGGCCAAGGCGCATGGCATCTCGCGCGACAAGGTCATCCGCGACGTGCTGCTGGCGCAGCAACCGAACAAGCGCTTTGCCAGCGTCGAGGAGCTCGGCGCGCTCACCGTGTTTCTCGCGAGCGAGGCGGCGGCGTCGATCACCGGCATCGCCTTGCCGGTCGACGGTGGCTGGACTGCTCACTAGCGCGTGAGCCGGTAACGCGCCGGGAATTTCAAGCGAACTCCGGCAATAGGACGGCTCAAAGGGAGCGCATCATGAACGCCATCGACAGGAATGCACACAACGTGACGCCGCTGGGCAAATCCGATCCCGGCCAGGTCGTGCTCGTGCTGCAGGGCGGCGGCGCGCTCGGCTCCTATCAGGCCGGCGTCTACCAGGCGCTGCACGAGGCCGGCATCGAGCCCGACTGGATCATCGGCACCTCGATCGGCGCCATCAATGCCAGCCTCATCGCCGGCAACTCGCCGCAGAACAGATTGTCCCGGCTGCGCGAGTTCTGGAAGAAGATGGAGCAGCATCCGGTCTGGAGCTTTCGCAACGTCATCCCCGGCTTCAACGAAAAGCTCTCCTACTGGGCGACTGTCACCAATGGCATTCCCGGCTTCTTCCGCCCTAATCCGCTGGCGCATGCCGGCGATTCCTATCCGCTCGGCGCGGACAATGCCGGCTATTATTCGACCGCGCCGCTGGAGCGCACGCTCACCGAGCTCGTCGACTTCAACCTGCTCAATGAATGCAAGCCGCGCCTCACCGTCGGTGCCGCGCATGTGCGCAGCAGCCAGATGCGCTATTTCGACAGCCGCGACGGCAGGCTCGGCGTGCGCCACATCATGGCCTCGGGCGCGCTGCCGCCGGCCTTCCCGGCGGTGCGCATCGACGGCGAGCTGTACTGGGACGGCGGCATCCTCTCCAACACGCCGACGGAAGCCGTGTTCGACGACAACCCGCGCAAGAACTCGCTGATCTTCGCCGTGCATCTGTGGAATCCGTCCGGCGAGGAACCGGCCACAATGAAGGACGTGCTCAACCGCCACAAGGACGTGCAGTATTCCAGCCGCATCGCCAGCCACATCGCCCGCCAGCAGCAGGCGCACCGGCTGCGCCACGTCATCAACCAGCTGGTCGCGCGCCTGCCCGAGGACGAGCGCAAGTCGGAGGCCGTGCGCGAGCTCGCCAGCTACGGCTGCCCCACCCGCATGCATGTCGTGCGCCTGCTGGCGCCGCAGCTCGAATGCGAGACCCACACCAAGGACATCGACTTCTCGCGTGAAGGCATCATGCAGCGCTGGGACGCCGGCTACCGCCACACAAGGGCGGTGCTGGCGAGCAAGCCCTGGGTCGGCGAGTTCGATCCGCTGTCCGGGGTGATCCTGCACGAGCAGGAGAAGGTGATGGTGGAGGCGGCGGAGTGAGGGCTGAGGCAGCCGGCTTCCGGCCCGCCGCCTTGTTGGTCCTCGGTGTCGAGCCCGGTTGCCCTATCGACCGCGGTCGCCCGCCTTCGCCAATTCTGCGCCACTGGATCGCACGAACAGGAAGCGCGACGCCGCAGGGATTTCTGCGCCGGCACTGCCGTCCCGGCCGATCAGAACCAATCCCTCTCCGCCGTTAGCCACGACCAGGATGAACGGTTCGCCGCTCCACGTCTTGATCGGCGCCATCCCGATGAGCAGTTCACCCATCGGCTGGTCAAAATACTGGAGCCGGAGTTGCGGAGCGACCTCCGCTGCAGCAAGTGCGAAACCCAATTGTTGGGCGCGGGCGTAAATGTCCGCCAGCGGCACAGTGGCGGTTTGAAAGCCGAGTTCGGCCGCCGACACCGCGAAAAGCTCCACGGTTGTCTTCAAAGTACCGACGGTGAATGCCGGTCGAGCGAGAATCTCCTCGGCCGAGTTTCCGATAACGCAGCCCGCCGCATCCAGCGCGCTTAGCAGGGCGAAGGAATTGGCAAACGTCCCGGTCGTGATCCTTCTCCACACGGGAACAGCGAAGGCGGACTTGATGACCGTCGGCCGGGTATGAGCTGAGGCAGTCGTCTTCAGCGTCAAGCGGTTCTTCAGAACATCTCGCGCCGAACATTGAGCGCCGGCTTCACTCGCGAAGAGAACCATGCACGCGATGCAGAGCACGGCAATCGCACTGCCGCGACTTTGTCGTCGTATCGGAGAGCGCGGCATGGCGCGGCGATCGCTTTCGTCGCCAGCAGTTCGGTCCATCGCGACCTGCCTCTGCAGCTAATTGGCGTGCTGAAACAATTATGACAATTTCATCAGTATTAACCGGCTGGATCAAACATACCGGGTTGGCGCGCTGCGGTCTGTGAACTGGTTTACACCTCTTCGAATGTGGCGCACCGCTGCGTGCCGGCAACCCTCGGAAATCCCAATCGAAATAATTTCTGAATTTCATCTTGACAATTCCGTAAATCAGCAATACATTCCTCCCCAGCCCGTGCCGCCATGAGGGACGTTTCGCGATCGTCACGAAGCGTGGCGCGGGTTGCGATGGACGCTTGCCGCGTCAGGCGGGGTTATCCCGCCCGGCGAAACGCGGCGGCGTACGGTGAAGTCGTGTGGTTCTGGCGCCGCGACCCTGGCGTCTATCCGGCCTGCCTGTGCGGGCTCGGCAACGGGGGCAAGAAAGGCCGTTCCCCGGGGAGAGCACGTATAAGCCGCCAAACATCGCGCGGGGAAGGCCGGGATGTCTCGGCTGTACCTGTAGTGTTTTGCCCGTGTGCTTCGGCGCGCGGGATGCCCGTGTGCTCTTGGCGCACGGGGTCTACGGGCGCAGTCGACGCCCGGCCTTCCCTGCGCCCTCTGTTCAAGAGAGGGCCAACGAATTGGCACCACCCGGGCGAAAACGCGTCGCGGGAACGAAAGCGTGTATTTCCTCGTCATCGCCGGGCTTCAGCACGAAATCAGCAAAGGATCAGGCCGCGGTCAGGACGGTCAGCATGCCCTGCCCTTACACCTCAAGGCGGCTGGCGCGCATTCGCGGCCAACCGAACGAACAGGAGCACACCATGACCAGATCCTATTGGAAACCCATTCTGCTGATCGCGGCCCTCGCGGCGGGCTCGTCTCTGACCTTTGCGGAAACCGCCAGTGCCGCGAAAATGAGCTGCATTCAGAAGTACCGGCTTTGCAACCAGCGTTGCGCCGGGAGGAGCGGCCAGGGCGACTGGACTGCCTGCATCAACAGAACCTGCAACAGGCAGTACGACAACTGCGCGTCCAGTTACTAATTCACCGCTCCCGTCATTGCGAGGAGCGAAGCGACGGGCGTGTCATCTTTTTGGTGAAGTCGGCTGATTCACTGCCTGCGTGGATTCGGAGCAAATGATGAACATTCGGATTCGGCAAGCGGAGCGTCGCCAGGCGGGTTTTGAACTGGTCGACCTTGAGA
>JAKFVP010000127.1 GCA_021732175.1 Bradyrhizobium sp.
CCCCGCATGTGCGGGTGCCCGATCTCGTCATCATCGGCAGCCATTGCACCGGGCTCGACCTCGTCACCGCGCCGATGGCGCATGCCGGGCTCGTGGTGCGCTCGATCGCGGTCGGCAGCCTCGGCGGGCTCGCGGCCGCCAAGCGCGGCGAGTGCGATCTGGCGCCGATCCATCTGTTCGACGAGAAGAGCGAGACCTACAACACGCCGTATCTTTCCGACGGCCTTGAACTGGTGCCGGGCTGGCGGCGCATGCAGGGCATCGTGTTCCGCAAGGGCGATGCGCGTTTCGAAGGGCTGGATGCGGAAGGCGCGGTGCGCGCGGCGCTGGCTGATCCCGCCTGCATCATGGTCAACCGCAACCAGGGCGCCGGCACCCGCATCCTGATCGACCGGCTGCTCAATGGCATCAGACCGGACGGCTACTGGAATCAGCCGCGCTCGCATAATGCGGTGGCGGCGGCCGTGGCGCAGCATCGCGCCGACTGGGGCATGACGATTGCGCCGGTCGCGCATGCAGCAGGGCTGGGTTTCATTCCCTATGCCGAAGAGCACTATGACTTCGCGCTGGTGAAGGCGCGCAAGCAGCGGCCGGCCGTGCAGGCGTTTCTCGATGCGCTGGCGTCGGAGGCGGGCCGCAGGGCGTTGGAGCAAGCGGGCTTCAGACCCGCGTAGCAACGGGGTGGGGGATGCCAAGGCCTCTCAATGTGGCGATCATCGGCGCGGGCATGGGCGGGCTCGCGACCGCGGCAGCGCTCCGCAAGGCCGGCATCGACGTCACCGTCTATGAACAGGCAAGGCAGTTCGCGCGGCTCGGGGCCGGCATCCAGGTCGGCTGCAATGCGATGAAGGTGTTGCGCGGGCTCGGCCTCGAGCAGCGCATGCGCAGCCAATCCTTCTATCCGCGCTCCTGGAACAACCGCGACTGGCGCACCGGCGAAGTCAAGTTCGACATGATCTTTGGTGAAAGCGCCGAAGCCAAGTTCGGCGCACCCTATCTGCTGGCACATCGCGGCGATCTGCATGAGGCGTTGGCCAGCGCGGTGCCGGACGAATTGATCAGACTGAATCACAAGCTTGTCGGACTGGATGACACGCCCGACGGCATGCGACTGACGTTTGCTGATGGCGCGACCGCGACCGCCGATGCGGTTGTCGGCGCCGATGGCGTTCATTCCGTCGTGCGCGACATCCTGTTTGACACGCCGCCGGTGACTTACACCGGCCGCATCGCATATCGTACGACGTATCCAGCGTCGTTGCTCAATGGCGAGAGGATCGACGACTGCACCAAATGGTGGGGCGAGGACCGCCACATCGTCATCTACTATGTGAAGCCGGACCGTAGCGAGATCTATCTCGTCACCAGCCAGCCCGAGCCGGATTTCCGCATCGAGTCATGGTCGGCCAAGGGCGACGTCAAGGAGTTACGCAAGGCATTCGCGGGCTTCGATCGCCAGGTCGAGCAGGTGCTGGCCGCGTGTCCCGACGTGCACAAATGGGCGATCGTCGACCGGGAATCGCTGGACTGCTGGGCCGACGGCAAGGTCACGCTGCTCGGCGATGCCTGTCATCCGATGACGCCCTACATGGCGCAGGGCGCCGCAATGGCGATCGAGGATGCGGCCGTGCTGTCGCGCTGCCTCGACGGCGTCGATCGCGACGGTGTGGCGGGCGCCTTCCGCCGCTTCGAGGCGACGCGCAAGGAGCGCACCTCGCGCGTGCAGGCGACGTCCCGCGCCAATACGTGGCTGCGCGGCAAAACCGATGCGGATTGGGTCTACGGCTATGATGCCTGGACCGTGCCGCTCGCTGCGTGAGCCGAGTTCAATTTTCGTCATCATTCCGGGGCTCGCCACTTCGCGTCGTCCCGGAATGACGAGTGGATGGAGCGACTGCCTAACCGCCATCGAGCGCCGCCAGCCGCTCGGCTTCGGCGATGTCCTCGACCGTGTTGGCATTGAAGAATGGATCGAGCGGCTCGACCGGCCATGTCACGGTGACGAGGCGATAGCGCGCGGTCCAGCGGTCGATCTTCCTGATGTCCTCGACCACGAGCGAATGGCGCAGCTCCTCGCGCAGCGCCACGCTCCACAGCCCGATCACGGGATGCGATTGTCCGTCGGAAGCCGCCACGGCAAGCTGCGCGTTCTGCGCCGTCAGCGCCTGATGAAGACGCGAGACCAGATCGCGCGGCAGGAACGGACAATCCGCGGCTGCGCTCAGCACCAGCGACACCTTGGGTCGGTTTGCCGCCATCCAGTCCAGCGCGGCCAGGATGCCGGCGAGGGGGCCGGGAAAATCAGCGACGCCGTCGGCGACCACGGGCAGGCCGAACGACGCGAAGCGCGCGGGATCGCCATTGGCGTTGATGATCAGGCCATCGCATTGCGGGGCAAGGCGCGCGATCACGCGATCAAGAATCGTGCGGCCGGCAATCTGGCGCATCGGCTTGTCGCCGCCACCCATGCGGCGTGCGAGGCCGCCAGCCAGAAGCACGCCCGGTACCTTAGTCGTCACGCGCTTCGCCCTTGCGCTTGTGACGCGCGGATTCTTCCTCGACGTAGTCGAGGTTCTGGTCGTAGACGAGCCGCTCCTGCCCCGAGAGCGCGATGAAGCGTTTGCCACGGGTGCGGCCGACCAGCGTCAGTCCCACTTGCCGCGCGAGCTCGACGCCCCAGGCGGTGAAGCCGGAGCGCGACACGAGGATCGGGATTCCCATGCGCACCGTCTTGATCACCATTTCCGAGGTGAGGCGTCCGGTCGTGTACATGATCTTGTCGGCGGGATCGACGCCATGCTGGAACATCCAGCCCGCGATCTTGTCGACGGCGTTATGGCGGCCGACATCCTCGGTGTAACAGATCGGGGTGCCTTCCTTGCACAGCACGCAGCCGTGGATCGCGCCGGCTTCCAGATACAGCGACGGCATCGTGTTGATCGCATGCGTCATCTGGTAGAGCCAGGAGGTGCGAAGTTCGGCCTTCGGCAGCACCACGCTCTCGATGGCCTCCATCAGATCGCCGAACGCGGTGCCCTGGGCGCAGCCGGAGGTCTGCGTGCGCTTCTTCAATTTTTGCTCAAAATTGGTGTTGTGCTCGGTGCGCACCACCACCACCTGCAGGTCGTCGTGATATTCGACCTCGGTGACGACGTCGTTATATTTGAGCATGTTCTGGTTCAGCAAATAGCCGAGCGCCAGATATTCCGGATAGTCGCCGATCGTCATCATGGTGACGATTTCCTGCGCATTCAGATACAGCGTCAGCGGCCGCTCGACCGGGACCCTGATTTCGACCTCCGCCCCGGTCTGGTCGGTGCCGCGGACGCGCTCGGTCAGCCGCGGATCGTCCGGATTCGGCACGATCAGGGGGATGGGGGCCTTCTCGATCTTCATCATAGCGTTGAGGTTAGCATGACTTTCCCGCCAGTCCGATATAATGCATTTGGGAACATGAGCGAAACCGGGCCAAAACCGTCATTGCGAGGAGCGCCAGCGACGAAGCAATCCAGCTTCCTTGCTGCGGCACAGCTGGATTGCTTCGCTTCGCTCGCAATGACGGCGGAGATGATTGCGACATGAAAGTGATTGGCCTCGCGGGATGGAGCGGCGCCGGCAAGACCACCTTGCTGAAGCGCGCGATTCCGCATCTGCTTGGGGAGGGCCTTCGCGTCTCCGTGATCAAGCACGCCCACCACGAATTCGACGTCGACGTACCCGGCAAGGATTCATGGGTGCACCGCCAGGCCGGTGCCGCCGAGGTGCTGGTGTCCTCGACCCGGCGTTGGGCGCTGATGCACGAATTGCGTGGCGCCGCCGAGCCGCGGCTGCAGGAACTGCTGGCCAAGATGGCACCGGTCGATCTCGTGCTGGTCGAAGGTTTCAAGCGCGAGCCGCATCGCAAGATCGAGATCCATCGCGCCGCCAACGAAAAGCCGTGGCTGTTTCCGGACGATCCCGGCATCGTCGGCATCGTGACCGACGCTGAAATCGAGACCCGGCTGCCGGTGGTGCATCTCGACGACATCGATGCGGTCGCTGCCTTGATCAAGCGGTCGGCGATCGCGATCGAGGATCTGTTTTCGGAAGCCACCGCGTGACCAGCTGAACAGCCATGGCGCAACTGTCCGACGATTGCTTTGCCTTTGGCGGCCCGATGATGTCGGTGGACGAGGCCGTCGGTCTCATCGCTGCGCGCGTCGGCAAGGTCGCGGAAATCGAGACGGTCGCGCTGGCCGAGGCCGATGGCCGCATCCTGGCGCATGATGTCGCAGCGCCTCTGCCGCTGCCGCCGTTCACCAACTCCGCCGTCGATGGCTATGCCATCGCAAGCCGCGATCTGCCGAAAGGCGAGGATGAAGCCTTTCCCGTGCTC
The DNA here is from genome assembly GCA_021732175.1 of Bradyrhizobium sp. Taxonomy (GTDB): domain Bacteria; phylum Pseudomonadota; class Alphaproteobacteria; order Rhizobiales; family Xanthobacteraceae; genus Bradyrhizobium. Next base: position 4,376 of record JAKFVP010000127.1, read on the forward strand.
GGCCGCGTGCAGGCCGGCGCTTCCCCCGACGATGCGATCAAGTCGCGGCATGCCGTGCGTATCTTCACGGGTGCGCCGATGCCTGCGGGCGCCGACACCGTTTTCATGCAGGAAGACGTCCGCCTCGAAGACGGCAAGGTGGTGCTTCCCGCGGGCTTGAAGCCCGGCGCCAATGTGCGGCCCGCGGGCGAGGACATCCCACTCGGTCACGCCGCGCTGAAAGCCGGGCAGCGGCTGCGGCCGCAGGATGTGGCGCTCATCGCCGCTTTCGGATTGACGCATGTCGTCGTCGTCAGGCGTATCCGAGTCGCCGTGTTCTCCACTGGTAATGAACTGGTATCGCCGGGCGAAGCGCGCGGCGCGCCGCAGCTCTTCGACTCCAATCGTTTCATGCTGATTGCGATGCTGCGCCGTCTCGGCTGCGACGTCAGCGATCTCGGTATTTTCCGCGACGAGACGGCTTCGCTTGCGAAAGCATTGAAGCAGGTGGCAGGCAGTCACGATCTGCTCCTCACCACCGGCGGCGTCTCGACCGGCGAAGAGGACCACGTCAAGGCAGCCGTAGAGAGTGCCGGCTCGCTGGTGCTGTGGCGGATCGCGATCAAGCCGGGGCGTCCCGTGGCCATGGGCATCATTGGCGGCACGCCGTTCATCGGGCTGCCCGGCAATCCCGTGGCGAGCTTCGTCACCTTTGTCCATGTGGTGCGGCCGACGATTTTGGCGCTGTCCGGCGCGCGGCAGGAGAAGCTGACGCCGATGCCGGTGCGCGCCGCGTTTTCCTACAGGAAGAAGATCGCCCGCCGCGAATATGTCCGCGTCACCCTGCGCAAGGGCGCCGATGGCGCGGTCGAGGCGATCAAGTTTCCGCGCGAGGGCGCAGGGCTGTTGTCCTCGCTTGCCGACACCGACGGTCTCGCCGAACTTTCCGAGGACGTCACGCAGGTCTCGCCGGGCGAGACCATCGGCTTCCTGTCCTGGGCCAGCCTGACCAATTGACCGCGTTGACGATGCCAACCTCGTTCGCCATCCTGATCGCATGACCACGACAAAGCTCGATCTCGCCGGCCTGAAATGTCCCTTGCCCGCACTGAAGACGCGCAAGGCCCTGAAATCGCTCTCCGCCGGCGACCGGCTGGAAGTGCTGTGCACCGATCCATTGTCGGTGATCGACATCCCCAACCTCATTCGCGAGACCGGCGACAAGGTCGAGATCACCGAGCGCAGCGAGAGCCGCATCGTGTTCCTGATCGAAAAGGCTGCCGCGACGGCCTGAGGCCTGCACCTCGCACTGATACGAAATACGCATCGGCTCATCCCGAATTCAAATCGATACGCCTTCGTTATCGCACCATGAGACGGCTTTATTGATCTCGGGATCGATTCCCGGTCATTTTGCCTGCCGGCGAGACGCAAGACCGTGACAGCGCATCCCCGTGGTATGACTGGGACGCGACGCCTGCTTAAACGCTTATCCCCATGCAATAATTTGCTTGGCATCTGGCATACCAGAGATTAGAGTGGGTCGAGGCAGAGAGTTAGGGAGCGAGACGTTTCGATGGCTCACAACGTCCAGCAGGTGCGTGAATTCGATCATCCCGGCGAGGGCCGCCGGCGCGCCAAGGCGACGCCGAAGGGCCGCCAGATCGATCCGACTGCCGCGCATGAGATCGAGCAATTGCTCGGCGATCTGCCGCGGCGCCGCGATCTCCTGATCGAGCATCTGCATCTGATCCAGGACAAGTATCACCAGATCTCTGCCGCGCATCTTGCCGCGCTCGCCGACGAGATGAAGCTGTCGTTTGCCGAGGTGTTCGAGACCGCGACCTTCTACGCGCATTTCGATGTGGTGAAGGAAGGCGATCCGGCCATTCCGCCGATCACGATTCGCGTCTGCGACTCCCTGACCTGCGCCATGATGGGCGCGGAGCAGTTGCTTGCCGAGGTGGAGAAGGGCGCCGGTCCCGGCGTTCGCGTGGTGCGCGCGCCCTGTGTCGGCTTCTGCGACAGCGCGCCGGTTGCCGAGGTCGGGCATCGCTTTGTGCTCAACGCCAAGGCTCCTGAAGTCCTCGATACTGCCGCGCGCGGCGAGACGCATCCGATCATTCCGTCCTATGTCGAGTACGATGCGTATGTGAAGGATGGCGGCTACAAGCTGCTCGGCGATCTCCGCTCCGGCCGCGTCAGCAAGGAAGACATTCTCAAGGTGCTCGACGATTCCAGCCTGCGCGGGCTTGGCGGCGCGGGCTTTCCCACAGGGCGGAAATGGCGCGCGGTGCTCGGCGAGCCCGGCCCGCGGGTGATGGCTGTCAATGTCGACGAGGGCGAGCCCGGCACGTTCAAGGACCGCTTCTATCTGCTGCGCGACGTGCATCGTTTTCTCGAGGGTATGCTGATCGGCGCGCACATCATCGACGCCGAGGACGTCTACATTTATCTCCGCGACGAATATCCGGCGGCGCACAAGCTGCTGCCGATCGAGATTGCGAAATTGCCGCCCGGCGGCCCGCGCATTCATCTGCGTCGCGGCGCCGGCGCCTATATCTGCGGCGAGGAATCCTCGCTGCTCGAAAGCATCGAGGGCAAGCGCGGCCTGCCGCGGCACAAGCCGCCTTATCCGTTCCAGGTTGGGCTGTTCGGTATGCCGACCCTGATCAACAACCTGGAAACGCTGTTCTGGGTGCGCGATCTCATCGAGAAGGGCGCGGCGTGGTGGATCAGCCAGGGCCGCAACGGCCGCTACGGCTTGCGCAGCTATTCCGTTTCCGGCCGCGTCAAGGAGCCCGGCGTCAAGCTTGCGCCTGCCGGAATCACCGTGCGCGAACTGATCGACGAATATTGCGGCGGCATGGCCGACGGCCACAGCTTCCGTGCCTATCTGCCGGGCGGGGCGTCGGGCGGCATCCTGCCGGCGTCGATGGATGACATCCCGCTCGATTTCGGCACGCTGGAAAAATACGGCTGCTTCATCGGCTCGGCCGCCGTCGTCATTCTCTCCGACAAGGACAGCGTGCGCCTCGCGGCACTGAACCTGATGCGCTTCTTCGAGGACGAGAGTTGCGGTCAATGCACACCCTGTCGTGTCGGCACGCAGAAGGCGGCGTTGCTGATGGAACGTCCGGTGTGGAACACCGCGCTGCTCGATGAATTGAGCCAGGCGATGCGCGATGCCTCGATCTGCGGCCTGGGGCAAGCAGCGGCCAATCCGCTGACGTCAGTGATCAAATATTTTCCCGACGAGTTCAAGGAAGCGGCCGAATGACGAAGATTACATTCGAGCTCGACGGCAAGCAGGTCGAAGCCAAGGTCGGCGAGACCATCTGGCAGGTCGCCAAGCGTCAGGGCCGCGATATCCCGCATCTCTGCTATTCGCCCGCGCCCGACTATCGCCCCGACGGCAATTGCCGCGCCTGCATGGTCGAGATCGAGGGAGAGCGCGTGCTGGCGGCGTCCTGCAAGCGCACGCCGACCGTCGGCATGAAGGTGAAGACGGAAAGCGCGCGCGCCGTTGCCGCGCAGAAGATGGTGATGGAGTTGCTCGTCGCCGACCAGCCGGCGCGCGAGACCTCGCACGATCCGGATTCCAAATTCTGGAACTGGGCCGATGCAGTCGGCATCACCGAGAG
>JAKFVP010000123.1 GCA_021732175.1 Bradyrhizobium sp.
ATATGGCACCGGCATCGTCGTCGCCGAGGACGGCAGCATCGTCACCGACCGGCAACTCGTCGATAGCTGCGTGGCGATCGCGGTTGCCGGTTTCGGCAATGCCGACCGCATCGCCGAGGACAAGGAGCGCGACCTCGCGATGTTACGCATCTATGGCGCGCGGGGGCTGAAGCCGCTGAACCTCACTGGCGGCAACGGCAAGACCGCGGTCGATCTGGTCGGGATCGCCGATCCGCAGAACCAGGGCGGCGGCAATGCCGTGAGCAGCGTCAAGGCCAGCGTCAACGGTGCCGATCTTGCGCCGGCGCCCGCCATCGGTTTCTCCGGCGCGGCGGCGATGGATGCGGACGGCAAGTTTGCGGGGATTGCGCAGTTGAAGCCGGTGCTGGTCGCGGGCCCCGGCAACGGCGCGCCGCAGGCCGGGTTGGTGCCGGCGGATGCCGTGCGCGATTTTCTGAAGGCGAACGGCGTTAGCGCGGCGAGCGCGTCTGCGGATGCGAAGGCCGCCGTGGTCCGCGTGATCTGCGTGCGGAAGTAGGCCTCTCTTCACCTCGCCCCGCTTGCGGGGAGAGGTCGGATTGCATGAAATGCAATCCGGGTGAGGGGGACTCTCCGCGCACTCCCCTCTCACCGAATACGCCGAAGCAGCTCCTCACCCCAACCCTCTCCCCGCGAGAGCGGGGCGAGGGAGCGCACTGCCGATGCCGCTATACCTACCGCAGCACAAAACGCACGCCGGCGCGGGCATAGCCGCCGGATATGCCGATCGGCGTGCCATCGGCGCGCCAGCAGCCTGCGCCTTGCAGCGTGCCATCCTCAGCGAATGCGATGCCGTTCATGCCGCCGCCAACGGTAGGCACGGGCATGACCTTGTGACCCATGACAGTCAGCTTCGCGCGCACGCTCTCCGGTATCGTGGACTCCACCTCCAGCGCGTTGCCTTCGGTCCAGACCCGCGGCGCTTCGACGGCTTCCTGCAAGGTCATGCCGTGGTCGATCAAATTGACCAGCGCCTGCATCGCGCTCGGGAAGATGCGTTTTCCCCCGGGCAGGCCCAGCGCAAAACGCAGCTTGCCGTCGCGCAGCGCCATCATCGGGGACATCGAGGTGGTGACGCGCTTGCCCGGCGAGAGCGACAGCGCGTGGCCGGGCCGGGGATCGTAGAGATTCATGTAGTTGTTCGGGATGGTGCCGAGGCCCGGAATCAGGATTTTTGCGCCGAACAGATTGTTGATGGTCTGCGTGGTCGCAACCACATTACCGAAACCATCTGCCGCCGTCATATGCGTGGTGTAAGCGCTTTCGAGCTGCTGCACCCCGGCGCTCCATGCCTGCGCCCTGCCATCGTCGATCTTGCGGCGGCGTTCGTCGGCATAAGCCTTTGAGGTGAGGCGCTCCACAGGCACGTTGATATAGGCGGGATCGCCGCTCGCCGCCGCGCGATCGGCGAACGCGATCTTCATCACCTCGGCGAGGTAGTGGATGGTCTGCGCGGAGCCAAAGCCGAGCGCCGTGATGTCATAACCTTCGAGGATGTTGAGCATTTCAGTAATGTGCACTCCGGAGGCGGCCGGCGGCGGCGGGCCCATGATCTGCCATCCCCGGTAGTCGGCGCGGATCGGCTGACGCTCGACGGTATTGTAGGTTTTCAGGTCTTCATGCGCGATGAAGCCGCCCTTGGCCTTCATGTAATCGACCAGCACATTGCCGAGCAGGCCGTTGTACAGCGCATCCGGCCCGTGCTGCGCGATGTAGGACAGCGTCTCCGCATATTCGGCCTGCACCACGCGCTCGCCCGGTTTCAGCGGCGTGCCCCTGGGCAGATAGATCGCCGAGATCGGCTTGTCCTTCAGCATGACTTCGGCACTGTCGCTGATGCATTCGTGCAGGTAAGGCGTCACCAGATAGCCGCGCACGGCGTGCTTGATGGCGGGCTGCATCACGTCGGCAAGGCTCATGGTGCCGAAGCGCGCCAGCGTCTCACACCAGGCCTTCAGCGAGCCGGGTACCGCAACGGCCTTCGGCCCGTTCAGGTTTTCATCGCCGACGGTGTCGAACACATCATGCGCCGAGCCGGGCTTTGACGTGTAGGTGTCGGGCTTCAGCGCCAGCGGCACCGTGCTCTGTCCGTCGATGAAGCGATGGCTGCCGTCGGCGAGACGGATATGCGCCATGCCGCCGCCGATGATGCCGACCATCATCGGCTCCACCACGGTCAGCGCGAACAGCGTTGCAATGGCTGCATCGACGGCATTGCCGCCGGCGGCGAGCATTTCCACCCCTGCGCTCGAGGCCAGCGGATGATTGCTCACCACCATGCCGCGGCTGGACGAAGCCGGCTTCTTTTCGCACTCGAAGACCGTCGCCGCGCGGTCGCGCCAATTTTTCGTCACCTGTTCGCCTCCCCGACATTTCCTGCCGGCAGTTTTTCGTTTCTCTGCACGCGTTTCAACTCACGCGCCGTCCGGGCCGGCCCGACGATACTCGATTTGTCATAATGGTGTCATACTGAATCCACGCGCGTGATTCGCCTCCGGGCGATCAGGACTCGCTGCTCTGGTTCGTCAGTGAGATCGCGACGCCGCAATCCGCCAGCACCTTCGTAAACGCTCGACAGATCAGGAATTGTTCTTGTGCACACGATCGTATTGGCAACCCAGAAAGGCGGCAGCGGCAAGACCACGCTGGCGATCGGCCTTGCGCTCGCGGCGCTGCAGGCCGGACACAATGTCCGCATGATCGACACCGACCGGCAGGGAACGTTGTCGAGATGGCAGGTTCGCCGCGGCATCGCCGAACCCGTCGTCGAAATCGTCCGCAGCGCCGACCACATCGAGCGCCGCCTTCATTCGTTCGATCGTGGCGGCGTCAGCCTGACCGTGATCGATACCGCGAGCGGCGTGGGCGAGGCGACCGTGGCCGCCATCCGGGCCTGCGATCTCTGCATGATTCCGGCGCGACCGACGGTCGTCGACATCGAAGCGACGGCCGCGACCCTCGGCGTCGTTCGAGCCTGGCGCAAACCCTTCGCTTTGGTTCTCAATCAGACGCCGGTGCGGGGCCGGCGCGTCAACGATTCCGCCAACGCGCTGGGTGACGTGATATCCGACCTCGCCAATGTGCTGGCGCTGCCGTTCATCGCCATGCGCAACGACCACCAGGACGCGCTTGCCGCCGGCCTCTCCGTCGGCGAATACGCGCCATCAGGCAAATCGGCCGACGAGATTCAAAGCCTCTGGCAGTGGACGCGCGCGAAGCTGGATGGCGTACCGGCTGCGGCACTGGCGGCATGTGCGCATCCGTCGGGAGGCGCGCCAATTCAGGCCGACGCCGAAGCCACCGCCGCCTGGAAAGAAGCCGGTCTGCCGTGGGACGCCTGTCTGTGAGCAGCAAGAAGACGCGGCGCGCGCGATAGGCAGATTTTTCGCGGTAGTCATACGGAATTGCCACAATTCCATAATCGGCGATGATGTCGGCATAACGATTCGGACTTCCGCGATCCCCGTGATTTCCTTTGGGATCGGGCTGGGCTCGTCCTGGGCAAGAATTGCCCGGCAACGCGCGAATGCGATGCACCCGTTTGTGGCGTACCGCATAACCCAATTGATCTATTCAAAGGACGACCAATGCACACGATCGTACTGGCCATCCAGAAAGGTGGCTCCGGCAAGAGCACGCTTGCGATTGGTCTCGCACGCGCGGCGATCGATGCCGGCCACACTGTCCGCCTGATCGAAACCGACCAGCAGGGCACGCTCTCCAACTGGCAATCCCGCCGCAGCTATGCCGAGCCGCGTGTCGATCCGGTCTATGCCGCCGGCGATATCGCGGAGCGGCTACGCAATTTGGCCGATGAAGGCGTGACGCTCGCCATCGTGGACACGGCCGGCGGCGTCGGCGCGGCGACGTCGGCGGCGATCCGCAACGCCGATCTTTGCCTGATCCCGGCGCGGCCCAGCGTCGTCGACATCGAGGCAACCGCGGTGACGCTCGCGGAAGTGCGGCGCGCCGCAAAACCGTTCGCCTTCGTCCTCAACCAGACGCCGATCCGCGGCCAGCGCATCGCCAGCGCCGCCTCTACGCTCGGCGAAGGCGCGCTCGACATTCCCGATGCGGTGGCACAGCCCTTCATCGTGATGCGCAACGATCACCAGGACGCGCTGAGCGCCGGCCTTGCGGTCAGCGAATACGCACCGTCAGGCAAATCGGCCGACGAAATCCGCAGGCTCTGGTCGTGGATCGAGAGCCGGCTCGGCATCGTAGCCGTGATGCTGGTGGAGGACGTCAACGAATTGCCGGTCGCAACGATGCCGGCCGTGCAGCCGTCGGCCGAAGCGTTCACGTTCGTCTGATGACTTCGCTCCTGCAGACGCGGGAGCCATGACCACCGATGTCTGGCGTTTGCGGGGACTGTCAGCCCCGGGCCTTCGCGGCGCAGACGTCGGTGGTTGCTCTTGCAGAGGCATGATGATCTTGGTGCGATCGTCTCCGTCGTCATTGCGAGGAGCGACAGCGACGAAGCAATCCAGCTTTCTTGTCGCAGCTAAAGGAAGCTGGATTGCTTCGCTTCGCTCGCAATGACGAATGGAGGCGTCGGTTCGACCTCAATTTCATCAAGCGCTAACGCTCACTTCTGGCACTTCGGGCACCAGAAGGTGGAGCGGCCGTTCTGGTTGAAGCGGCGGATGGTGCCGCCGCAGCGCGGTGTCTGGCACTTCTCGCCTTCGCGGTCATAGACCTGGAACGAGTGCTGGAAATAGCCGAGCTCGCCCGAGGTCTGGCGATGATCGCGCAGCGATGAGCCGCCGGCCTTGATGGCCTGGTTCAGCACCGTATGAATTTCCTCTACCAGCCGCCGCGCGTGACCGGTGGTCCCGCCCTTCTTCGTCGCGAGCGTTGCGGCGAGACGCCGCGGCGACAGATGCGAACGATACAGCGCCTCGCAGACATAGATGTTGCCAAGCCCCGCCACCACGCGCTGGTCGAGCAGCGCGGCCTTCAGGCAGGTCTTCTTGTTGTGACAGGCCTGCGCCAGCAGATCGGCGTTGAATTCATTGCCGAGCGGTTCGGGGCCGAGCCCGGCCAGCAGCGGCTCGTCCTCCATCTCGTTGCGCGCGATGATCTTCATGTAGCCGAAGCGGCGCGGATCGTTGAACACGACCGATGCGCCTGACGACATGTGGAACACGACATGATCGTGGGCGCGGTCCTCGCTGCGCGGATAGTGAAAGTCGCCGGGAGTTGAATTAGTTTCGCCCTTCAGCACGCGGAACGAACCGGACATGCCCAGATGCATCAGCAGCACGTCGCCGGAAGTCAGATCCGCCATCAGATATTTGGCGCGGCGGCCGAGCCCGGTCACGGTCTGTCCGGTGAGGCGCGCGGCAAAATCCTTCTGAAAGGGAAAGCGCAAATCCTTGCGCCTTGCTTCCGCTTTCAGGATTTTCGCGCCTTCCATCACCGGCTGCAGACCGCGGCGGACCGTCTCGACTTCAGGTAATTCGGGCATCGCTCGACCTGTCAGCTCGCGTTCGGCTCGGTGAATTCAATGTGATTGTGGAAGGGATCGGCGAGGGTCATGCTGGTGGCGCCCCAGGCCTGCTTGACCAGCCCCGGCCGCGCGTAACGGTATTTCTTCGCATTCAATGCCGCGTGATAGTCGGCCAGCCCCTTCATCTCGATCGTGACCTTCGATCCCGGCGCAGCGTCACCGTGATGCTCGCTCAGCCGCAGTACGACGTCGCCGAGCGACACCTGCAGGAACAGCGGCAGGTCGGGCGCAAAGCGGTGCTCGAAATCGACCTTGCAGCCGAGGAAGTCGAGATAGAACTCGCGCGCCTTGGCCTCGTCGAACATGCGCAGGACGGGAATGGTTCGCAGAAATTGTGCAGTCATGACAGCCTTGCAAATTAACCAACGCTGGCGTAGCGCAAGCCGCGCGACGGCTTCGCTTGTAGCGCGCCCCTGCCGGCCGCGCTATGGTCCGGCCCGCGGAGTATCGAGTGATGGATCGGCCGGACCAAACCACCCATTTCGGCTTCAGGGACGTGCCCCTGGGCGAGAAGCAGACGCTGGTGAACGAGGTGTTTCACAGTGTCGCCTCGCGCTATGACCTCATGAATGATCTGATGTCCGCCGGATTGCACCGAGCCTGGAAGGACCTCATGGTCACCACGCTCAACCCGCCGAAGAACGAGGCGCCGTTCCATCTGCTCGACGTCGCCGGCGGTACCGGCGATGTCGGCTTCCGCGCAGCGAAGGCATCGGGCTCCGGCTTCCGCGCCACGGTCTGCGATATCAATGTGGATATGCTCGAGGTTGGCCGCAACCGCGCCGTCGCCCAGCACCTCGATGACCGTGTCGATTTTGTCGAAGGCAATGCCGAAGCGCTGGCGTTTGCGGATCGCACTTTCGATGCCTACACCATCGCGTTCGGCATCCGCAACGTGCCGCAGATCGATCTGGCACTGAAGGAAGCGTATCGCGTGCTGCGCCCCGGCAGCCGTTTCCTGTGTCTCGAATTTTCCACGGTCGATGTACCCGGGCTCGATCGCATCTACGACCTGTTCTCGTTCCGCGTCATCCCGCCGCTCGGCCGCGCCGTGACCGGCGATGCCGAATCCTATCAATATCTCGTCGAATCCATCCGCAAATTTCCCAAGCCCAATGCGTTTGCCGACATGATCCGCGCCGCCGGCTTCTCGCGCGTCAAATGGCAGAGCCTCTCGGGCGGTATCGTGGCGCTGCATTCGGGCTGGCGTTTGTGATCTCAGCAGCGACCCACATCGCAAGGCTTGCCCGCGCCGGTTTCGTGTTCGCGCGCGAAGGCGTGTTCGGCGTCATCGATCCCAGCTTGGTGCCGCCGCCGGCACAGCTCGGGATGAAACTGGCGCGGCTGGTGGAGCGGCCGGGCGCCAAGGGCGGTCCGCGGCTGTCACGCGCGCTGACGCGGCTCGGGCCGGCTTACCTGAAGCTCGGACAATTCCTGGCGACGCGTCCCGACGTGGTCGGCGTCGTGATGGCGCGCGACCTGGAAAATCTGCAGGATCGCCTGCCGCCGTTCCCGCAAGCGGAAGCCGAAGCCGCCGTTGCGCAATCGCTGGAAAAGCCTGTTTCGCAGGCCTTTGCGAGCTTCGGCCCGTCGGTTGCGGCGGCCTCGATCGCGCAGGTGCATCGCGGCGAGGTGCTGCGCGACGGCGAGCGCCAGTCGGTTGCGATCAAGGTGCTGCGCCCGAATGTCGCCTCGCGCTTCCGGCGCGATCTTTCCGATTTCTTCTTTGTCGCGCGCAAGGCCGAAGCGCATTCGGCCGAGGCGCGGCGGCTGCGCCTGATCGAGGTCATCAACACCATGTCGCGCTCGGTCGCGATGGAGATGGACCTGCGGCTGGAAGCGGCCGCGATGTCGGAGATGGCCGAGAACACGCGCGACGATCCGGATTTTCGCGTGCCTGTCGTGGACTGGGACCGCACCACCCACAACGTGCTGACCATGGAGTGGATCGAGGGCATCGCGCTGAACGATCACGCGCGGCTGGAACAGGCGAAGGTCGATCTGCCCGATCTCGGCCGCAAGGTGATCCAGAGTTTCCTGCGTCACGCGCTGCGCGACGGTTTTTTCCATGCCGACATGCATCCCGGCAATCTGTTCGTCGACAAGGAGGGCCGCCTCGTCGCCGTCGATTTCGGCATCATGGGCCGGCTCGGCATGAAGGAGCGGCGATTCCTCGCTGAAATACTTCTCGGATTTATCACACGCGATTATCATCGCGTTGCCGAGGTGCATTTAGAAGCGGGCTACGTGCCGGCGCATCACTCGATCGAGAACTTCGCGCAGGCGATCCGCGCCATCGGCGAGCCGATCCACAATCGCACCGCCGAGGAAATCTCGATGGCGCGGCTGCTGACCCTGCTGCTGGAGGTCACCGGATTGTTCGACATGCGCACGCGGCCCGAACTGATCCTGCTGCAAAAGACCATGGTCGTGGTCG
>JAKFVP010000501.1 GCA_021732175.1 Bradyrhizobium sp.
GCGAGAAGCGGCCCCATTGCTTGTTGCCGCCGTTGAGCAGGTCGAAGCAGATCGCACCGGTGACGATGGGGATCACCGCATCGCGGATGCGGAAGCCGCGGCCGCGCTCGGCGAGCCAGGCCTGCACGCCGCCGCCGGCGTCGAGGCCAAAGGCCGAGCCGCCTGACAGCGTGATGGCATCGATCGCTTCCACCGTGCTGACGGGATCGAGCAGGGCGTCCTCGCGCGTGCCCGGTCCGCCGCCGCGCACGTCGACGGAGGCGACCGCCGGCTTGTCGAACAGGATGGCGGTGACGCCGGAGGCGAGCGACGCATCATCGGCATGGCCGACGCTGACGCCTGCGATATCGGTGAGAAGATTCCTTGCGCTCATGAACCCTTGCCGGGGGCAAGCTCGACGGCGTTGCCCCTGCCATCCCATTTCCAGAGAACGTAACCGGTCTGCTTGATATCACCCTTCGCATCGAAAGACAGCTTGCCCATCACCGTGTCCCATTCGCCGGCCTTGAGCGCCTGCATGACTTGCCTCCCGTCGATCGTGCCGGCCTTCGCCGCGGCAAGGGCCCAGACCTGGACCGCCGTGTAGCTGTGCAGGACGTAGCCTTCGGGCTCGATGCCCTTCGCCTTGAAGCGGTCGATCACGGCCTTCGCGGCCGGATTGCCGCGCGGGTCGGGACCGAAGGTGAAGAGGGCGCCGTCGGCGTCCTTGCCGGTGATGGATGAGAATGTGCGGTCATAGAGCGCATCGCCCGACATCAGCACGGTCTTCAGCCCTTGCTCGCGCATCTGGCGCAGGATCAGGCCTGCTTCCTGCGGATAGCTGCCGACATAAACGAGGTCGATGTTCTCCCGCTTCAGCCGCGACACGATGGCGGAGAAATCCACCTCGCCGCGGTTGAAGGATTCGAACATCTTCTCGCGGAAGCCGGCGGCGTTGAGCGCCTTCCGGGTCTCGTCGGCAAGGCCGCGGCCGTAGGTATTCTTGTCGTGGAGAATCGCGACATTCTTCCCGGCGAACGCCTTCAGGATATGCGCCGCCGCCGCCGGGCCTTGCTGATCGTCGCGGCCGCAGACGCGCGCGACGTTCCAGAGCTTGCCGTCGGTGAGCTTCGTCGCCGTGGAAGCCGGCGTGATCGCTGGGATTCCCGCGTCAGCGTAGACTTCGGAAGCCGCGATCGACGCGCCCGAGCAGAAGTGGCCGACGACGAACGGCACGTTCGTGCCGGCGAGCTTCTCGGCCACCGAGCGCGCCTGCCTGGGGTCGCAGGCATCGTCGTTGACCGTGAATTTCAGCCGCCTGCCGAGCAACCCGCCGGCTGCATTGATGTCGGCCACCGCAAGTTCGGCGCCATCGGTCATCTGGCGGCCCGACACCGCCTCGCTGCCGGTGACCGGCCCGGCGATGGCAATCGTGATGTCCTGCGCACTTGCCGCCGGCGAGGCAAGCAGGGCGCACAGCGCGAGGCCAATGAGCTTCGGAGCATTCATGACGCTATCTCGCTTATCGTACAAAGGACAGGAGGTCGTGGCGAGCGAGAGTTGACGCGAGAATCAACTCAAGGGTACATGGCGCGCGGCCATTTCCTCGGAAAATTTCACACGCGTTCGCTTCCCGTCAACCACGACCAATTACCAATCATCAGTGGAATCCGTGGCATCGTATCCGGTGTGCGAACATTGCCGGACTGGCCCGATCGGGTCGTCCCAGGGAGCATTTGATGCCTCGCATTCTCGTCATCGACGATCAGTCCGATGTGCGCGCCATGATCTCCATGGTGCTCCGCATCAACCAGTTCGAGGTGGTGGAGGCGCCGAGCGGTGCAGCGGGCCTGAAGGCCTTCGAGGAGGCCGAGTTCGACCTCGCCGTCGTCGACATCTTCCTGCTCGGCACCAACGGATATGACGTGATCGCCTCCATGCGCGAGCGAAAGCCCGCTCTGCCGATCGTTGCGATCTCCGGCATGACCGCACTCGACTTCATCGCTGATACGCCGGGGCTGTCCAATGTGGTTTGCCTGCAAAAGCCGTTTCGCCCGGGGGAACTGATGGCCGCCATCGCGACCGCCCGCGGTACGCCCACGGCCTGACCAACGCTCTCGCACGCGTACCGAACTAGAGTCCCGAACTGGCGCGCTCATTGGCGGGCTCACGCATCGCCGTGCGTTCAGGCGTTGCCGCCTTCGCAAACAGCGGGACCGAGAGTCGGCACAGCAGGCCTTCCGGCCGCCAGTCGAAATCGGCCTTGCCGCCAAGCTGCGACTCGATGCTGGCAATGACGCTGCGCGTGCCGAAGCCGCGCGAGACCGGCACCTGCACCGGCGGGCCGCCTTTCTCTTCCCAGATCAGTTCCAGAACGCCGGTCCCGTCCTGCCAGCTCACCGCGAGCCGCCCCGCCTGGCTGGACAGCGCGCCGTATTTGGCGGAGTTGGTGACGAGCTCATGCAGCGCCAGCGCCAGCGTTTGCGCAGTCGCCGGCCGCAGCTGCACCTCGGGGCCCGACAATGAAATGCGATTGCCGAGCGAGTAGGGCGCGAGCTCCTCGTCGACCAGCCGCTTGATCTCGGCTCCCTGCCAGCTCGACAGCGACAGCACGGTGTGGACCCGCGCAAGTGCGTTGATCCGGCCCTCGACCGACTCCACATAGGCCTTGACGTTGTCGCCGCGGGTCAACCGCACGATGGACTGCGCCAGCGCCAGCGCGTTCTTGGCGCGATGGTCGACCTCGCGCGCCAGCAGGTTCTGCCGTTCCTCGGCATGCTTGCGTTCGGTGATATCGATGGTGACGCCGCTGACGCGCACGACACGGTCGGCCGGATCGACCGTCACCGCGGCGGTGCCGGCGCACCAGCGCACCTCGCCGTTCGGCCGCACGATGCGGAATTCCGCTTCGTAGGATTTCACGCCCTTGGCGAATTGCGCCTGCGCCTTGCGCAGCTCGTTGATGTCGTCGGGATGCAGCAGCGCCTGCACGTTCGCAGGCGTAACGACGAAGTTCTTCGGATCGAGGCCGAAGATCTGGTACTGGCCTTCGTCCCACATCCAGTCGCCGTTGATCCAGTCCCAGTCCCAGGAGCCCATCTTGCCGGCGGCAATGGCAAGGCTGCGGCGCTGTTCGCTCTCGACCAGCCGCTGGTGCGATTCCTCGAGCTCAGCCGTGCGGGCGCGGACGCGGTCCTCCAGTTCGGCGTTGAGCCGCTCGAGCTGTCTCGTTTTGCGGTAGAGCTCGGCGAACACCTTGATCTTGGCGCGCAGCACCTCCGGCACCACGGGCACCGGCACATAGTCGACCGCGCCCATCTCGTAGCCGCGCAAGCGATCGAAATCGCTGACCTGGATCGCCGAGATGAAAATGATCGCGGTCTTGCGGAAGCGCGGATGTTCGCGGATCATCGCGGCGAGCTCGAAGCCGTCGAGCTCGGGCATGCAGACGTCGACGAGGATGACCGCGACCTCGTTCTTCAGGAGATATTCCAGCGCCTCACGTCCCGACGAAGCCACGACGAGGTTCTCGCCGAGCTCCTTCAGTATGACTTCGTAGGCGAGCAGCTTGGCGGGCTGATCGTCTACCAGAAGAATATTGACCTTCTCGTGGTCCATTGCTTCGTTCACGCGGGTTAGCGGTGCAGCCACATCCGGATCGCCAGTAGCAGCTGCTCGGTATTGACGGGCTTGGCCAGATAGTCCGAGGCCCCGGCTTCAAGACATTTTTCGCGATCGCCCTTCATCGCCTTCGCCGTCAGCGCGATGATCGGGAGCCGGCGGAACGCAGGGTTCTCCCTGATGGCTCCGATGGTTTGGTACCCATCCATCTGCGGCATCATGATGTCCATCAGCACGACGGCAATTTCCGGATTGGATTCCACCAGCGTGATGGCTTCGCGGCCGGTCGTCGCCGTCAGCACCTTCATGCCGCGGCGTTCCAATACACTGGAGAGGGCAAAGATGTTCCGCGCGTCGTCGTCGACCAGTAGCGCCGTGCGGCCCACCAGATCCTCGTCGGAACTATTGAGTTTCTCCAGCATGCGCTGCTTGTCGGTCGGCAGTTCCGTGATCACGCGATGCAGGAACAGCGCGGTCTCGTCGAGCAGGCGCTCCGGCGACTCGACGCCCTTCACCACGATGCTGCGCGCCATGGTGTGAAGTTCCGCATCTTCCTCGACCGAGAGTTCGCGGCCGGTGAATACGACAACGGGAACGTTGGAAAGTTCCTCGTCGCTGCGGATGCGGTCGAGCACCTCGAAGCCGCTCATGTCCGGCAGCTTCAGGTCGAGCACGACGCAGTCGCAAGGATTGTCACGCAGGGTTGCCAGCGCACCGGCGCCGGTGTCGGTCGTGACGATCTCGATGTCATCGTGATCGAGCAATTCCCGGATGCTCATTTGCTCGGCCACGTTGTCTTCCACGATCAAAAGGCGCTTGCGGCGCGGCCGTGCATATTCCTTGATATGCGACAGCGCGGCGCTGACGCCCTCCGTGGTGGTGGGCTTGTTGACGAAGGAGAAGGCGCCGCGCGCCAGCGCATGCTGGCGGTCTTCGTCGAGCGTGATGATCTGCACCGGAATGTGCCGGGTGAGGGGATTGTGCTTGAGCTGGCTCAGCACGGTCCAACCCAGCATGTCCGGCAGGAACACGTCGAGCGACACGGCGGCCGGCTGGTATTGCTTGGCAAGCTCCAGCGCTTCGGCGCCGCGCGCCGCCACCAGCACCTTGAACCCCTTGTCGCGGGCGAGGTCGACCAGCACGCGGGCGTAATGCGGGTCGTCCTCGACGATAAGCAAGATGGTATCACCGGCTTGCAGGTCGAGGCGGTCGTCCGGGATCTGCTCGACCGCGCGTTCCTGCGTCACCACAGGCTGGGATGGAAGCGTAGAGTGCGCGGCGGGCAGCTGGACGCGCGGCGCCACGGTGGGTCCGGAATATTTCTGCGGCAGGTAGAGCGTAAAAGTCGAGCCCTTGCCCGGCGCGCTGGTCAGGTGAATTTCGCCGCCCAGCAGCGTGGCGAGCTCGCGGCTGATGGCGAGGCCAAGGCCGGTGCCGCCATATTTGCGGCTGGTGCCGGCGTCGGCCTGCTGGAATGCCTCGAAGATCAGCTTCTGCTTGTCGAGGGGGATGCCGATGCCGGTATCGGAGACCTCGAAGGCGATCACCGCCGGTGCATGCGACAGGATCGGATGCTCGGCGCTCCAGCCGCCGAGCGCAGCCGACACACTGAGGCGAACACCGCCCTCAGCGGTGAACTTGAAGGCGTTCGACAGCAGGTTTTTCAGCACCTGCTGCAGGCGCTTGGAGTCGGTGACGATGCTGCGCCCGAGATTGGGGTCGATCTCGATGTTGAATGCGAGCTGGCGGTTATCGGCCTCGTGGCGGAACGGACGGCCGACGGTGTCGAGCAGATTGGCCGTCAGGATCTCTTCGGCATCGACCGTGACAGTCCCGGATTCGATCTTGGAGAGATCGAGGATGTCGCTGATGAGGTTGAGCAGGTCGGTGCCCGCGCCATGGATTGTGCGCGCGAACTCGACCTGCTTGGCCGTCAAATTGCCGTCCGGGTTCTCGGTGAGCTGCTGACCGAGGATCAGAATGCTGTTGAGCGGCGTGCGCAGCTCGTGGCTCATATTGGCAAGGAATTCCGACTTGTACTTCGAGGTGAGCGCGAGTTCGCTGGCCTTTTCCTCCAGCGCGCGGCGGGCCTGCTCGATCTCCTGGTTCTTGCGCTCGACTTCGACGTTGCGCTCGGCAAGCTGCTGGGCCTTCTGTTCGAGCTGCTCGTTGGTCTGCTGCAGTTCGCGCTGCTGGGTCTGCAATTCGCCGGCGAGCTGCTGCGACTGCTTGAGCAGGCCCTCGGTCTGCATCGTCGCTTCGATCGAGTTCAAGACGATGCCGATGGAGTCGGTGAGTTGTTCCAGGAACGTCATCTGCGAATTGGTGAAGGAGCTGACGGACGACAGCTCGATCACGGCCTTGACCTGACCCTCGAACAGCACGGGGAGCACGACGAGATTCCTCGGCAGCACCCGCATCAACGCGGAGTTCACCGGGGCCGCGTCGGTCGGAATGTCCGACACCAGCAGGCGGCGCTTGTCCATGGCGCACTGCCCGACCAGTCCTTCGCCGATCTGCACGAAGGAGGGGTGTGGGTGGGTGGCATCGCCTGCATATGACGACAGCAACCGAAGCTGCGGATTGTCCTCGTTCTCGACCTGGTAGATGACGCCCATATGGGCGTTGACCAGAGGCGAGAGTTCCGTCAGCAGCAATCGGCCGACGGTGGAGAGGTCGCGCTGGCCCTGCAGCATGTTGGTGAAGCGGGCGAGGTTGGTCTTCAGCCAGTCCTGCTCGGTATTGAGCTCCGTGGTGAGACGGAGGTTGCCGATCATGGTGTTGATGTTGTCCTTGAGCTCGGCCATTTCGCCGCGCGCGTCGACCTGAATCGACCGCGTCAGGTCGCCCTTGGTCACGGCGGTCGCGACCTCGGCAATGGCGCGCACCTGGGAGGTCAGGTTGGCGGCCAGCAGGTTGACGTTGCCGGTGAGGTCCTTCCAGGTGCCGGCCGCGCTCGGCACGTTGGCCTGGCCGCCGAGCCGGCCTTCGACGCCGACCTCGCGCGCCACGCTGGTGACCTGATCGGCGAAGGTTGCCAGTGTCTCGGTCATGTTGTTGATGGTGTCGGCGAGCGCCGCGACCTCACCCTTGGACTTCACGGTGAGCTGCTGCTTGAGGTCACCGTCGGCAACCGCCGTCACCACCTTGACGATGCCGCGCACCTGTTCGGTCAGGTTCGCCGCCATGAAGTTCACGGTGTCGGTGAGATCCTTCCAGGTGCCGGCGACGCCGGGCACCTCGGCCTGACCGCCGAGCTTGCCTTCGGTGCCGACTTCACGGGCCACGCGCGTCACTTCGCCGGCAAACGCGTTGAGCTGGTCCACCATGGTGTTGATGGTGTTCTTCAACTCCAGAATTTCGCCCTTCACGTCCACGGTAATCTTGCGCGACAGGTCGCCGCGCGCCACGGCGGTGGTGACTTCGGCGATGTTGCGGACCTGCGTGGTGAGGTTCGCGGCCAAGAGGTTGACGTTGTCGGTCAGGTCCTTCCAGGTGCCGCCGACGCCGGGCACCACGGCCTGGCCGCCGAGCCGGCCCTCGGTGCCGACCTCGCGCGCCACGCGCGTCACTTCGGCGGCGAAGGAACGGAGCTGCTCGACCATCGTGTTGAGGGTGTCCTTGAGCAGCAGGATTTCGCCGCGCACGTCCACGGTGATCTTCTTCGACAGGTCGCCGCCGGCAATCGCGGTGGCGACTTCGGCGATGTTGCGGACCTGCGCCGTCAGGTTCGAGGCCATGAAGTTGACGTTGTCGGTGAGGTCCTTCCAGGTGCCGGCCACCTCAGGCACTTCGGCCTGGCCGCCGAGCTTGCCTTCGGTGCCGACCTCGCGGGCGACGCGCGTCACTTCGGAGGCGAAGGCGTTGAGCTGGTCCACCATCGTATTGATGGTGTTCTTCAGCTCGAGAATTTCGCCGCGCACGTCCACCGTGATCTTGCGCGACAGGTCGCCGCGGGCCACGGCGGTGGTCACTTCCGCGATGTTGCGGACCTGGGCGGTGAGGTTGCCGGCCATGGAGTTGACGGAGTCGGTCAGATCCTTCCAGGTGCCGGCGACGCCGGGCACGTTGGCCTGGCCGCCAAGCCGGCCTTCGGTACCGACTTCGCGGGCGACGCGCGTCACTTCGCCGGCGAAGCGGTTGAGCTGGTCCACCATCGTGTTCAGCGTTTCCTTGAGCTGAAGGATTTCGCCGCGCACGTCGACGGTGATCTTGCGCGACAGGTCGCCGCCGGCAATCGCGGTGGCGACTTCGGCGATGTTGCGGACCTGGGCGGTGAGGTTGCCGGCCATGGAGTTGACGGAGTCGGTCAGATCCTTCC